>NZ_BAAAMJ010000042.1:0-58933 GCF_039529215.1 Streptomyces sodiiphilus | reverse complement strand
CCTCGGCACACTCACCGCCCTCTGGATGCGCCGAAAGCAGACACGCGTCTCGTCATAGCGACCGCCTGGAGGAGCCAGGGGGCAGGTGCGCGCCATCTGCCGTGGCGTCGTCGCCGTCGCGGGGGTCTCGGCCAGGGGGGTCGATGCGGACCGGGCGGAGGCGTGCGACGTTGGCGGCCCAGGCGAGCGCGAGGCAGAGCGCCAGCGTGACGGCGAAGTGGGTCAGTCCGCCGTGGAGGCTGTACGCGGTGGTCGGATCCCCGATGGCGTACGCGGACAGTTCGCGTGTTGACCACAGCGGCAGCAGTTTCGCGAGTGAGCCGTCCGGGTCGACGAGGAGCTGAAGGGCCATGACGGACAGCAACGCCAGTGCGCCTTCGAGTTCTTCCGTGATGACCAGGCTGACGAGGGCACCCAGCGGCGCGCTGATCAGGACGGTGGTGAGCAGCAGCAGGGCGATGCCACCGAGCCGCGGCAGGCTTTCCTGGGTGAGCGCGACAACTCCGAAGTAGCACCCGGCCACCACCACGCCGAGTGTCACCAAGGCGAGTTGTCTGCCGAGGAACAGGGCGGTGGGCGATGCTCCGATCACGCCGAGCCGCTGATCGAGGCGCCGGGACGTGACGTGGCTGAACAGCGCCAGGGTGGCGATCGCCCAGCCCGCGCCGATCGCGAGGAACCGGATGGCCTGCCAGTGGACGTCGATGCGGACCGCGTAGAAGACAAGCGGCAGGAAGAAGACCAGCAGGAGCGCCGAGCGCCGGCGTCTCATCTCCCGCAGGCTGGTGGAGGCGACGGTCAGCAGCATCAGGTTTCCTCCACGGGACGCAGTTCGAGTATGTGGTCGACGCGGTCGAGGTCGTGGAGCATGTGGGTGACGACCAGGACGCCCGCCCCGCCGTCCCGCCAGCGGAACACCTGATTCCAGAAGTCGAGGTAGGAGGCCTGGTCGAAGCCCTGGTAGGGCTCGTCGAGCAGGATGAGGTCGGGGCGGGCGATCTCGCTGAGGACCACATTGAGCTTCTGCTGCGTCCCGCCCGACATCTGCGACGCGGTGGTGTCCTCGCGAGGGCGCCAGCCGAGCTGCGAGGCGAGGTGGCGGCCGGTCGCACCCGCCTGCGCGGCGCCCATGCGGTAGGCCGCGCCGAAGAGCCGGAAGTGCTCTGCCGGTGTCAGCAGGGGTAGCCGTGGCGTTGCGGACCGCCTGGGCGAGCGTGCCCGCGTAGGCGACGGCGGGCCCGTACATCGCGCCGGGGTCCAGGGCGGCATCTTCGGCTTCGGCCAGTGCGTCGTCGGTGAGTTCTCTCGCCTGCCTGGCGTCGATACCGAGTTCGGCCAGGCTTCCGAGGAGTTGTGCTCCCCATTCCTCGGCGGACATCACGCCGGCCCGTGCTGCCCGCTCAACGTGCTCGGCGCACTCACCGGTGTGTCGACCACGGTGTTCATCGCGGTGCGGAACTGCTGCCGTTCGCGCATGGCCGCTCGGCCAGTGTCCGTGAGTCCGTAGTACTTCCGGGTCCGGCCCGGGGCGTCCGCTCTCTGCGGCGAACACCCCCGGGGCGGCGCGAACGGGTCATCCCATCGGCGGGGACGACCCGTTCATCGAAGAGCCGGTACCGGATTGCCTCATCCGCCCTCGGACGGGGAAGCACCTCCCGCTGTGACAGGGCGGAGCTTGGCGCGGAAGTGCCGCAGGATCGGGCCCTGTTCCACGATGCGGTAGCCGTGCACGGAGTCCGCGGCCTTGACGATCCGTTCCAGGGTCGAGCCGATGTGGTCGTAGTGGCTGCGCGTGTAGACCCGGCGCGGCAACGCCAGCCTGACCAGCTCGTACGGCGGGCCGCTCACCTGGTTGCCGTCCTCGTCCTCCTTCCCCAGGTACAGCGAACCGAGTTCGGCCGAACGGATTCCGCCCTGCAGGTAGAGCTGGCAGGCAAGGGCGTGGCCGGGGTACTGGTGCGGCGGTATGTGGGGCAGGAGCCGCCCGGCGTTGAGATAGATGGCGTGCAGCCCGGCAGGCTCGAGGATGCTCACGCCGGCGGCCCGGACCCGGTCGGCCAGATAGCCCGCGCTGTCGGCCCGCTCCGCGAGGTAGGCGGGTTCGGTGACCTCCAGCAGGCCCTGGGCAACCATGTCGAGGTCGCGTCCGGCCAGCCCTCCGTAGGTGGGAAACCCCTCGGTGGCGATGAGGAGGACCTCGCACTTCTGGGCCAGTTCCTCGTTGTTCAGCCCGATGAAACCGCCGATGTGGGCGATCCCGTCCTTCTTGGCACTCATGACGCACCCGTCGGCGAGACGGAACGCCTCTTCGGCGACCTGGCGAGGGGTGCGGTCCTGGTAGGCCGCCTCGTGGCGGGTCACCAGCCAGGCGTTCTCGGCGAACCGGGCGGCGTCCAGAATCATGGGCACGCCGTGCCGCCGGCAGAGTTCGGCGGTGCGCCGGAGGTTGTCCATGGAGACGGGCTGACCACCGCCGCCGTTGTTGGTGATGGTCATCACCACTGCGGCCACTCGCGGGCCGCCCGAATCGGCCAGCGTCTTCTCCAGCGTCTCCAGGTCGATGTTGCCCTTGAAAGGCTCGTGGCTGTCCAGATCGCGGGCCGCGGCGCACGGCAGATCGCGAGCCTGGCAGCCCGCCAGCTCCACGTTGGCCCGGGTGGTGTCGAAATGCGTGTTGGACAGGACGACGTCGCCAGGTGACAGAAGCGCGGAGAACAGGACACGCTCCGCGGCGCGCCCCTGATGGGCGGGCAGAATATGCGCATACCCGGTGAGATCCCTCACCGTGTCACGGAACCTGTAGAAGGAGTGCGAGCCGGCGTAGGACTCGTCACCGGCCATGCCGGCGGCCAGCTGCGCGGCCGACAGAGCGCCGGTGCCCGAGTCGCTCAGCAGGTCGATGGTCACTTCGTCGGCTCGCAGATCGAAAAGGTTGTAATGCACTCGCTTGAGCGCCGCTTCACGCTGCTGGGGTGTTGTCACCGGGAGTGGTTCGACAACCTTGATCCGGTACGGCTCCATATCCGGTTACTGCTCCTGTTATCGGTGTTCTACTGCTCTGAGTGGCTTCCCGCGCCCGGTGCGGGCTATCGGGTGGGAAGAGGAATCGACAGCTGGGACCTGGGCGGTTGAACCTTGTACGCCTCCGAGGAGATGTACGTGGTCACACGCGGCGGACGTCCCAGCTCATGGACCAGCGCAAGGTAAGCGATCAGTCCGACACCGTCCTGGAGCCTGCGGCCGCTCACTCCTGCCAGCGCCCGGTCGAGCGGTGCGGGGTCCATGCCGTACCGACTCAGCAGAGCCCGCGCACGCGCACGTGCCTCGCCGTCGTGCGACGCGTAGTCCCGGACCGGGAAGTGCAGGGTGAAGCCGCTCGGCAGTCCGCTCTTCGCCTCGGTGAAGGAGTGGCACGAGAGGACGGGCCGCCCGGCGAACCGCGCGCTGTCCCGGAACGCGGGCGAGGCGTCGAGGTCGCCGGCGGTGCACAGGAACTCCTGGAGTACGTGCGGCTCCGGGCCCGGGTCCATCCGGCTCAGGGCGCCCGAGTCGGCGACGGACAGACCTTGGTGGGCAAGGTAGATCTTTGCACGGGGGGTTTCCCAGTCGCCCAGGTCAAGGGCGAGGAACGGGTACCCGTCGGCCTGGGGAAGTGTCGCGAACGCCCGCTCGTGCCCGAGCCGGCACAGCGCCTCGCGTACGGTCCTGGCCGCCCGATCCTTTCCGGACGCCGCGGGGTTCAGGTAGACCTTCACCTTGGGGACTCCGCCGGGGCGGAGCTCCAGGGCGAGCCACAGCGCCAGGGGGCCCTGAGGGGAAGGGGGGAAGAAGAGGTCTTCCAGTTCATCGAGCCGGTCGGTGGTGAAACCCCAGCGCTGCGCCATGGCACGCACCACCCGCAGTCCTGTACGGCCGTTCGCCGCCAGGTCGCCGGCCCCGTGCCCCGGCTCCAGCAGTACGCGCAGCGTGGGATCCGCGCCGGGGACGAACGAGAGGGAGAACTCGACCGGCGTGTGGTCGTCGGACAGGAAAGTCGGAGCGTGCGGCGGCAGGTCCAGTGGACGTTCCACCACATGTTCCAGGGACTGCGTCAGGAGGTCCGCGTATCCGTGCGCGTCCGCATGGCCGAGTCCCACAGCCCGGCACAGACGTGTTAACTGGCCCGCGACAAAGCTGCCGAGTGGTTCCGCCTTCGTCGTTTCCCGGAGCCGTGGAGGCGACGTGGTCACTGCCCCGCCTCCCGGGTGGCGGTGCGTGCGAGGCGAGGGTGCCGGCACGGTGCGGCCGGTCGCCGGAGGGAACCGACCGCTCGGGGGAGGCGGACAGGAACAGCGGTGCTGCGACCGGGTATCTGGTTCTTTGTCACAAGAAATCCGGCGTCAGGATAATTCGCGGGGACAGGACAGCCCCCCGCCGTCGAGGCCCGGCGCGGAAGGCCTTGCCCGGCAGGGGAACGCAGAGTGGCAGTGGTGTCGGTGGATAGCTCCACGACGCCTCCTTAGTCGTGTACCAGGAGTCATACAGCTCCCTTCTATCCCTTCAGTTTGATCTTCAACCAGTACACGATGTCCAGATGTGCCGGGTAAATCAACTCTTCAGCCAGTTCAGGAACGAACTCCATCGTCCCCCGCGATCCTGGTGTGCCCGCGTGTCGCCCCCGCCCTGGGCAGCGGCGTCCTCGCCCTGTGTGGTCTCGGCGGCTTGCCGCGTCTCGAGTTCTTCCTTGGGCGTCACAGGAGTGAAGCGGACCGGGAGAGCGGCCAGAGCCCGATGGAACGGTCCCGGACGCCAGGTCAGGCTGTCGCCCGGCACGGCGAGTTCCATGTCGTGCAACTGGTTGAGGAGATGCTCGATGGCGACCACCGCGATGATCCGGGCGGAGTCCTTCGCCGGGCAGGCGTGCGGCCCCGCGCTCCAGGCCAGATGAGACCGGTTGCTGGGCGTGTGCCGTGACGCGGAGAGCGCCGGGTCCTTGTTGGCAGCGGCGAAACTGACCAGCATCATGTCGCCGGCCCTCAGCCTCTGGCCCGCGAAATCCACGTCGGCCGCCGGATAGTGCGGTGCGTAGTTGGCGATGGGCGGGTTGTTCCACAGCGTGGCATCAATGGCCTCGTCGATCATGCCACCGGCCGCATACCGTCCCTCGTCGTCGGTGAGCAGCAAGTACAGAGTGTTGGCGAGAAGGTTCCGCTGCGGTTCCACACCCGCTCCCAGCAGCAGGACGAGCTGCTGGATCATCTCCTCGTCGTTCAGGCGCGCCTGGTGCCGCATCAGCCAGGAGGTGACATCATCGCCGGGCCGGCTCCGCTTCAGGGCGACCAGTTCGGCCACCGCCTGGATCAGCACCTCATTGGCCTTCTCCGCGTTCACGCCCTCGAAGACGCCGGATATCCCGAAGAGAACCCGGTCTCCGATCTCCGCGGGGCAGCCGAAGAGATCGTTGAAGACGAAGAGCGGCAGCAGCTTGGCGTAGTCGTTGAGCACGTCGGCCGAGCCTCGGCTGCTGAACTGCGCGATGAGGTAGCGGGAGACCCGCTCGGAGCACTGCTTCAGCCAGTACGCGTCGACCTGCGCAAGGCTGTCCGTGACCGCCTGGCGCAGCCGCTTGTGCTCGGCACCGTCGGTGAACATGCAGTTGAGGCGGGGCGCGAGCATCGGAAGGACCGGACTGTCCTCGCTGATCCTGCCCTCGTCGAGGTCCCGCCAGCGGCGGGCGTCCTTGCGGAAGATACCTGGGTTCTGCAGGAGTTGAAGAGCCGCCGCGTAATCCGTCACCAAAGTCGCCTCCACACCGGGAGCCAGCTCGACCGGCGCGGTCGGCCCGTAGTGGCGCATGTACTCGTAATAGGAGTCGGGGTTCGCCGCGAACTCCGATCCGTACAGCGGCACACGTTCAGCCATGCCGTGGGCCGGACATCCCGGGGGCGGTACGGGGAAGGTGGGATCAGTGCTCATGCTTGCTCCTTACGGACTTTGTTCTGAAGATAGTCGACAAGCGATATCAGAGCCCTGGCAGACGATCTCTCATCACGCGCATCGCAGGCGATGACCGGAGTTTCGGGCAACAGGTCGAGGGCCTCGCGCAACGAATGCTCGTTGCGAATCTGCGTCCCGTCGAAATGGTTGACAGCAATCGCGTAGTCGAGTCCGTACTGCTCGATCAGGTCGATGACGTCAAAGGATTCCCTCAGCCGCTCGGGGTCGATCAGGACCAGGGCTCCGAGAGCGCCACGGGCCACGTCTTCCCACATCTGCACGAAGCGCTGTTGCCCCGGCGTGCCGAACAAGTACAGCACGATGTGATCGCTGAGGGTCAGGCGGCCGAAATCCATGGCCACCGTGGTGGTGGTCTTGCCCCGCACTCCTTTCAGGTCGTCGATGCCCTCTCCGGCCTGCGTCATCGTCTCCTCTGTGGAGAGCGGTGGGATCTCGGACAGGGTTTTCACGAGGGTGGTCTTGCCCACCGCGAAGTGCCCCACGACGAGAATCTTCACCGCGGTCTGCTCGGCCCCGCCACGGACGTAGGACGGCTCACCCAAAACGGGCCCGGAGACCATCCAGCACCTCCTGAAGAATCTGCTCGTCGACTTGCTGTGCCCGCTCCACGGGTGCTCGCGTGGTGAGATAGCCACGTTCGGCGAGTGAGGAGAGGAGCACCTTCACGACTCCCATGGGCAAGCCCATGTGGCCCACGATCTCGGCGACCGCGAGGTAGCCGCCGGAGCACATCCGCAGAACACTCTGTTCCTCGGGGGAGAGCAGAGCGGGCCACTGCTGCCGGCTGTCGACCGCGGTGACCAGTGTGATCAGCGAGAGCTCGTCACCCTCGGGGACGTTCCGGCCGTTGGTGATGACGTACGGCCGCACCAGTGCGGCGGCCTCGGGCTCCTGCATTTCCGGGTCATCGGTCACGGGCGCGCACCGGTGCCCTCACGCGGCGAAGTCGCCAGTTCCTTGCCCAACTGGCTGACAATCAGCTGCATTCGATAGGTGATGCTTTCCATATCGACGTCGGTCGTGGCGGAGACCGCGAGGTACGCGCCGGACCCGGCGGAGATCAGAAAGATCCAGCCACCGTCGAACTCGACCACCGTCTGCTGCCACTTCAGGCCGGGCTGGTCGCAGAAGAACGCGAGCGAGCGGCTCAGCGACTGCACGCCGCTCATTCCGGCAGCGGCCCTCTCCGCGTTGTCCTTGTCTAACTCCTTGGAGGAGGTCATCAGCAGCCCGTCCGCGGAGACCAGGACCGCGTGAAGAGCCCCGGGAATCTCCAAGACACCGTCAAGCATCCATGAAAGATTTTTCGTCACCGAACGTCATGCCCTTCGCTGCTTGGCTCACGTGTGCTGCTCTGCCGGCCCTCAGTGTCCGCGCTCACAGCCCGACCGGATTGTGTGCCCCGCTGAAGGCGCCCGTATGTGGACGCGGTCCTCTCCGCTGAGCGGGGCCGGCTGCCCGTGCCTCGGGAGTCCTGCGGCACGATGGCCAAAGCCTGCTTCCGCCGGCGCCTGGGAAGGCCGTCCGCGGTCTCGGGCAGGGCGGCGACAGCCTCCCCGCCGGGGTTGTTCGAGGGAACGGTGCTCACAGCCCTGGTCGCTTCCTTCGGCTCCGGCATGCTGGTGAGCAGCGCGTCGGGCAGCAGTACCACTGCCCGCACTCCTCCGTAGGGCGAGGTGGAGTCCACGGAGACCGTGAAGCCGTAGCGCTCACAGAGCTGACCGATCAGGGCGAATCCGAACCGGGGAGGGTCGCCGAGCTCGGAGACACCGGACGCCCGTTCGCTGGACAGCAGTCTGGCAGCCCTGACCTTCTCTTCCTCGTCCATACCGACACCCGCGTCGTCGACGACGATGCAGATGCCCTTGGGCACGGTCCGGACATCGATCCCGACCATGGTCTCCGGCTGCGAATAGCTGGTGGCATTGTCCAGTAGCTCGGCTAGTGCCAGTGCCACCGGTTCGACAGCTCGGCTGGTCACGCCGAAGTCAACCTGCGAGAGGATCTCGACACGCTGGTAATGCCGGATCCTGCCCTGAGCGCTGCGCACCACGTCGTGCACCGAGGCGACCTCGCGCTGCCGCCCCGCCCAGCCTCCGCACAGCACAGCGATGGACTGGGCGCGCCGTCCGAACTGTGAGTTCATATGGTCGATCTCCAGGAGGTCCTGAAGAACCGGCGACTCACCGTACTTTTCCTGAACCCGGGAAATGATCAGCTGCTGCTCACCGGCGAGACCCTGGAGTGTCCGCATCGCGGACTTGAGCACCGTGTTGATTGCTTCTTCGGCCTTCTTCCGAGCCTCGTCCACGGACGCCGAGAACTTGTCCTCCAGCTCGGCGTTGCGTTTTTCGAGCTCGGCGTTGCGCTCTTCGGCCCGGGCCTTTTGCTGTTCGAGGCCGGCGCATTCCCGCCTTAACCTTCGCGACACGTTCCGGGCATGGATGACAATGAGGGCAGCAATGGAAGTTCCAGCAATAAGAACCCAAAGCGCCGGGCCCTGCATGTAATACGTCATAAAACTCTCTTCAAGCGACTGGCATCTGGTCACTGGGTTCGTGCTCAGCGCGACGTACTGCCCGCCAACTGCTCCGGGGCGGCTTCCCGGGCCGCACCTCCGACCCAATGAAGTCGTTTTGCGGCCGGAGCCCACTCGTTGGTGCGGCGATCGTATCACCGCACCAACCCGGTTACTTTCCTCGCGAGTCACCGGCGGGGCCGGGTAGCCGGCCCCGCCGGTGACCGTCCGTTTCGCCCTGCGACATCCCGATCAGGTGGGGGAACACGCGCGGCACACAGGGGGAGTCTCCGCAATTGGCCTGTGGTGCCGGTGACCACGGAACAGTCACGAATTCTCCGTTTTCGCCCGGCCCGTGGCCGGGGAACTCCTTCTTGGCCGCGGCCCCCGGCGGCTGCGGCGCACTCCCTTCGCGGGCCGGCCGCTGCCACAGGTGTCAGTCCCGGAACGCAAACAAGCCGTTCACCTCCCGAGGCGCCTCCCCTGATCGTCTCCCTCGTCACCACCGGGCACCGGCAGACGCTCACCCCGGCTCCGACCGATGGCGTCCGGACGGGCGCCGAAGCAGCCGGAGCAGTGGCTCGATCACGTCGGCGACAGTGTGCAACACGTCTTCAACTCCGTGCGGTTGATGGCCATGCCCCCGAGTCGTCACCAGCGGCTGCGGGGGCCTCCTGCGCGCAGTCCGGGCACACACCGCGGAACTGCGCTGCGTAGCGATTCACTCACAGAATGGGACCCGGTCGTTTAGCCTGGCCGGGGGCCCAGAGGTGACAGTGCGTTCGTCGCAGGGGAGCTGACAGTGAGCAACATCTATGGGGAATGGCTGCGTGAGCAGCGTGAGGCCGCGGGCATGACGCAACAGCAGCTGGCCGACGCGGCGTTCATGACCCGCTCGCACGTCGCGCACATCGAGGCAGGCCGACGCATCCCGTCGGAGGACGACGCCCGCCGCCTGGACAGAGCCCTGAACACGGGAAACGTGCTGACCAGCTTCCTGCCCCGGGAGGATGTGGCGGTCGCCGACTACTTCGAGACGGCACGACTGCTCGAACAGCAGGCAACAGTGATCCGGGAGTTCGCCCTCTCCTTCGTTCCCGGCATCCTCCAGACAGAGGCATACGCGCGGGCCGTCCTGCGCGTGGGTTTCCCTCCCTTGAGCGAAGAAGAACGTGACAGGCTCGTCGTCACGCGGCTGGAGAGATCGAAAGTCCTCCTCGACCCGGTGACTCCGGTCGTCTGGGCGCTCCTGGACGAGGCCGTGCTGAGGCGCCCTGTGGGCAGTCCGCGCGTCATGGCGGAGCAGATCACGCACCTCGTCCGCCTCGTCGAGTCCGGCCGCATCCGCGTGCACGTTCTGCCCTTCGGGCTGGGACTCCACCCGCTCATGCAGAGCATGCTGACCTTGATGTGGTTCGAGGACCAGCCTCCGGTCGCCTACTCCGAGGGAGTGCAGATCGGCAAGGTGCACGACAGCCCGTCCACCGTCGAACGGCTCCAGGGCTCCTACGACCTCGCGCTTGGCGACGCGCTGCCGATGCAGGAGTCACTCACCCTGATGCGGGCGGCAGTGAGGGACTATGAGCACCATGAGCGCACACTCAATCGCCAACGCCGCGGTCCTGCCTGACTGGCGCAAGTCCTCATACAGCGGCAACGAAGGGGGCAGCTGCCTGGAGGTGCTGGACGGCTACCCCTCCGGCATCCCGGTCCGCGACTCCAAGCAGGCCTCCGGCCCGGCTCTGGTCTTTCCCAGCGCGCACTGGGCGATATTCGTCGCCACCGTGAAGGAGGGTGGGCTCTCCACCCGGAACCCGTAAAGGGGCCAGCGGCGCGGGGCGTCCAGGCAGAACAGTCCCGGGGCGGCCGGGGACCGCGACGGTTCGCGGTCCCCGGCCGCCGGGTGGCGGTCAGCCGGCCGTGCCGGTGACGGTCGAACCCGACCTGGTGAGCGTGTACGACACCGTGTCGCCGCTCCAGAAGTGGAAGGTGAGGTTCACCGTGGAGTTGTCCCGCACCGCGTCGAAGAACGCGGAGGGAAGGGTGATGCGGCCGGCCTCGTAGTCCGGCGCGAAGGCCGCGTCGAACTCCTTGAACGACGTCCAGTCGTGCGGGCCGGCGTTGCCGCCATCCGCGTACACGGCCTCCATGGTGGCCAGCTGGTCGCCGCGGAACGCGGTCGGGATCCGCAGGGAGTTCGTCGTCCCCGTGGCGTTCTGCAGGACCGGGGTGTCGTGGGTGAGGATGTGCACGTCCCAGGGCACCCCGCCGGAGAAGCGCAGCGAGATGGTGGTGTTGACCCCGTACTGGCCCGGGCCGGCGAGCCGGTCCAGGGTCGCGGCGCGGATGGTCAGCCGGTCGCCGCTCACGGAGTAGTCACGGTCCCGGACGAGCCACCGGGAGCCGTGGACGACCGAGGTGAGTGTGTGACCGTTCGTGTTGAGTGTGAGCGTGGCATCGGTCGTCTGCTGGGACCCGCGGACGAAGATCTGGTCGGAGGAGGCCGTGCCGGAGGCGGTGGTCCAGCTCGACTTGATCTGCCGGAACAGGCTCGGGTCGTTCCAGCGGAACGCGGTGCGGTCGAAATGCTGGCCGTTGTCCCACAGCATCGTCGTCAGGCCGCGGGCCCGGGCGTGGGTGCCGAAGTGCTCGAAGAACTTGAGCTTCTCGCCCTGCTGGATGGTGCCGGTGTGGCGGTCGAAGCCGAGGAGCCCGTACTCGCCGATGATCAGCGGGATGCCGCGTGCCACGAACGTGTGGTGCAGACGGTCGAAGGTGTCCGTCAGGTCCTGGCGCGAGGTGTCGTCGTAGCGGGTGAAGCCCGCGACGTTCACGCTGAACGGCCAGAAGCCGTAGTAGTGGATCGTGGCGGCCAGGTTGGGGTCGTCCAGTTCGTCGAAGGTGTCGACGAGTTCGTCCAGCCGCTCCTGGTCGGAGGAGGTGTGCAGGGTCGGCAGGACCAGCAGCCGGTCGGTGTTGTTGCCGCCGGAGCCCCGGACGATCCCGTGGAACTTGGCGTTGAGGTCGTGCATCAGCTCGGCATTGTGCGCGTCACCGGAACTGCCCTCGAAGAAGGGCTCGTTGATGCTCTCGAAGCTGAGCTTGGGGGGTGCGTCGCGGAAGGTGCCGGCGATCTGCTCCCAGGCCGCGGTGTAGCGGGCCATCACGTTGTCGTAGTCCCTCGGCAGGTTCATCACCCACTGCCAGGAGTCGTGATGGATGTTGATCATGACGTAGAAGCCCTCGTCCAACGCCCAGCCCACCACCTCCTCGACGCGGTCCATGTACGCCTGGTCGATCGTGTACGAGGGGCCGGGGCCCTGATGGGCACTCCAGGTGACCGGGATACGGATGCTCTCGAATCCCTGGGCGCGCACATTCCTCAACTGCTCCCGGGTGATGCGGGGGTTGCCCCAGGCCGTCTCGTCGTCACCGACGGCGTCAAGGGAGTTGCCCAGGTTCCAGCCCGGCTGCATCGCCTCGACCATCTCCATGGCCGAGACCTTGGCCGGCGGCTTCTTGTGCTTGGCCGCGCCGAATTCCTCGGCGCCCGCGGAGGACGGCATGGCCGCCAGGCCGAGTAGGACCGCCAGGGCGGTCAGGGCGGTCAGGGCGGTCAGTAAACCTCGTGAACGGCTCTTCACCGTCGTCGTCCCTTTCCGTGTGCATGTGTCCGAGCGGCTCGGGATGAGCCCGCTGCTGCCGGAACACGTGTGTCCCACGGCCGAACGCGCGCGCCGCCCCGTGCGCTTGCCCGGTCCTGAGCGTTCGTCCGGCGTACCGTTCCGCCGACGGCTGTTTCCCGCCGACGTCCCCGAACTGCGCCCCGGAACAACACTGTCGAAGATATTCGACACAGTTCCGACATATTCGAACACTACTGTTGCGTCGTGCACACGTCAATGAATGCCGTCGGGATCCCGGGCACAGGCAGCCGACGGCCGGGGCACGGGACAACCCCATGCGATGACACCACCGGCCCCCTACCGCCCCGCGGCCACGTCGCCGTCCCCTGAGACCACGGGCCGCCGCCCGGGGGGTGGGAGACGGGGGACGGCTTGGGCACAGGGAGGTGCGGATCAGCCCTGGGGTTCCGCCCTCTGCCGGCGCTTCTCCGGCTTCCCGTACGTCTTCTTCCAGGTCTTCAGGTGCTGCCGGTTGCCCTGGCCGCCGCCTCCGGTTTCGAGCACGGACGTCAGGGGCGCGCCGTTGAGCCAGGTGGCGAAGAGGTTGCGCCCGATGGCGATGATGCCCTTCTCTCTCGCGTACCTCTCGGCGTCTGCGGTGAAGCGCGTGTTCGTCACGAAGATCGCGACATCGGCGCCGAAGTCCGTCCGGGTGCCCAGCAGGCGCTGCATGTCGCCGCCGGCGACCGACCGGTGCGCGGCGAAGCGCTTGCACTGCACCACCATGGACCGGCCGTCGGGCAGCCGGCCGCCGATGTCCCGGCCCCGGTCCCCTCGCCCGCCGACGCGCTCGACGTCCGTGCAGCCGCCCTCACGGAACATCACGGCCACCTGCCGTTCGAAGTCCTCGCCGGACAACGCGTCGATGCACTGCATCGTGCGGTTGGCGTCCCTCACCCGCTGTTCGGCCTGGAAGACCGCTTCCTTGCGGCGCACCTCCCGGAGCCGGCGCCACCCCAGCCTGCCCAGCAGGACGAGGCAGCCGAGGGCCAGGGCCGCGAGCACGTACGGCCAGACCCGGGACCAGAAGACCACCATTGCCGCGAGCGCCACCGCTCCGGCAATCGCCAGCCGCCGGTTCCGCCTGCGCCGCCACCCACGTCGTCGTGCCATCGGCCTCGTCCCCCTCGCCCGTTCACTGCCGGGACCCAGAGTGGCGGACAGGCCACTCAGCGCGAAAGGGGGCCTCCGTCTTCCGCCGCCCTCCGGCTGCTTCCGGCTCCCGGTTCGGTCTTACCGAAGCGGGGGCTGGGGCGAGGGCCAGCCGTCCCTCGGACGCGCGCCAGGTCCGTGGCTCCGCCCGCTGCTCCCGCTCCGGGCCGTCCAGCAGCAGACCGAGCCCTCCGAACTCGCCGGAGAAGGCGTAGCCCGGCTCGGCGAGCCGCAGGGACCGTGCGAGGAAGTACCACCAACGGCATGGACTTCGCTCCTTATCAGGGCCGAGGCCCTGACCGGCGACTCGTTCATCCATGAGGCGCCCCGCCATCGTCGGCTGCCGGATTCCATCGGCCCTCCCCTGCACCGCCCGCACCTGCCCCTGGCACGACCCCGAATACTGCGGACGCTCTGGACCAGGACGAGTACAGTCCGTTGTGGGCAGGACGGCCGATGACGACGTGCGCGCGCTCCGCGCGCCCGAGGAACGGGGGGACCTCACCACACACCGACTTTGCCCGTTGCCATCGACAGTCGAGATCGACCGAGGCGGATTTCGATACCCGCACAGGAAAGGGACATGGAAAGTTCTCACATATGCCTGTACTGCCAGCACTTGCCCTCACTGGAAACGGAGTACGGCATCGTCGCCGCGGCCGGGAGACTCCTCACGCCTCGCGAAAAGCAGGTATGGCTCCTGCTGGGCCTGGGGCTGACAAACCGCAGGATCGCTCTCACCTTAGTCATCACGGAGGCAACTGTGAAGAAGCATGTCGCTACCGTCATGAGAAAGCTGAGTGCGTCGAGCCGCCTGCACGCCTCCATCATGGCGCGGACGTGGCACCAGATCAGCTGCACTCATCAGAGCCCTGCCCCTTCCTGCGGCGGGACGGGAGTGCGGGCCCGAGCGGAAGCTTCCGGTTCATAGTGCGTTCGGTGCTCCACAGCAGCGTCACCGGTGACCCGGATGCCGGAACAACTGACCCATCCGGCAAGGGAGAACGCGCACCGGGACGGCCTGCCCGCGGGCACCACGCCGGGCGGCTTGCCCCTGCGCGGAAGTGCTGAATCCAGGGGGGCAGCAGCAGAGTCCGCCTCGCGCCCTTCCGACTGTCCGGCGGCTGCCGCCTTCCTGTTACTCCCGGGTACGCGAGGTTTCGCATGCCGTATGCCGTGTGCCGGCCGACAGCGGCCCCTGGTACCAAGGGACCATGGCAAACCCGACGGACAGGTGGTCTGATTGGCGCGGGCCGCCGACGTGGAAGACCTCCGCCGAAGCGGCGAGCTCAGGCCGTCTGTGAGAGGGGACATAGTCGTGCAGCGCACTGTGGGGGAGCTGTGGAATCCGGGGTCATTCGATTCATTGCGGCGACAGCTCATACCGTCATTCGATCTTCTCTACACCTGTGCGGCTGAAGCCATAGCCCATTCATTCGGGCCAAAGGCGCCCGGGGGAAACAAATCGGTGAAGGTGCTCGATCTCGGCGCCGGCACCGGGCTGGTGAGCGCGGCAATCCGTGAACTGATCCCGGACTGCGAACTCGTTCTCCTGGATCAATCCGAGAAGATGCTGGCCAAAGCGGAGCAGCGATTCGCCGGGGACGACGCCATAAGGCTGGTCACCGCGGACATGGCGGAAAACCCCCTGCCGGCAGGGCCGTTCGACGCGGTGGTCAGCGGACTCGCCATCCATCACCTGACTCATGACGGCAAACGAGACCTGTTCGCCAGGATTCTCCGCGTCCTGCGTCCCGGCGGGCTCTTCGTCAACGTCGAACAGGTCGCCGCCCCCACCGACAGGCTCGAGGCACTGTACGACCAGCGGCACGAGTCGCACGTGCAGAGTTCCGGGACACCGGCGGAAGAGTGGGCAGCCGGACGGGAGCGGATGAAGTTCGACATCTGCGCAGATGTCGAGAGCCAGCTCCGCTGGCTCCGGGAGTCGGGATTCACCGACGTGGACTGCCTGGCCAAGGACCACCGGTTCGCCACCTACACCGGTCGACGGCCGTGACGGAAGCAAGGGCCACAGGACGGTTGCCGTGCTGTACCAGGCAGTAGCGGAGGTCGCGAGCCGTCGCCCCGAGAACGTGGCGGTCCGCACGCCGTTCGGAGGAGCCGAGACATACCGGGAGTTCCTCGCTCGTATCGACCGGCTCGCGGCCGGCCTCGCCCGGCACGGAATCGCACCGGGAAGCGTGGTCGCCTGCCGCGGGCTGCCCAACAGCCCCGACTACCCGGCGTTCATCCTCGCTGTGGCCAAGATCGGCGCCTGCTATGTCCCGCTCATCCGCGAGTTCGACGAGGAAGACGTCCGCACCGCCCTCAGGCTGGCCCGCCCGGAACTCGCCGTGGTGAGCGAGGCGAACAGCACTCTGGAGGGCGTACGGGAAGCAACGCTGGAGGAACTGCACGACGCGGGGGCAGCCGGGGAACCGGAGGGCGCCGGGCACGGAGAGGAATTATCCGCAGGACGGTTCCGGCTGCTGTGGTCGTCGGGGTCTACCGGCTTTCCCAAGATGATCGCCTGCCGCCAGGACCGGCTGCTCCCGGAACGGCAACGGTGGGTCCGGCACATCGCGGTGACGGAGACGGACGTCCTCTTCTGCCGGCACACACTCGACGTCGCCCACGCCACCGACCTGCATCTGCTAACGGCCCTCCTGGCCGGGGCCCAGGTGGTACTTGCCGACCCGGACGACTCACCGGAACAACTACTGGCACAGCTCGCCGCGTGCGGCGCCACGGTGATGAGTGCTCTGCCCCGGCACTACGACCAGCTCGCCGCGGCCGCGGAGAAGCACGAGCAGGGTCCGCTGCCGGCGTTGCGGCTGGCACTGTGCGGCGGCACGTACGTAGGTCCCGAGGTCGCTCGCCGCTGCGCCCGGTCCCTCGGGATACGGCTGCGCGAACTGTACGGCTCGACCGAGTACGGCCTGGCAGCGGTCGACTTGAAACCCTCGGCGGACGCAGACCCCTACCTGCCGCTCGTGCCGGGGGTGAGCGCCCGGCTGAACCCGCTGACGGCGGACGAGCCCGACGTGGGCGAGCTGGTACTGAGTTCGCCGTGGACCAGCGAGGGCTATCTCAACAACGACACCGCCCATGCCCGGACGTTCCGCGAAGGCGAGTACTGGACCGGAGACGTGGCACGGCGCAACGCCTCTGGCGAGTATCGCGTCCTGGGGCGTGTCTCCGAGGCCCTGACCAGCTCGCAGGGGCTGCTTCTGACCCCCGGCCTGGACGAGGATCTGGTCGCGCACTGCCCGGTCGGCGAATCCGTCAGCCTCGCTGTCGACCCGGAGGGGCGCGGCGACCGGGTGCGGGTCACCGTGCGCCCGGCTCCCGGGCACGCCGAGGCGGACGTGCTCGCAGCCGTGCAACGCCGGCTGCGGGACACGCACGGACTGAAAGGCACAGTCCGCGTCACCCGCCGGATCCCGTACACGGCCGTCGGAAAGCCGAACAAGGCGGTGATCCGCCGGATGTGGGACGCCCCCGGCAAGCCCCCGCTCGTGATGATTCCCGGGCTGGCGACGACGGGACGGTACCTCGACGGGCTTGTCGCCGAGTTCGCAGACGAACACGACGTCATCGTGTGGGACCTGCCCGGGCACGGCACACACTTCGACCCGGACGACACCGTCACATCGGCGCCCACCCTCGACTCGGCCGCCAGGGCACTACGCGACCACCTCGATGACCTCAACCTGTGCGGGGCGACCCTGCTGGGCTGGTCACTCGGCGCCGCCGTCGCCTATACCTACCTGAACCGCTACGGCCCGCACCGCGTCGCCCGGCTCGTCTCGGTCGAGATGACGCCTCGTCTACTCGTCGGCGAGGACTGGACACACGCGGCGTTCGGCCGGCTGGACGCCGAAGGCGCCCTCGCGCTTCTGAAGCAGATCTGGACCGACTACGACGGCTTCGTCACGGACCTGGTCCGCAGCTCCTTCGCCGACGGAAGCACACCCGATCCCTCCCTGCAGCACGCCCTCACCACCGCATCGAAGAACTGCCGACCCGCCGACGTCGTCGCGCTGTGGACGGACGCGTTGTGCCTCGACTGGCGTGAACAGCTCGCTGCGCTGCCCCTTCCGACGCTGCTCGTGCACGGGGCGAGGAGCCAAGTCTTTCCCAGCGGCGTCGGCGACTGGCTGGCGGACACGATTCCGCACGCACGGCTGGTCCGCCTCGAACGAAGTGGGCACATGCCGTTCCTCGAACAGCGAAAGGAGTTCGTGGCCGAGCTCCGCGCGTTCCATGCGGTCACCGCGGCATCGACTCAGAAGAACCAGAAGGGAAGCACCGAAGACGATGGCTGACGACGAGCGCCCGGAGAACCGGACGGCCGCGCGGCGCCTGTGCTGGATCTACCCCGATCGCGGCACGGCGGAGCAACGCGAGATGGAAGCCCGCAACGTGTGGGACGGGTACCGCGCGGTCGCCGGCGACCTGGGGCTGGAGATGTCCCTGCACAAACCCGAGGAGATCGCCATTGACGCGCGGGACCCCCGGCGGCCCCGCTTCTACCTCAACGGGGATCAGGTGACCCCTGAGGACACGATCTTCGTGACCTATCTGTACTCTCTGCCGCACCAAGCACCGGACGTGGCGAACCAGGTCATGCTCTACACCAACCTGGAACAGGCCGGGTTCTACCTGCCCATCCCGCCGCGGATCGCATACATCGGCCGCGACAAGCTCGCCACCATGCTCTTTCTCGCCGACTGCCCGGTCCCTGCACTGCCCAGTGTGCGCATCGGGACCGGACGGTCCGCCATGTCCGCCCACTACGACATCGCGTTGTCCGGCCTGACCTACCCACTGATCGTCAAACCCGCCTACTGGGGGATGGGCCTGGGCACCAGTGTGGTGACGAACATCCATGACCTGCGGGGCGTCATCGGCATGGCGGGCGGTGCCGACGTGCCGGTAGTGGTGCAGCCCTACTTCGAGAACGTCAGCGAGGGTCGCGTCTACGTCATCGACGGCAAGCCCCACACCATTCTGCGTGGAAGGAAGGAGGGGTACTGCATGATGGCGGTCCGCGCCACCGGCGGGAAGATTCACCGCGAGTATCTCGACTCCCTCCCCGAACTCGAGGAAGCCGTGGCCTACGCCGCGCGACGACTGCGGACCGCGTACTTCACACTCGACTTCCTCCACGACGGCGAGCGCTACTGGATACACGAAATAGAGCCCGACGGCGCCGTGGGCTTCAGCCAGAACGCCGACCAGGGCGATGTGGCCTACCGTGTGATCCACGACCGGTTCGCCGCGTACCTCCGGGGCCACGACGCGTTCCTCAAGGACCGGGCGTGACCATGGCCGCCGGGAGCATCGGTCGCCTTCCGGTGCCGGAGGTGCTGGCCCACGCGGACCGGCTCGCGAGGACCGGCGGGCCCTCCGTTCCGCAGGGCGCCCGCGAGCTGGCCGATCTGCCGGTGACCGGCCCGGCCGAGGTACTGGGCATCTCCCGGAACGCGGCCGAGAGGCACGGAGCGCTGCTGCTCTCCAGCGGCGGCACGACGGGCGAACCGAAGCTCACCTTCGTGCCGCATCACCAGGCCGTGGAACGTCTGTCGGCGCGGTGGCGCCCGCTGGTGCCCGGCAGCATCATGCTCAACGCGTTCAACGCCGGGCGTATGTGGGCCTCGCACTACTACATGCAGCGGCTCGCCGAGCACAGCGGCGCCACCGTGATCCCCTTCGGACCGCTGACAGCCGAAGACGCCATGGCCTGGGCACCCCGGCTGGCGCGCATCGGGGTCACCGCCGTCGCAGGCACGCCGACCGGGCTGGCCGACCTGGCCGAAGGCGTACTGGCTGCGGGGGCGGAACTGCCCGTGAAGACAGTCATCTGGATGGCCGAGCCGTGGACCGACACCAAACGCGACGCGGTTACCCGTGCGTTCCCCCAGGCCGGCTTCTGGGGCAACTACGGCTCGGTCGAGACCTACGTCATCGCCGTCAATGACCCGCGCTGCGATCCGGCTGTCCTCCACCTGCTGCCCGAGCAGGTGCTGGAGCCGGACGACGGCGGTGCGCTGCTGACCCGCGTCGGCGAGGGCTGGACAGTGCCGGTGGTGCGGTACCGGCTGGGCGACCGCGTCGCACCGGCCGAGTGCCGCTGCGGCCGGGGGGACGGTCTGCGCGTCCTGGGGCGCGCAGACGACATGGTGAAGTTCCGTGGCGCGACCTTCGGAATCGGTGAAGTGCTCGACGTGGTGCGCAGTGTCCCAGGTGTGACCGAGGCTCAACTGGGTCTCGCCGGGGCGGACGGCGACCGTCGGACGGCCGAGCGGCTGACGGTCCGCTTCCTCGGCACAGCAGACGCCGAAGACGTCACCGCCGAGCTGCTGCGGGCGTTCGACCGCTTCCGGCAGGTCATGTCGCACCATCCGAAAGCCGTCACCGCGGTGCGCGCGGAGCGCCTCGCCAGGATCGACAGAACCACAAAGGTACCGCCGGCCACCTGGTCGAAATGGTCAGAGGAGGACCGATGAGCACGGTGAACTCGACGGACACGAAAAGACGGGAACGCCCTTGGGCCGTGTTCGCCATCGTCGTGGGTGGCTACTTCATGGCCCAGATGGATCTGACAGTACTGACCGTCGCGTTGCCGAGCATCACCCGCGACCTGGACGCGAGCGTCGTCGAGGGCCTGTGGGCGGTGAACGCCTACGTGCTGGTGCTCGCCGCCGCGCTGATCACCGCGGGACGGCTGGGCGACATCTACGGCTCGCGGCGCATGTTCGCGCTCGGGGTGACCCTCTTCACCGTCTTCAGCCTCGCCTGCGGGCTGGCCCAGAGCCCCTTGCAGCTGATCCTGGCCCGTGCCTTCCAGGGCCTGGGGGCCGCGCTGCTCTTGCCGCAGGTCCTCGTCACGATCGTCTCCCTCATCCCCGAGGAGCGGCGAGGCACGGCCCTCGGCATCCGCGGCTCGGTCGGCGCGGGTGCCGCCATCGCCGGGCCCCTCGTGGGCGGACTCCTGGTCAGCCTGCTGGACTGGCGGTGGGTCTTCTTCATCAACGTGCCCATCGGTGCCGCCCTGCTCGTCGCCACGCTGCTGCTCATGCCCGAGCCACGGCCACAGCGCCCCCGGCGCCTGGACATGGCCGGAGCGGTGCTCGTCGCGCTGGCGCTGCTGATCGCCGTGTACACACTGACGCAGGGCGAGGAGGCCGGATGGAACATCGGAAGCTGGGCAGGGCTGGCGGCCGCGGCGTTGCTGGTCGTGGCGTTCGTCGCGCAGCAGCGCCGCAAACAGGAGGACGAGCCACTCATCCCGTTCGCCGTCTTCCACTCCCGCCGCTACCGGCTGATGCTGGTGGCGGGCGTGGGCATCTCCATGTCGGTGATCGCCTTCACGCTGTCGCTGTCCTACTTCCTCCAGGAAGGGCTGGCGGTCAGCGCGCTGCGCACCGGAGCCGTGATCGCGCCCGCCTCGCTGGTGTCGATGCTGCTGGCGCCGTTCGTGGGCCGGCTGGCCGACCGAATGGACGCGAAGCGGCTGCTGACAGCCGGGCTGGGGCTGACGGCGCTCGGCATGGCCCTGTGCATCTGGCAGATGACCGCCGACGCGGAGTGGATGTACTTCATCCCCATGATGTTCGTCATCGGTGCGGGCAACGCGATGCTGTTCACTCCGATGACGGCCATCGCCATGCGTGGAGTCGAACCAGCGGTGGCGGGTGCCGCATCGGGGGTGCTGGCGACGTTCCTCCAGTTCGGGGCTGTCGTGGGTTCGGCGGCCGTGGGCGTGGTGATGCAGCGCGTCGCCGCGGACGCCGCGTTCACCGATGCCGCCAGGACGGCGATGCTGGTTCCGCTGGCTGCCGTGCTCGTGGCCGCCGTCGCCTGCCTGGCCGTCGACCGGACGCCGCCGCCGGAACGCGCGGAACCCGCCGCGGCGAAAACCGCGGCGGGCGGCGCCAAGTGACAGCGTTCGGAGCCTGTCCGAAACCGTGGTCCCGGCGCGAGGCAATTCCGTCGGCCGAAAGGGCTCGGCCCCGGCCGTTACGCCCGCAGCGGCGCCGCCCGCCCGGGCCCGTCACGGCCGCTGTGACCTCCCCGATGTCCCGCACCAGCTTGTCGTGCGGCCGGTAGTCCCGGGGCCGCACGTGCGCGACTCCGTCCCCGGCGCTTTCGTACCCGGGACTGCCGGATGGCCCGCCGGCCACCGGAGACACGGCACCACCGGATGAGGGGTGCCGGACGGAACAGTGGCCGTCGCGGTGGCGGAGTCCTCTCCGCTCCAGGGCAGGGGGAACGCAGTTGGGGACGTCACAGGCACCGGACGCTGCCGCCGGACACAGGCCGGACGGTGGCGAGGACCCGGAGCAGCTCCTGCGTGGTGGCCGAGCGGATCGCCGTGGTTCGCCCTGGCCCTGCTGATGATGTTCGTGATCGGGTTCGGCAGTGCCACGCACCTGGTGATCGGCACCACGCTGCTGCAGCGCGAGGCCCGGAGCGACATGACGGGCGTGGTCATGGGCGTGCTCCTCAGCATGACGTTCCTCGCCGAAACACTCGGATCCCTCATCGGCGGCGTGGTGTTCGAGCTCGTCGGGGCACGCTGGACGCTCGCCGTCGCCGGCACCGTGATGGCCGTGGGCGCCCTGACCGGCACCCGTCTCGCTGCCCGCGCCACCCGGCGGGGAGGAGACCGCCGGGCACCGGACGAGAGGGCGAACGGCAGGTCCGGGACGGTGACGTAGGGTGGCGCCCCGGGAGGAGCGTGAGCAGTGCAAGAGCGGGTCACCATGACGGATGTCGCGCGGGCCGCCGGCGTCTCGACCGCCACGGTCTCCTACGTCCTGTCCGGCAAGCGGCCCGTGGCGCCCGCGACGCGGACGGCGGTCGAGGCCGCCATCACCGAACTGGGCTTCACCGTGAACACGGCCGCGCGCAGTCTGCGGACCGGGCAGTCCACGCTGGTGGCGCTGATCGTGCCCGACATCGCGAACCCGTTCTTCGCCCAGCTCGCCGCCGCGCTCCAGGAGGAACTGCGCGGGCTGGGACTGCACGTGATCGTCTGCAACACCCGCGCCGACCGCCGCGAGGAGCGCGCGCTGCTGGCCGAGGCGGTGCAGCAGCGGTTCGCCGGGGTGGTGATCACTCCCTTCCGCCTGCTGCCGAGGGACATCGAGGTCCTCGGCAGAGCGGGAATCCCGACCGTGATCAGCGCGGACGTCCCCTTCGGCCCGGTCGATCTCGTGACGCCGGACGCGCGGACCGCGACCCGTCAGGCGCTGGAGCGGGTGACCGCGGCGAAGCGCCGGCGCATCGCCATGATCGCCGGTCCCCGGGACGCGACCGGCGGTGACCCCCGTCTCGAACTCCTGCGGAACCTGGCCCGCCAGTTCGGCACCTCCCTGCCCGGCGACCTGGTCGTGCGCGGTGAGCACACCCGGGAGGCGGGAGCCGAGGGCTTCGCCCGTCTGATGAGCCGCCGCTACCGGCCGGACGCCGTCTTCTGCGCCAACGACATGGTCGCGGTCGGTGCCCTGGACAAGGCGAACGAGCTGGGCGTCGGCATTCCCGGCGAGGTCGCTCTCGTGGGCCATGACGACGCCTCGTTCGCCTCCCTGGTGCGACCGCAGCTGACGACGATCCGCTACCCCGCCGAGGACGTGGGCCGGGCGGCGGCCCGGCTGCTCAAGGAGCGTCTGGACGGGCGGAGCGTGCACCGGACCGTCCGGGTCAAGGCAGAGTTCCTCGCGCGGGACTCCGCCTGACCGCAGGGCGTCCGTCGACCGCCTCCCGCGCCGCCCCGGCAGCTCATCGTCAAGCCCTTCGGGCAACCATGACGTAATCGATTCCGCACGCAGTTGCCCCCACCGGCAACCTGCCGCCAGAGCTGCGCATAACCGCAGGTCGAACGACCATTACAGGGGTTCGCCGAGCAAGGCGGAGCAGGTCATGAACAGAGGCCATCGCAAAGAAATCCGCGCAGCACTCTTGACATCGGTGGATTCACCTCGTCAGGGTTGCGCCCACCGCTTCGTCGGAGCGGTGAATCGGCGGCAAGGAGCAAACCCATGGCGACGCGTGCGCGGCAATCCTCCCTGGTCAGACACGGCGTGATCGGTGCCGCGGTGATGGCTCTCGCGGCGGTGACCGCCTGCGGCGGCGGTGACGGCACGGGCGGCGGTGACGCGGCCGACGGCTCCTGCGCGCCGTCCTCCGGCCCGGTCACGCTGCAGTACTGGTCCTGGGTCCCCGGCATGCAGGAAGCCGTGGACCTGTGGAACAGCCAGAACCTCGACGTGCAGGTCGAGCTGAAAAGCACCCCCGCGGGCAACGCGGGCACCTACCAGAACATGTCCAACGCCC
This sequence comes from Streptomyces sodiiphilus, assembly GCF_039529215.1. Classification (NCBI taxonomy): domain Bacteria; kingdom Bacillati; phylum Actinomycetota; class Actinomycetes; order Kitasatosporales; family Streptomycetaceae; genus Streptomyces; species Streptomyces sodiiphilus. Next base: position 35,236 of record NZ_BAAAMJ010000042.1, on the reverse strand, counting down.
TGAAGGCCGGCAACGCCCCGGACCTCGGGCAGATCGAGTACGACTCCCTGGCCAGCTTCCGCCTCCAGGGCGGCCTGCACGACATCGCCGAGTGCCCCGGCATGGACACGGCGCAGCCGCTGTTCGCCGACTGGACCTGGTCCCAGGTCGGCTTCGGGGCCGACGGCGAGGACGGCATCTGGGCGATACCCCAGGACACCGGCCCCATGGCGCTGTTCTACCGCGAGGACATCTTCGACGACCTCGGCCTGGAGACGCCCGGCACCTGGGAGGAGTACGCGGCCGCCGCGGCCGAACTCAACGAGGCCGGCAAGTACATCACGCACTTCTCGCAGACCGACCCGAACTGGTTCACCGGCCTGCTGTGGCAGAACGAGGCCACCATGTTCCAGCGCGACGAGGACACCTGGGAGGTCACCGTCGACCGCCCCGAGAGCCGGCAGGTCGCCGAGTACTGGCAGGAGCTCATCGACGACGGCCTCGTCGCCACCGATCTCCAGGGCTTCTCCCCGGCCCTGTACAAGGCGTGGAACGACGGCGAGGTGGTCACCTGGATCAGCGCCGCCTGGGGCTACAGCACGATCCGCGACAACGCCGCGTCCACCGAGGGCACCTGGGCCGTGGCCCCGATGCCGCAGTGGGAGGCCGGGCAGCAGCGGGCGGGCAACTGGGGCGGCTCGACCACCGCGGTGCTGTCCGGAAGCGAGCACCCGGCCGAGGCAGCGGAGTTCGCGCTGTGGCTGAACACCGACCCCGACGCCCTGGAGATCCTCAACCGTGAGGGCGGCCTCTACCCGGCGGCCACCGAAGGCCTGGAACTGCCCGCTCTCCAGGAGCCGGTGGAGTTCTACGGCGGGCAGAAGATCTTCGACGTCTTCGCCGAGGCGTCGGCGAACGTCGACACCGGGTTCACGTGGGGTCCGACGATGACCGACACCTACCGCTTCCTCAGCGACGGCATGGCCGGTGCCCTCGGCGGCAAGGACACGCTGACGGACGTGCTGGAGCAGACCCAGTCGCAGAGCGTGGACTCGCTGCGCAAGCAGTCCCTCGACGTGACCGGCTGACCGGCCTCCCCTCCCGCCCCGCCTTCCCCGCCGCCCCGCCCGGCGGGGAAGGCGCCCTGCCGAAAGCCTTCCCGTGAACACCAACGCCCCGCCCCGGGCGCGCCGCAGGCCGGCCCGTCAGGCCCTCGTCCCCTGGGCGCTGCTTCTGCCCTTCCTCATTCCCTTCGCGCTGTTCACCCTGCTGCCGGTGGGCTACGCCTTCTGGCAGAGCCTGCACAGGACGGAACGCACCGGCGGCACCTTCGGGGAGACCCGGCCGGTGTTCGCCGGCTTCCAGCAGTACGCCAACGTCCTGGGCGAACCCTTCTTCCTCGACAGCGTTCTGCGCGTCACCGTGTTCGCCCTGGTGCAGATCCCCGTCATGCTGCTGTTCGCCCTGGTCCTCGCCCTGCTGCTGGACTCCACGGTGGCGCGCCTCAAGCGGTTCTTCCGGATGGCGTACTTCATCCCGTACGGCATACCGGGTGTCATCGCGGCGCTGATGTGGGCCTTCCTGTACGACCCGCGGCTGTCGCCGGTCGTGGACGGGCTGCGGTCCGCCGGAATCGAGGCCGACCTGCTGGGAGGGGACCTGATCCTCTTCTCCATCGGCAACGTCGTCACCTGGACCTACACCGGCTACAACATGCTCATCCTGTACACCGCGCTGCAGACGCTGCCCGCCGACATCGGGGAGGCGGCCCGCATCGACGGGGCCGGCGGCTGGACGATCGCCACCCGCATCAAGGTCCCGCTCATCCGGCCGGCACTCGTGATGACCGGGGTGTTCTCCATCATCGGCACCTTCCAGCTGTTCACCGAGCCGCAGGTCTTCCGGTCCATCTCCACCAGCGTCACCAGCACCTACACGCCCAACCTCGCGGCGTACTCGCTGGCCTCCGCCGACCACTACAGCGAGGCGGCGGCGCTGTCGGTCCTGCTCGCCGTCGTGACCTTCGTGCTGTCGTTCGGCTTCCTCTTCCTCGTCTCCCGGAGGCAGCGATGAGCTTTCTCACCCGCACCGAAGGCGCGCACGCCCCGGCGCCCGCGAAGCGGTCCGCGCCGGGGAAGCTCGGCGTCGTGGCCGCCGTGGCCTTCATGACCCTGGCCGCCTGCTACATGCTGCTGCCGGTCTACTGGCTGCTGATCTCCGCCACCAAGAGCCAGCCGGACCTGGTCTCCACACCCGGGCTGCTGCCCGCCCAGTGGCACCTCACGGACAACCTGCGCGCGCTGTTCACGCAGCAGGACGGCGTGTTCGCCCGGTGGCTGCTCAACAGCCTGCTCTACGCGGGCGCGGGCGCGGCCCTCGCCACCGCGCTGGCGGCGGCCGCCGGATACGCCCTGGCCAAGTACGAGTTCAGGGGGCGCGAGGCGGTGTTCTCCGTCATCCTCGGCGGCGTGCTGGTGCCCGCCACCGCGCTCGCACTGCCGCTGTTCCTGCTCTTCGCCGAAGTGGGGGCGACCAACACCTTCTGGTCGGTGTTCCTGCCGAGCATCGTCAGCCCCTTCGGCGTGTTCCTCTCCCGGATCTTCGCGACCGCCTCGGTGCCCGACGAGATCATCGAGGCCGCCCGCATGGACGGCGCCGGGGAGCTGCGCATCTTCCGCAGTATCGCCCTGCGCATGATGGGCCCCGCCCTGGTGACCGTCTTCCTGTTCCAGTTCGTCGTCATCTGGAACAACTTCCTGCTGCCTCTCATCATGCTCCAGAACGACACCCTCTACCCGGTCACCCTGGGGCTGTACACCTGGCAGTCGCAGACCAGCCGGCTGCCCGAACTGCAGACGCTCACCATCGTGGGGGCCCTGGTCTCCGTCGTGCCCATCGTGCTCACCTTCCTGCTTCTCCAGCGCTACTGGCGGGCCGGTCTCACCGCAGGGGCGGTGAAGGCGTGACCCACCCCCGCCCCCACCCCCTGACCGGGATCAACCGGCGTCTCGGCTCCCTCGCCTACGGCGGCGACTACAACCCCGAGCAGTGGCCCCCGGAGGTCTGGCAGGAGGACGTCCGGCTCATGCGGGAGGCCGGCGTCAACCTCGTCACCCTCGGCGTGTTCTCGTGGTCGCGCATCCAGCCGCGCCCCGGCACCTGGGACTGGAGCCTGACGGACACCGTGCTCGACCTGCTCCACGAGCACGGCATCGCCGTGGACCTCGCCACCCCCACCGCGGCACCGCCGCCCTGGTTCACCCACCAGCACCCCGACGCCCGGCCGGTGACCGCCTCCGGCACCCGGCTGGCCCCCGGCAGCCGCCAGGTCTTCTGCCCCAGCCACCCCGCCTACGCCGAGGCGGCCGACGCCGTTGTCACCGCGCTGGCCACCCGCTACGCCGGGCACCCCGCCGTCGTGCTGTGGCACGTGCACAACGAGTTCGGCAACCACAACGCCCTGTGCTACTGCGACACCAGCGCCGCCGCGTTCCGCGACTGGCTCCGGGACCGCTACACCTGCCTCGACGCCCTGAACGACGCGTGGGGTACGGACTTCTGGAGCCAGCGCTACGGCGACTGGGAGGAGATCGAACCGCCCCGCGAGACCACCGCCTTCCGCAACCCCGGCCAGGAACTGGACTACCACCGCTTCTCCTCCGACGCCCTGCTGGCCCGCCACCGCGCCGAGGCCGCCCTGCTGCGCCGCCTCTCCCCCGGCATCCCGCTGACCACCAACCTCCTGGGCACGCTGGAACCCAAGGTCGACGGCTACGCCTTCGCCGCCGCGTGCGACGTCGTCTCCGTCGACCACTACCTGCCCGCGCACGACCCCCGCGGCCACATCGACCTGGCCCTCAACGCGGACCTGGCCCGCGGCATGGCCGCTGGACGGCCCTGGCTGCTCATGGAGCACTCCACCTCCGCCGTCAACTGGCAGCCGGTCAACGTCGCCAAGCAGCCCGGCGAGATGCACCGCAACAGCCTCACCCACCTGGCCCGCGGGGCGGACGGCATCCTGTTCTTCCAGTGGCGGCAGTCCCGCGCGGGCGCCGAGAAGTGGCACTCGGCGATGCTTTCGCACGCCGGCACCGGCAGCCGCATCTGGCGGGAGGTGCGCGCCCTCGGCGCCGGCCTGGCCGCGCTCGGCGAGGTGGCCGGGACACGCGTCGAGGCGGACGTCGCCCTCCTCTTCGACTGGCACACCTGGTGGGCACTGGAACTCCAGGCCCGCCCGTCCTCCCGCATGCGCTACCTCGACGCGGTGCGCGACTGGTACGAGGCACTGTGGACCTCCGGCGTCACCTGCGACATCGTCCCGCCCGGCAGCGACCTGACCCGGTACAAGGCCGTCGTCGCCCCCAGCCTCTACCTGCTCTCCGAACAGGACGCGGCGCACCTCACCCGGTATGTCCACGGGGGCGGACACCTCGCCGTCGGCTGCTTCAGCGGCGTGGTCGACGCCCACGACCGGGTCCACCCGGGTGGCGGCCCCGGAGTGCTGCGCGAGGTGCTCGGGCTGGCGGTCGACGAGTACCTGCCGCTGCGGGACGGGGAGACGGTCCGCCTCAGCGACGGCTCGGCGGCCGGCCTGTGGGCCGAACGCGTCGAGCCCCGCGGCTGCGAGACCGTGCTGCGCTTCGCGAAGACCGCCGAAGGCGGCCCGGCGCGCGGCGGCCCCGCCGTCACCCGGCACAGCCACGGTGCCGGGAGCGCCTGGTACGTGGCCACCCGTGCCTCCGCCGGCACCCTGCGGGACCTGGTCCGGGGCCTGGGCGGTGAGGCGGGGTTCCGTCCGGTCGCCGACGTTCCCGAGGGCGTCGAGGCGGTGCGCCGCGCCGGGGACGGCCACTCGTACCTCTTCCTCGTCAACCACACGGACACCGACGTCACGGTCCCGGTCGGGGGCACGGTGATCCACGGCTGCGCGGCCGGGCCCGGTGCGGCGATTCCGGCCGGAGGCACCGCCGTCGTCCGGGAGGAGGCCGCCCCGCGCCGGTCCTGACGACGCGGCCGGGCCCGCGGCCCGCCCCTCCCCGCCTTCCGTCCCTCCCCCAAGGAGTCCTCACGTGCCCGGCCACCCGACAGCACCGCCCGGCCCCCGGCCGGTGGAGACCGACGAGGCGAGCGGCACCATCGTGCTGCGGACCCCCGCCTCCTGCTACGTCCTGCGCCTGGACCGCACGGCGGGCACCGCCTGGAACGTCCACTGGGGAGCGCCGCTGCCCCTGGCCGACGCGGCGGCGCTCCCGGTGTGGGCCGATCACGACGACAGCTTCGCCGGGCGCGGCGACGGCGTCGAGGAGTACCCGGTGGAAGGCGGCGCCCGGTTCGGCGTCCCGGCACTCGCCGTCCGGTTCGCCGACGGCAGCAGCCCGCTCGAACCCCGGGCCGAGGGAATCCGGATCACCGACGGCAACCACGTGACCGTCTCCTTCCGGGACCGGGCCCGGCCACTGGCGTGGGAGCTGCACTACCGCGTACCCGCCACGGGTGACGTCATCGAACGGTGGACGGAGATCGTGCACACGGGAGACGTGACGGACGAGCCGGTTCTCCTCCTGCAGTACGCCTCCGCGCACTGGCCGCTGCCGCAGCGAGCGCACTGGCGCCTGTCCTCCGTGCACGGAAGCTGGTCGGCGGAACACCGGCTGGGGCGGAGCGAACTCGCCTTCGGGGAGACCACGTTGACCAGCCGCCGCGGCCACACCGGCCATCACGCCAACCCCTGGGCCATGCTCGACACCGGCAGCGCCGACGAGGAGCGGGGGGAGGTCTGGGCGACCGCACTGGCCACCAGCGCCAGCTGGCGCCTGACGGCCCAGCGCACCGCCTCCGGCCGGGCGGGGATCATGGCGGCGGAGGGACACGAAGGCGTCGAGATCTCCCTGGCTCCCGGCCGCCGCCACACCACCCCGGTCAGCGCGGCCACGTACAGCCCGGACGGCTTCGGCGGCGTCAGCCACGCCTTCCACGCCTACGTGCGCCGGCACGTCCTGCCGCACGGGGAGGAGACGCGGCCGGTGCTGTACAACTCCTGGGAGGCGACCTCCTTCGAGGTGGACGAGGACAACCAGACGGACCTGGCCCGGCGGGCCGCCGCCCTGGGCGTGGAACTCTTCGTGGTCGACGACGGCTGGTTCGCCGGCCGGGACGACGACCGCGCGGGACTGGGCGACTGGACCCCGCACGCCCGGCGCTTTCCCCGCGGACTGCGGCCGCTGGCCGACGAAGTGCACCGGCTGGGCATGGCGTTCGGCGTGTGGGTGGAGCCCGAGATGGTCAACGCCGACAGCGACCTGTACCGCGCCCGCCCCGACTGGGTCCTGCACCTTCCCGACCGCCGCGCCACCGAACTGCGCCACCAGCTCGTCCTCGACTTCTCCCGGCCGGAGGTGACCGACTGGGCGTACGGATGGCTGCGCGAGCTGGTCGACGGCTGCGCGGTGGACTTCCTCAAGTGGGACTTCAACCGGTCGTTCACGGAAGCGGGCGCACACGGCGGCGGGCCGGACGCGCGGCGCGTGCACATCGAGCACGCCCGGGGGCTGTACCGCGTACTCGACCGGCTGCGGGCCGACTTCCCGCACCTGCGCGTCGAGTCCTGCGCGGGCGGCGGAGGGCGCGCCGACCTGGGCATCCTGGCGCGGACCGACCAGGTATGGACCTCGGACAACACCGACGCCGTGGACCGGCTGACCCTCCAGCACGGCTTCAGCCAGGTGTACCCGGCCTCCGTCATGGCGAGTTGGGTGACCGACAGCCCCAACCCCCTGACCGGGCGCCGGACACCGCCGGCCTTCCGCTTCCACACGGCGATGGCGGGCGTCCTCGGCATCGGCGGCGACCTGGCGCGCTGGACGGCCGAGGAGACCGAGGAGGCGACCCGGCTGGTGGCCCTGTACAAGGACATCCGCGCGGTCGTGCAGCACGGCAGGCAGTACCGGCTGCTCGCTCCGGGGCAAGGCCCCCTGTGCGCGGTCCAGTACGTCGCCGCCGACGCGCGCGAAACGGTCGTGCTGATCTGGCGGCCCAGCACGTCAGCCTGGTCCGCGCACGCCCCGCTGCGGCTGTGCGGACTGGACCCCGAGGCCCGCTACCGGGACGAGGACACCGGGGCGGAGTGGTCCGGCGCGACCCTCGCGGCCCACGGCCTCCCGCTCCCCGGCCTGCCCCCCGGCGACTGCGCGAGCGCCCTGGTGCGCCTGCGCCGCTCGTCCCCCGCCGAGGACTGAGCGCCGTCAGCCTTCGCCTGCCGCGCTCGCCATACTTGCCGCGCACCTCGACGCTGTAGCCCCCGTCGGCCGACGGCCCCACTCCCGGCGCGAGCGGCAACGGTCCTCCGCCGGATCGCCAGGGAGGGTCAGGCAGCTACCCCATCGCGCACAGCGGTGAGCGGCAGGTCCCGCCGAGGAAGATGCATCCAGCCCTCGACCGCGGCCATGGCCTGCTCCTCCTCGGTGGCCGGCGCATGCGTCAGTCCACACGCTGCCGCCCGGGCGACGACCGCGGAGATCAGGGCATCCAGGTCGTGGTCACTGGCCACACACCGGTCACGGACCCGGTCGGACAGGTCCAGATCCAGACCCGCCTCAAGGCCCGCGACGATCCGGGACCGCGCGGCCGTGGCCTCCCTGCCCTTGTAGGTGCCCTCAGGAGCGAGGCCCCACTGCATCAGCGCGAACGCCGGGTAGACCTCGACAACGGGACCCGAGCCGTCGCGCGGTACCGCCGGACCGCCCTCGGCCAGCCGGTCCAGCAGACCGGCCGCACGGATGGCGACGATGCCGAGCTTGTCCGCCGACACCGACAGCGGACGCCGCTTGCCCGCCCCCGTGCGCTTCCACGCCACGTCATCGGTCAGCCGGTGGGTGAAGGTGTTGCCGAGTCCGGGGCGGCCGTCGGCGCGCGGCGCGTGGTGGGCGAGCCCGGGCAGTTCGGCGCCGGTCCGGTGCGCGGTGAGCAGGGCTATGAAGGCCACCGGCCAGCCCAGGGGCGAGTCCAGCCCCGTCTTGTCCGCCGACCGCATCGCGGACAGCAGGTCCTCGTCATGCTTCGCGGGAAGCAGTTCGACCGCGGGCCGCCGCCCCCACGTCACGCGGCACACACCCGTGGTCCCGGTGCGCCCGGCAAGGTCGACGCCCACCGTCACCATGGCACCGTCCTCACCACCGGCCCGCCGCATCCCGGACTTCACCTGCACAAGCACCCCCTCGTGGCCTACCTCGAATCGTGCGCGGTTCCGTCACTGGCGGCCCCCATTGAGGCGACGAAGCCTACGGCAGCTCCCCCGGCCCGCAGGGAGCACCCGCGCCGGCGGGCACGGTACGCGAAGGGCCACGGCGGAAGGGAGCGCTACTCCTGCACGTCCTCGGCTCTGGCGTACGCGACGAAGTGGGCGAAGGTGCCGGCGGTGACGGTCAGCGTGGGTCCGGCGGGGTTCTTCGAGTCACGTATCGCTGTCCAGGCCGGTTTCACTCGTGCGACTTCCACGCACTCGTTTCCGGCGTTGGTGTAGCTGCTGGTGAACCACTGCGCCGCAGCGAGTTCGGCAGCGGTCGGGGCGGGGCTCGTCATCGGAGGTACTCCTGTCGGACGGTCGTCAGCAGGTCAGCCGTATCGGCGGTGCCGGATGCCTGGGCGCGCAGCCGGTTGAACATGATCTTGTACGCGGCGACATCATCGGGATCATCGAGGTACACCCCTCGTTGTGGCAATTCCAGGTAGACCACTGCCATCGAGCTGCGCGGGTCCCGCTCGTCCTCCCGGCCCAGGATGAGGAACTGACCGGGCGCGCAGGGCGGTCCGGCGGTGAACGGGAGCACCTGGATGTCCACAGTGGGACGCTTCCCAGCTTCGTGCAAGTGACCGAGCTGGTCAGCCATGACGGACGCACTCCCCACCTGCCTGCGGAGTGCCGTCTCGTCGAGGATGACCCACAGCCTCATGCCACGGTCCAGTACAGTCTGCCGCTGCATCCGGGCTTCGGTTTCCTGGTCGAGCCGGTCGCCCGTCAAGCCCTGACCGCTGAGCAGGGCCCGGGCGTAATCGCGGGTCTGAAGCAGACCGGGGACGAGCGTGGGCGCGGTGACCAGCTCGTATCCGGCGAGAGATTCGAAGCTCACGAGCGGTGAGAGCCATTCCGGGACAGCGGGGTTCCCCACCCACCAGCCCGCTGCCGCTTGCGATTTCGCCATCTCCACCAGGGCCGCCACCTCGGCCGCGTTCCCTCCGCACGCCTCGGCCAGGGCCTTGACGGTCGCCCACTTCACCCGGCGGCGGTCGGTCCAGTCCTCGTAGCGGCTGACGGTCGCCTTGCTGCATCCCGCGACCTCGGCGACCTGGATCTGCGTGAGCTCCGCCCGGTCCCGCAGCTCGATCAGCCCACGGGCGATCTGCATCCGAGCTGCCGGCCCCACCGCTGACGTCATCGCGTCGTCTCCGTTCCGATCGCAGGTGAACAACGGTGAGCGTACGCGCCGGTGTCGGCCCGGGCGCCCGAAGCACCCGAAGTGAGGAAACCTCAGAAAAGTAGCTTCTACTCAGTAGCGGTTCCGTCATAGTGACTCTTCGTGAGACGACCAACCCAGTACGTGGAGGAAGCGGCCATGGCAGCAACAGGCACCGATCGGCCACGGGTACTCCCGTGGAACGCAGCCCTCCGCCCCGGGATGCTGAAGACCACGTTCCACATCCCCGAGCGCAGCGAGGGCGGACCACCATCGCAGGAGGCCGCCTTCCAGGTCTGCGTCATGCGGCGCTTGGCGCTGGTACTCCTCGTCAAGTGCGGGCTGAACCACCTGGCGGACGACGTGGCACTCATCGTTTCCGAGCTGACGACGAACGCGATCGTGCACAGCGGCGGGACGGAGATCACGTTGTCGCTCGACATCGACAACGACGTTCTGCACATCGCCGTCCGCGACGGGATGCCGGGACGCCCTGCGGCCCGCGCCCCGGACGATGACGAGGAGAACGGGCGCGGTCTCCAGCTCGTACGGTGGATCGCGGGTGAGCGGCACGGAGCGTGGGGCACCAGCGACGAAGGTGCGACGACGTGGTGTGACCTTCCGGTGGCCGAGGTGGGCCGGTGAGCGCCCCACCGTTCAGCCCTCCCGGCACCGACCAGCGGACATCAGCCGGCCGCTGGGGCCGCCCACTGGACGTCGAGACTCTCGGAGCGGTGCTCACGAAGCTCCGGAGCTGGCAGCCGCTGGACGGCGACGCCCTACTGGACGACGTCGCGGACGCCCTCGACGACCTCCCGCCCGGCCAGGCGGCGATGGGCCGGCTGGTGCAGCGGCTCCGTGGCCACCTCACCCGCTTGACGGAAATCGCCGTCGCCGCCAAGGCGGTTCAACGGGATGCGTACACGGCCTGCCTCGTCCAACAGGGCAGCGCCCTGTGCTCGCAGGAGGTCCCTGACGGCCGCGTTCCGGCGACGCAGCACGCGCGGCGCCTGGGCTGGGTCACGAACGAGCTGCTGGAGGCGCTTGTGGCGGCCCGCTGCCTGAAGCAGGCCGCGTGAGCAGGCCCCCTCGCCTTCCTCCGGTGGTCGCCGACTGTGGGGGCGGCGCCGGTCCGCTTCGTGCCGCTGCACAAGAGGAAGGGGCGAGGACCGAACATCACGAATCCGCGCGGCCCAGGACACTGCCGGCCCCTGGCAGTCACAGCCCGGTTTCCTACGCCACGCTCGCCCACGGCGACATGCTGGAGATGGATGGCCGACAGCATCGCATTGCCGCGATCGTTCAGGACCGCTCGGGATTCACCATCCAGTTCGCCGACACGCGCACGGTCCGTGTGCTGTGCCCGCCGGAAGTGTGCCGCATCGACGACCGGCTGGTCCGGCTGGACGAAATCCCGGTCGGACGGTGCCTGTGGTGCCCCCGCCTGCGCCCACTTGTCCCGGTCGGCCACTACGTCGCCCAGTCCGGACGGGAGGTCACCGTTTACGCGTGCACCGGCTGCCTGATACGGCACGACCTGCTCCCGCTCGCATCCCGCCCGCCTGGCACCGGCACCGAGGTCCGTCGCCGCACCCGCCGGAGGACCTGAGCTCTTCCGCCACCGCGACAATAGGCGATCTGCCCCCGGGCGGGCCACGCAGCAGAACCACCCCACCCGAAAGAGCTTGTTGAGTAGTTCCATGGCCACCACCCCCGACCCCGCCCCCGGAGAAAGCCCGGTCCGCCCGGTTACCGTCTCCCCCCACGAAGGCACCATCGCCGCCCTCAAAGCACGCACGGGCAAACGCGGCATGTCCGCCTACGTCGAGGCTCTCATCCAGCGCCGACTGGAACGCGACCGGCTGCGCGAGCTCATCGAAGACGCGGAAACCGAACACGGTCCAGTCGACCAGGCGGCGGTCGAAGCGAAGCGGGCGCTCCTGCGCGGTGATCCGGCTGGCCCGGCGGACGCTGCGTGAGCCGTCACGCTCGTCCTGGACTGCGGAAACCTGTCCGACTCGCGCACCGCACACCCGACACCACACCGCGGCACCTCATGCCCACGGGATCCGGGGGAGTTTCGTGAATGGAGCCCACTCAGAGGAGACCACTGATGGACAGCAGGAGCGGTCACCTGATCGGTAACGCTGAAAGCGTGTAGCGCCGCGCAGCCGAGGTGAGGGGGGACTCCGACCGCGCGGCAGTGGCAGCTCAGCAGCCGGTGGCCGACACCGCCGCGGGACTTCCCGCAGCGTCGCCGATGGTGTCGCCTTCCTCCTCGCCGCCGCCCAGCCAGACGTGGAGTCCATCCATCGGCTGCTGCCGCAGGTCGAGGCCGAATGCGTCGGCGAGTTCGGGGGCAGGTGCCAGGGGTGGTGTCATCGTGCTTCTTCGTGGTGACCTTCCCGGCGTTCTGCCGGGAGTTCGGTTCGCGGCCGGAAGGTCGGGGGCCGTTCAGGATCAGGTGATGGTCAGGCGGACGCTGGGCTTCTCGATGACCACGCCGGTGGGGTGCTCGGGGTGGCTGCGCCGGTGGGCGTGAATGACGGGATCGCCGTGCCGGCGCGCGGTGTTGTCCCAGTTGGTGACGGCTTCGGCGAGGGCGGCGCCGAGTCGTCCGTGGTCGGGGCCATGGGCGATGACTCCCAGCTCGAACTGGTTACCCTGCTTCGGGGCTTGACGCAGGGCGAGGTAGGCGAGGGAGGTCTCGTTCCAGACCGTGGCCGCGCCGGTCCCCAGGATCCAGCCGACCAGGCCGCGCGCAACGGCGTCCGGGGCCGCGCGAAGCCTCCCATAGGGCGCGACTGCACCGGCGAGCCATACATCGAGGCGGGGCAGCAGCCCTTCGGAGCCGGTCAGCCGCACCCCGGTCCACAGTTCGTGGCGGGCCGTGGAGAATGCCGCCTGGAGCGCGGGCTCGTCGCAGGGCTGCCGTTCATCGACGGTGAGCCGGACCTCCTCGCCAGCGAGCCGCACCACCCGGGGGGCATCGGCGCTCTTCCCGCGCATGGCGAGGAACCCGGAGACGATCGCGGTGTCGCTGCTCAGCCATTCGCCCTCCCGGGCAAAGGCCAGGGTGCGGGAGAGCCCGCGGAACCGCAGGGGGACGACCAACCGCCCGCCGGGGGCCAGTTGATCGAACCACGCCTCGGGGAGGTCGGCCGATCCGGCAGTCACGATGATCCGGTCCCACCCGCCGGCCGGTGCTCCGGTCACCGGTAGCGCTCCGTCGCCCGTGCGGATCTGCACGCGCTGGTAGCCGGTCTCGTCCAGGAGTCGGCGGGCACGGCCGGTGATGTCCGGGTCGATGTCGAGACTGGTCACCGTGCCTGCGGCCCCGACGAGTTCGGCCAGCAGAGCGGCGTTGCAGCCTCCGGAACCGATCTCCAGCACCCGCATCCCCGGAGCCGGCCGGGCCGCCTCCAGCATCCGCGCGTGCAGCCAGGGCGCCGAAACCGAACTGATCACGCGCCCGTCCTCGGCACGCTTGGTGAAGATGGCCTCCGGCGCCTCGTACACCTCCTCCGGCGACACCTCCGGCGCGAAACGGTGGCGCGGTACCGCACGGAACGCCGCCTCCCCGGCTGGGGACACGATCGCACCGCGTTCCACCAGCTCCCGGACCATCCGCTCCCGGAGTTCTGCGGCGCCTGCTTCTGTCTCAGTCGTCATGTTGCTTCTCTCGCTTGCGTCTCGTCGCGCTCTTCGCCTGTACCTGCTGCCCTTGGCTGCCGGGATCGGCCGCTCCTCCAGAGCGCCGAGCCGACACCCGCTACGCAACCAGACGACTACGACACGTGTTCGTCATTGTGGTCGCGCAGTCTGCTCGCCGCTCCACCGCACACGACCTCCGACGCCAACTCCCGGACTGAGTCCAAGAATTGTTAACATGAACGTTATGCGAAATCTTCCTGAAAGATTCACCGAAGACCAGCTGTGGAATGCTTTAGGAGCATTTGGCGTGACCCTGGCGCGCGCCTCTTACGCCCCGGTCGGCTTCGGGGACTACCACTGGCACGTCCTCGACGAGGCCGGTGGGCGGTGGTTCGCCACTGTCTCCGACCTGGAGCACAAGGAGCACTGCGGGCAGGGAGCCGAGGCGGCCCTGGAAGGGCTGCGCCGGGCCATGGAGACTGCCCGCACCCTACGCGAGCGCGACGGACTCGACTTCGTCGTCGCACCCGTGGCGGCCGCAGACGGTGGCTGCGTCGTCACCGTGGACAGACGCTACGCCCTTACCCTCTTCCCCTACGTCACAGGCAGCCCGGGGGCGTTCGGGCAGCGGCTGTCAAAGGCCGAGCGCGGCCGGCTGCTGGACCTCTTGGCGGAACTGCACGGACGGACACCCCCGGAGACCACACCGTCGACAACCCTGGAGCCCGCCGGACTGAGCGACGTTCACGAAGCGCTGGACCACCTGAACGGCACGTGGTCCGGCGGCCCGTTCGCCGAACCGGCCCGGGAACTGCTGGCCGAGCACGCCACGACGCTTCGCGCCCGCTGCGCGCAATTCAACGCGATGGCCGCCGACGTCCGAGGCAGTGGCGCGCCACTCGTCGTCACGCACGGCGAGCCGCATCCGGGCAACCTGATCCTGGGCGAGGACGGCTACCGGTTGGTCGACTGGGACACAGTGGGACTCGCCCTGCCCGAGCGCGACCTGTCCCTGCTCTCCAACGACCCCGCAGAACTCACGCGCTACACCCGGCTGACCGGCCGCACCCCGGACGCGACCGCACTCGCGCTGTACCGGCTGCGCTGGAGCCTGCTGGACGTAGCCGAGTTCGTGACATGGTTCCGAGGGGAACACAACCGCTCCGAGGACACCGAGACAGCATGGACGGGCTTCACCGAGACCCTCGACCATCTCGCGGAGGACACGTTCGACACAGCAGGACGCACGAGAAGCTGACCACCCGGCGCGCGCCATCGGCAGGCGGTTGTCACAAGGGGCGTACTCAAGCGGAGTATCAGCGCGTGGACCGCCGTGCGTGCCTCCCGGCCTCTCCGTCATCGGTGACGACGCCACCCGTCGAAGCTTGCCCAAGGCCCCCCCTCTACTGGCAAGCGCCATGACCAATGCGGGAGAACCCGCCGAGACAACAGCGTCAACGGTTCTCTGCCTGGCAGCTTCCCACGTGCTCGGAGAACGAGACCGCTTGTCGCCTGCCCTTGCGCACGGGGATCCAGCGTCCAAGGAAGAATTGATCAGCACCACGAAGCTGATCAGCGACGGCACCAAGGCAGCAGCGCACCTGATGGAGGGAGCAGCCCACCGCAAGCTACTGGCCTTCGCTCAAGTACTTGCCGGAGAGTGCCACCGGTTGAAGAGTGCTCCCCCCTTCGCACTTGTTCACGAGTTCGTGCCGGCGTATCGGGCCCTGCGGAGGCACGGGCCAGCGCACCTCCCATGGACCGCAGGACTCCACGACTCTGCCATCTGAGATCCCAGACATGGTCGGGCTCCGATCACGCTTCAGAATCCAGCGCGCGGGCGAGATGGCCGACAGCTGATCACCCAAGCCGAGAATCAAGACTGTTTGGCGCCCTTCGTCGTGGTACGGGGGTTCGGGACCGGGTTCCGGTTCGCGGCCTTCCCCTTCCCGCCCAGTTCGCTGCACGCTTGTCCACCGCCGACCTTCAGAAGCGGCGCTCGGGCCGGATTGCCGTTACAACACTCAGTCGCGGAACATAAAAGGCCAGGTCAGACGGGGTCTGACCTTCCCTTCGGTGGAGCCGCCTAAGGGAATCGAACCCTTGACCTACGCATTACGAGTGCGTCGCTCTGGCCGACTGAGCTAAGGCGGCGGGTGCACGCCAGCCGTGAGGCGGGCGCGGCAGCGACAAGTCTACACAGGTTCGGGCGGTGCTCCGGATCAGGTGCAGGTGAGGTCGGGCTCGGGGCTGGTGTTCTCCAGGAGGTAGGTGTTGACGGCGGTGTCGATGCAGTCGCTGCCGCCGTAGGCGCCGTGGCCGTCGCCGTCGAAGGTGAGCAGGATGCCGGACTCCAGCTGGTCGGCCAGGCCCTGCGCCCAGGTGTAGGGGGTGGCCGGGTCGCGGGTGGTGCCGATGACGAGGATGTCCGCCGCGCCGGCCGCCTCGATGGTGGCGGGGCCGCCGGCCGGTTCGACCGGCCAGTTCGCGCACAGCAGGGAGGACCAGGCGAAGTCGCGGCCGAAGGTCGGGGACGCCTCCTCGAAGGAGGCCAGCTCGCGGCGGACGTCCTCCTCGTCCTGCAGGCCGGACGGGCTGTCCAGGCAGCTGATCGCCGGGAAGGCGAACATGATCGTGCCGTAGGAGCCGTCCGCCTCGCGGTCGTGGTACTCGTCGGACAGCTCCAGCAGCGGGCCGCCGTCGCCGTCCTCCATGGCGGCGGTCAGCGCCTCGCGCAGCCGGGGCCAGTACATGTCGGTGTAGAGGGCCATCGCCACGCCGGTGGTCGCCAGCGACTCGGTCAGCGGGCGGGAGTCACCGGTGCGCAGCGGCTCCGCGTCGACCCGCTCGAAGAACTCGGTGAGCCGCGAGGACGCCTTGTCCGCGCCGTCGGTGCCCAGCGGGCAGCTGCGCTGGCGGGCGCAGTCCTCGGCGAAGGAGCGGAAGGCCGTCTCGAAGCCTCCCGCCTGCTCCCGGTCGGTCTCCAGGGTGGACAGCCGGGGGTCCATCGCGGCGTCCAGGACCAGGCGCCCGGCCCGGTCGGGGAAGAGCCCCGCGTAGGTGGCGCCGAGCTGGGTGCCGTAGGAGGCGCCGTAGTAGTTCAGCTGCTCGTCGCCGAGGACGGCGCGCAGCAGGTCCATGTCGCGGGCGGAGTCGACGGTGGAGATGTGCTCCAGCAGCTTGCCCGAGCGCTCCTGGCAGCCCTCGCCGAACTCCTTGAAGGCGGCGAGGAGTCGCTCGACCTCCTCGGGGTCGTCGGGGGTGCGGTCGAGGCTGGTGAACTCGTCCATCCGGGCGTCGGTGAGGCACTCGACGGGCTCGCTGCGGCCGGTGCCGCGCGGGTCCATGCCGACCACGTCGTACCGGGCGCGCACGGGCTGCGGGAAGCCGGTGCCGGCGTAGCCCTGGACGAAGTCGATGGCGGAGGCGCCCGGGCCTCCCGGGTTGACCAGCAGCGAGCCGAGCCGTTCGCCGGGGCCGGTGGCCCGCGCCCGGGTGACGGCCAGCTGGACATCCTGGGCCGGGTCCACGTTCTCGTAGTCCAGCGGGGCGGTGAGCGTGGCGCACTGGAAGCCCGCCACGCCGCAGGACCGCCAGCTCAGCTCCTGCTCGTAGTAGGGCTCGAGGTCCTGGGAGATGCCGGTGGCCAGGGGCTGCAGCACGGGGGCGGTCGCGTCGCCGCGGTCCGCGGGGGCGGCGGGCGTGGTCGTCCCCGGCCGCTCGGCACGCTCGGCGGTGCAGCCGGCGGCGAGCAGGGCGGCGGTCGCGAGGGCGGCGGTGGTGCGGCGGAGATGTCGGGCGGAGGGCATGGTTGAGGGTATCCGCCACGCTGACCGGCGCGTGCGAGGGCTCTCGCCCGGTCGCACGTCAGGGTGAACGCAGCGCCAGCGTCATGGCCTCGACGGCGAGCAGCGGCGCGACGTTGCGGTCCAGTGCGCGCCGGCAGTCCAGGACGGCCTCCATCCGGCGCAGGGTCTGCTCGGGGCGGCCGGCGGCGGCGACGCGTTCGACGGCGGCGGAGCTCTCGCCGCCAGCCATCGCGACGCGGGTGCCGAACTGCAGGGCGAGGACGTCGCGGTAGAAGCCGGTCAGCTCGGTGAGCGCGAGGTCGAGGGTGTCGCGCTGGGTGCGGGTGGCGCGCCGCTTCTGGCGGTCCTCCAGGTCCTTCATGACGCCGGCCGTGCCGCGCGGCAGCCGTTTGCCCTCGGCGGCCCCGAGGGCGGCGCGCAGCTCGTCGGTCTCCTTGCCGTCGCGCTCCTCGGCGAGCTGCTTGGCGTCCTCGGAGGCGGAGTCCACGAGCTCCTGGGCGGCGCGCAGGCAGCCCCCGATGTCGGCGACCCGTTCGGGGAGCCGGAGGACGGCGGCGCGGCGGGCGCGGGCCCCTTCGTCGGTGGCGAGCCGCCGGGCGCGGCCGATGTGGCCCTGGGTGGCGCGGGCGGCGGCGTGCGCGACGTCCGGGTCGATGCCGTCGCGGCGGATCAGGATGTCGGCGACGGCCTCCACCGGCGGGGTGCGCAGCGACAGGTGGCGGCAGCGGGAGCGGATGGTGGGCAGGACGTCCTCGGTGGAGGGGGCGCACAGCAGCCAGACGGTGCGCGGGGCGGGCTCCTCGACGGCCTTGAGCAGGACGTTGCCGGCGCCCTCGGTGAGGCGGTCGGCGTCCTCCAGGACGATCACCTGCCAGCGGCCGCCGGCCGGGGACATCTGGGCGCGGCGGACCAGGTCGCGGGTTTCCTTCACTCCGATGCTGAGCAGGTCGGTGCGGACGGTCTCGACGTCGGCGTGGGTGCCGATCAGGGCGGTGTGGCAGCCGTCGCAGAAGCCGCAGCCGGGGGCGCCGCCCAGGGCGCGGTCGGGGCTGACGCACTGCAGGGCGGCGGCGAAGGCGCGGGCGGCGGTGGAGCGGCCGGATCCGGGCGGGCCGGTGAACAGCCAGGCGTGGGTCATCGCCGAGCCGCTCTGCTGCCCGGCGCTCTCCCCGGCGGCGGTGACGTACGCGTCCGCGTCCCTCGCCGCCGCGGTGAGCTGCCCGGCCACCCGGTCCTGCCCGACCAGGTCGTCCCAGACCGCCATCGCTCTCCCGTCCTGCCGTGTGCGGGCCCGCGGTGCCTTCCCGCGGGTGCGCCTTCACATTGTGCGGCATGGGTCCGACAGGCCGGGCGGGGGACGGTGCTTGGGGGCGTGTAGAGCCGATCGGTGGAACCTGGTCCCCGATCGGCTTCGCCGGGAGGACTCTTCCCCCGCGATGTGGAACGTTCTTATCCGGTGGTCACCCCAGGTGCCCATCCGACTACCGAATGAGAGAGAGGTCTCATGCTCCCCATCGTGAAGCGTCTCGCCGCGCGCACGGGCACCGCCCTGGCGCTGGCCGGGACACTGATCGCCGTGCCGGTCGCCGCCCAGGCCATGGACGACGAGTACGGCCACGACTCCGCCCGCCACTACGGTTCCGCCTCCGCCACCGGACTGCAGGTGCAGCTCGGGCGCCGGATCGATGTGACGGCTGCCGAGGCGCGGTACCCCGAGGGTCCCCGTCGTGACCGCGTGGACAACGTGGCCATCGACGGCCGCGGCTCCGCCTCCCGGGTCTACGCCCTGGCCACCGGCCAGCAGAGGGAAGGGACGGTGGAGGCCCGGGCCGGTCTGCGCTCCCTGGAGCTGGACCTGGGCATCGCCACCCTGCGGACGGGTGCGGTGAGCGCCTCCTGCACCGCCGGCCCGGACCGGCGTGCCACCGGCACCTCGCAGATCCGTGACGGCATTGTGGACCTCCCGGTCGGCCCGGACTTCCCGATCCCCTCCGACCCGGCGCCCAACACCACCTACAACCTGCCCGGCGGTGCCGGCACCGCGGTGCTGAACGAGCAGATCAAGCACCGCGACGGCTCGATCACCGTCAACGCGATGCGGGTCACCCTCACCGCTCCCCTGCCGCCCAGGCTGCGGGGCGAGTTCACCGTCGCCAGCGTCACCTGCGACCCGGGCAAGAAGGAGCGCAAGCGCGACGCCTCCATCACCGCCCGGACCACCGACAGCGTCACCGGCAAGGGCGTACGCGGCGTCGTCATCGACGTGGTGGACCGCCGCGGCAACGTGGTGGACAGCTGCGTGACCGGCAGCGACTGCACCGTGAAGGTGCGGCCGGGCCGCTACTGGGTCTGCGTGGCCGATGTTCCCGAGGGCTACCGCAAGCCCCGTCCGGCGGACCTGTGCGAGGGCCCGCTGAACGTGGAGGCCGGTGAGCGGGAGCGGGTGCACTTCGTGCTCGACCCGGACCGCCGCCACAAGAAGTGACGCGGTCGCCGGCCCGCTGATACCGGGCCGGCGACCGCGGGACGGCCGGGCCGTCGGCTGAGTTGAGCCGACGGGCCGGCCGTCCGGCTATGTGCCGGGCTTCCTGCCGTAGACGAAGACGCGGTCGCCCATGTTGATGGTGTGCCACAGCGTCTCGGCGTCCGGCAGGGTCATGTTGACGCAGCCGCCCGAGCCGGACTCGTACAGGTCGTCGTAGGTGCCGTGGAACGCCTGTCCACCGTTGAAGAACTGGGAGAACGGCATGGGGGCGTTGTCGTAGATCGTCGAGTAGTGGTCACGCTTGCGCAGGTAGATCCGGTGCCAGCCGAGCCGGGTCTCCAGGCCCTGGCGGCCGGTGCGCACGGGGACGGGGTCCATGATGACGCGGCCCGCGTGCCCCTGCTGCACCCACATCAGCTGCCGGGTGAGGTCCACGCAGGCCACCTTCCCCTCGGCCGTGGGGCAGGCGCCCAGTTCGTTGGGGTTCGCCCGGGCCTCCTCCACCAGCATGGTGCGCCAGGTGGGGACGCCGGCGTAGCCGTCGGCCGGTTCGATGCCGTGCTCCCGCTGGAAGGCGCGGATGGCCCGGCAGTCGTCCTCCGACTGCCTGCCGTCCACCGGCAGACCGAGGTACTCCTCCATCTCCCGCTGGTACGGGCCGAGTCGGGAGGTGCACGGCTCGTCGGTCCCGTCACCGCCGTCCGGCGGGGGCGCCGCCGCCGCGGGGACCTGTCCGGCGGCGAGCAGCACGGCGGCCACCACGGCCGCGAGTATCACCGCGGTGAGGCGGCGGAGTGCGAGAAGGGATGCGCTGCCGTCGACTGGTGTCATGACGTCCTCCTGGCTGCCGCGCGGCGAGGGCGCCGCGTCCGGTGTCGTCCCCCCCGCAGGTCCATCCTGGGGACGTGCCGGGGCATCCGGGTCGGTCGAACGCGGCAGCCGGGTGGCAGTGGTGGGCCGAACGGTGGATTCCGGCGACGGAGTGGTGTGAGCGCGCGGCGGCACGGCACCCGGAGACGACGACGCCGGCCGGCTCACCCGGGCAGCCCGCGGGCTGTCCCCGGTGCACCGGCCGGCGTGGCGGCGTGCGCGGTCAGCGGCGGCCCCGGCGGCCGCCGTCGCGGTCGTCGGTGTCGTCGTCGTGCGCGCCGAGGAGTTCGTCGGCCAGGGTCGGCACGTCGTCCATCGGGGTCTCCTCCGCCCAGGTGGGCTTGCGGCGGGCACGCCGGGGGGTGTCCTCGGGGGTGCCGTCCTCGGAGACCTGCGGCAGCGGCCTGGTCTCCCCGACGGCCTCCGGCCGGTCACCCACGCTCGGCAGGACGGTCGTCTCGTCCTCGGCGGAGCGGGCACCGGGCGGCTGCGGCAGCACCGCGGTGTCCTCGTTGTCCGCGCCGTCGGCGCCGTCCTGACGGCCCGTGGGGTCCGCGCGGGGGATCTGCACCGTCTCGGAGGCGTCCGGGTCGGGGGCGTCCGGGTCGGGGGCGTCCGGGTCGGGGGCGGCGGGCTTCGCGGCGGCCTCGCGGCGGGCCTCCTCGGCGCGCAGCAGCGCCTCCTCGGCCTTGCGCTGCTTCTCCCGGCGGCGTTCCTCGGCCTCGGCCCGCAGCCGGGCCTCCTCCTCGGCCTCCTTGCGGCGGCGCTCCTCCTCCTCGCGCCGCAGCCGTTCCTCGGCCTCGCGGCGGCGGCGTTCCTCCTCGGCCTGCCGGCGGGCTTCCTCGGCGCGGCGGCGGGCCTCCTCCGCCTGCCGGGCCTCCTCGGCGCGGCGGGCCTCCTCGGCCTCGCGGCGTTCCCGCTCCTCGCGTTCGGCCTTCAGGCGGGCCAGTTCCTCCTGGCGTTCGCGCTCCCGGCGCTCTTCCTCCTCCTTGCGCTCCCGCTCCAGGCGCTCCTCTTCCTCCTTGCGCTTGCGCTCCTCCTCGGCGCGCCGCCGGGCCTCCTCCTCGGCCTTGCGGCGGGCCTCCTCGCGGGCGCGCACCTCCTGCTCGGAGAGCGGCAGGACGTGGTCCAGGCGGTGCCGGGCGGCGGTGGTGACGGACTCGGGGTCCTGTCCGGCGTCGATGACGAGGTAGCGGGCCGGGTCGGCGGCGGCCAGCGCGAGGAAGCCGGCGCGCACCCGCTGGTGGAACTCGTGGGGCTCGGACTCCAGCCGGTCGGGGGCTTCGGTGAACCTCTCCCGGGCGGTCTCCGGGGAGACGTCCAGCAGGACGGTCAGGTGCGGCACGAGTCCGCCGGTGGCCCAGCGGGAGATGCGGGCGACCTCCACGGGTTCGAGGTCGCGGCCGGCGCCCTGGTAGGCGACGGAGGAGTCGACGTACCGGTCGGAGATGACGACCGCGCCGCGCTCCAGCGCCGGGCGGATCACCGAGTCGACGTGCTCGGCCCGGTCGGCCGCGTACATCAGGGCCTCCGCGCGGTGCGAGAGTCCGTCGGTGGAGACGTCCAGCAGGATGGTGCGCAGCCGCTGGCCGATCGGTGTGGCGCCCGGCTCGCGGGTGACGACGACCTCGTGTCCCTTGCTGCGGATCCACTCGGCGAGCGCGTCGACCTGGGTGGTCTTGCCGGCGCCGTCCCCGCCCTCGACGACGATGAAGAAGCCGGAGGCGGCCGGGGCGGTGGCCGGAGCGGTGCCGCGGAGGGCGGTGTCGAGGTCCCGGTGCAGCGGGACGCCGCGCCGGTCGTCGGTGCGGCCGAGGACCACGGCGGCGACCGGCAGCAGCAGCGCGCCGATGATCATGAGGGCGAAGCCCGCGCCGCCGTGCTCGACGACGAAGTCACCGCGCTCCACACGCTGGTGGCCGATGAGGGCGGCGATCAGCGGGGCGGCGACGGCCGCGAGGACGACGGCGACCCGCAGCACCGCGTGCAGGTGCTGGGTCAGCCGTGCCCGGCGGAACTCTTCGGTCTCCAGGTCGAGCAGGGTGTGGCCGGTGCGGGCGGCGGTGCCGGCGGCGACGCCGGTGAGCAGCGCGCACAGCAGCACGGTGGCGGGGTCGGAGATCAGTCCGGTGGCCAGCAGTCCGAGGCCGGTGGCCGCGAGCGTGAGGGCGAACAGCCGGCGGCGGGAGAGCGCGGGGAGCACCGAGGGCGCCCAGCGGACACCGGCGGCGACGCCTCCGGTGAGGGCCAGCACCAGCAGGCCGAAGGCGACGGGCCCGCCGCCGAGGTCGGCGGTGTGCAGGACGGCCAGGGCGACGGCGGCCGCGATGCTCCCGGCGAGGGCCGCGCAGCCGATGACGAGGACCGGCACGGCGCCGGTGCGGCCCTTGTCGTGCCGGCTGCCGGCGGAGGGGCGGCGCAGACCCTGCAGCGGGGAGCGCGGCCGGGGGGTGTCCGTGCCGGGCAGCCGCAGGAAGTACAGCACCGAGATGGAGGCGGCGAAGAAGCCTGCGGCGACGTAGGAGCCGAGCGCCGCCTGGTGGCTGCCGAACCAGCCGAGGCCGGTGGCCAGCAGGTTGCTCACCAGCGTGGCGCCGACCAGCAGGGCGGCGGCGGCCGGGACGGCGGCGAAGCCGCTGCGCAGCCACAGCCGGCGCAGCGCGTCGTGGTGGTCGGGCAGCGGCCGGACGGCGGCGCCCTCCGGCGGGGGCGCGGGCAGCAGCGCGGGGGCGGCGCTGTCCTTGGCGGCCGTCCACACCCTCTCGGCGGTGCCGGTGAGGAAGACGGTGAGCAGGATGAACAAGTAAGCGCTGGAGGGGACCCAGTCGATCCACAGGGGGGCGACGATCAGCAGGGCGGCGCGCAGACCGTCGGCGCCGATCATCGTCCAGCGGCGGTCCAGCGGGCCGGCGGCGCCCACGAGTTTCGCCACCGGGCCGAGCAGCAGCACGCCGGTCAGGCCGGTGGCGGCCACCCGGACGGCCAGGACGACGGCCACGGCCAGCGCCACACCGCGGTAGCCGCCGCCGAAGAGCGGCTCTCCCCCGGCCGGAAACCAGCCGGAGGCCTGCACCGCGAGAAGGATCAGCACCAGCAGGGCGAGGGCGTCACCGACGGCGCCGGTGAACTGCGCCTCCCACAGTCTGCGCAGGGCCGGTACGCGCAGCAGCGCGCGGGTGGCGCGCTCGCGGGAGTCGGCGGCGAGGGCCTCATCGGTGGCCTCGCCGGTGGGGTCGACAACCTCGGGTTGCTCTGCTCGCGTCATTCGGCCAGCGTAGCGTTCACCGGGCGGAGGAGAGCCACCCGCCCGAACATATGCCCGGGTGTGCCGCGGCGGGGCGGGCCCGCCGCGGCACCGGTGCTACTCCCGTTCGGCCGTGGCGGTGCCGGCGGCGGTCTTCTTCGCCGCGGTCTTCTTGGCCGTCGTCTTCTTGGCCGTCGTCTTCTTGGCGGCCGTCTTGGTGGCGGTCTTCTTCGCGGCCGTCTTCTTGGCCGTGGACTTCTTGGCCGCCGTCTTCTTCGCCGGGGCCTTCTTCGCCGCCTTCTTGGCGGTCTTCTTCGCCGGCCCCTTGGCCCGCTTCTCCGCCAGCAGCTCGAAACCCCGCTCGGGGGTGATGGTCTCCGGGTCGTCGTCCCGGCGCAGCGTGGCGTTGGTCTCCCCGTCGGTGACGTAGGGACCGAAGCGGCCGTCCTTGACCACCACCGGCTGCTGCGTGACCGGGTCGGTGCCCAGCTCCTTCAGCGGCGGCTTGGCCGCTGCCCGGCCCCGCTTCTTGGGCTGGGCGTAGACGGCCAGGGCCTCGTCGAGGGTGATCGTGAAGATCTGCTCCTCCCGCTCCAGGGAGCGCGAGTCGGTGCCCTTCCGCAGATACGGGCCGTACCGGCCGTTCTGGGCGGTGATCTCGTCGCCCGACTCCGGGTCCACGCCGACCACCCGCGGCAGGGAGAGCAGCTTCAGCGCGTCGTCGAGGGTGACGGTGTCCAGGGACATCGACTTCAGCAGCGATGCCGTGCGCGGCTTGACCGCGTTCTTGCCCGTCTTGGGGGTGTCCTCGGGCAGCACCTCGGTGACGTACGGGCCGTACCGGCCGTCCCGGGCCACGATCGGACGGCCGGTCTGCGGGTCGGTGCCCAGCTCGAAATCGCCGCTGGGCTTGGCCAGCAGTTCCTTGGCGAGCTCGACGGTCAGCTCGTCCGGCGGCAGGTCGTCGGGCACGTCGGCGCGCTTGCCCGGCTCGCCCTCCTGCTCCGGCGGGCCCTCCACGTAGGGGCCGTAGCGGCCCACCCGCAGCACGATGCCCTCGCCCACGGGGAAGGACGACACCTCGCGGGCGTCGATCGCGCCCAGGTCGGTGACCAGTTCCTTGAGACCGCCCAGGTGGTCGCCGTCGCCGTTGCCGGCGTCCGCCGCCTCGGCCGACCGGGCGCCGCCGCTGTCCTCGCCGAAGTAGAACCGTCGCAGCCACGGGACGGCCTCGGCGTCCCCGGTGGCGATCCGGTCCAGGTCGTCCTCCATCTTCGCCGTGAAGCCGTAGTCCACCAGCCGCCCGAAGTGCTGCTCGAGGAGGTTGACCACGGCGAAGGACAGGAACGACGGGACCAGCGCCGTGCCCTTCTTGAAGACGTAGCGGCGGTCCAGGATGGTGCCGATGATCGACGCGTAGGTCGAGGGGCGGCCGATCTCCCGCTCCTCCAGCTCCTTGACCAGGGTGGCCTCGGTGTAGCGGGCCGGCGGCTTGGTGGCGTGGCCGTCGACGGACATCTCCCGGGCGTCGAGCGCGTCGCCCTCGGCGACCTGCGGCAGTCGCCGCTCGCGGTCGTCGAGTTCGGCGTTCGGGTCGTCGGCGCCCTCGACGTACGCCTTGAGGAAGCCGTGGAAGGTGATCACCTTGCCGGACGCGCTGAACTCGCAGTCGCGGCCGTCCGCGCTGGTGCCGGCCACCTTGACGGTGACGGACTGGCCGGTGGCGTCCTTCATCTGGGAGGCGACGGTGCGCTTCCAGATCAGCTCGTAGAGCCGGAACTGCTCGCCGGTCAGCCCGGTCTCGGCCGGGGTGCGGAAGTGGTCGCCGGAGGGGCGGATCGCCTCGTGCGCCTCCTGGGCGTTCTTCACCTTCCCGGCGTAGGTGCGGGGCTTGTCCGGCAGGTACTCGGCGCCGTAGAGCTGGGTGACCTGGGCGCGGGCGGCGGCCACGGCGGTGCCGGACAGGGTGGTGGAGTCCGTCCGCATGTAGGTGATGAAGCCGTTCTCGTACAGCCGCTGGGCGACCTGCATCGTCGCCTTGGCGCCCATGCCGAGCTTGCGGGAGGCCTCCTGCTGGAGCGTGGTGGTGCGGAACGGCGCGTAGGGCGAGCGGCGGTAGGGCTTGGACTCCACCGAGCGCACCGCGAAGCGGGTGTCGCGCAGCGCGGCGGCCAGCGCGGTGGCGCTCTCCTCGGTGAGGTGCGCGACCTGCTCGGGGTTGCGCAGCCGGCCGTCCGCGCCGAAGTCCCGGCCCTGGGCGACCCGGCGGCCGTCCACGGCGGCCAGCCGGGCGGTGAAGGTCTCCGGGTCCGTGCCGCGGACGAACGTGCCGGTGAGGTCCCAGTACTCGGCGGAGCGGAACGCCATGCGCTCCCGCTCCCGCTCGACGACCAGCCGGGTCGCCACGGACTGCACGCGGCCGGCCGACAGCCGCGGCATGACCTTCTTCCACAGCACCGGGGAGACCTCGAAGCCGTAGAGCCGGTCCAGGATGCGGCGGGTCTCCTGGGCGTCCACCAGCCGCTGGTTGAGCTCGCGGGGGCTGTTCACCGCGGCCCGGATGGCGTCCTTGGTGATCTCGTGGAAGACCATCCGGCGGACCGGGACCTTGGGCTTGAGGACTTCCTGGAGATGCCAGGCGATGGCCTCGCCCTCGCGGTCCTCATCCGTGGCGAGGTAGAGCTCGTCGGACTCCGCCAGCAGCTCCTTGAGCTTCCTGACCTGGTCCTTCTTGTCGCTGTTGACCACGTAGAGCGGCTGGAAGCCCTCGTCGACGTTGACTCCCAGCCGGGCCCAGGGCTGCCCCTTGTACTTGGCGGGAACCTCCGCCGCGCTGCTGGGCAGGTCACGGATGTGCCCCACGCTGGCCTCGACCACGTAGCCGGGGCCGAGGTAACCCTTGATCGTCTTCGCCTTGGCAGGCGACTCGACGATCACAAGTCGACGCCCGCCGTCTGCGGTCTCGCTGGTCGGGGACAACGTTTCGCTCTTCTCTCCGGTCTCTCCGGTCGGTGTCGGGGCCAAGCCGGTGTGCCGGCCGCCGGGGCACCCCGGACACGGCCCGGGGGAAAGTACTCTCGGTGCGGAGTGTGACGCTACCTCCCGCCTCCGTGTCAAACGGGAAAACCCCGCGACGCCCCTCGAACGGTAACCCGACTTCCGGCGTGCCCGCCGCCGGAAGCCCGCGTGGGACGGGCGGCGCACGCCGCCGCAAACACGCTCCGCCGTGCACCCGACACTCTTCAGTCACCCGTACAGGGGAGCAGGAAGCCCTCTTCCACCAGGGCCCGCAGCACCGGCGGGATACGGTCCCTGAGCAGCACCGGGTCCTCGGCGAGCAGCTGCGCGATGGCGTCCGCGATCACTCCGGCGGGCAGCGTCCCGTCGCAGCTTCCCGCGAACCCCGCGCCCACGGTGTCGAGCGTGGTGGCGCGCATCACTCCGGAACGCCGGCGGAGCACCACGTATTCCGGGTCCTCGGCACCCGGCCTGCCGATCTGCTCCTGCACCGCGTTCTCCGCCAGCACGAACCGCCGGTTCAGCAGCGAGGCGTCGTCGTGCCGTCGCAGGAAGTCCAGCCGCTCGAAATGCGACCGGATCTCGTCACCGAGCGGCTGTTCGACGGCGTGCGGCCAGTCCTCGACGATGACGGACCGGTCCTCGGCGTCCGTCCTGCGCAGGGTGATCCAGCCGAAGCCGACGGCCCGGGTGCGGCGGGCGGCGAACTCCTCCAGCCACGCCTCGTACCGCTCCTCCCAGCGCCGCTGGTCGTCGCGGTGCACACCCGCGTCGCGCAGCCACAGCTCCGTGTACTGGGCGACGTCCTGCTCCTCGCGCTGCATGATCCAGGCGTCGCAGCCCGGCGGCACCCAGGAGGACACGCGCTCGCGCCAGTCCTCGCCCTCGACGTGCTGCCAGTTCGCCAGGAGCTGGCAGTAGCCGCCCGGGGCCAGGTGCGCGGCGGACCGCCGCACCAGGGTGCGGCACAGCTCGTCGCCGGGCAGGCCGCCGTCACGGTAGGTCAGCCGCTCCCCCGGTTCCGGCGGGGAGATGACGAACGGCGGGTTGGAGACGATGAGGTCGTAGGGCTCGTCGTCCTCCACCGGGCCGAAGAGCGAGCCCTCGCGCACGTCGGCGGCCGGGACGCCGGACAGCGCCAGGGTGAGCCGGGTCATCCGCAGCGCCCGGGGATTCACGTCGGTGGCGGTCACCTCGGTGGCGTGCCGGGCGGCGTGCAGCGCCTGGATCCCGCAGCCGGTGCCCACGTCCAGCGCGCGGGTCACCGGGGTACGCACCGTGATCTGGGCGAGGGTGCTGGAGGCGCCACCCGCCCCCAGGACGACGTCGCGGCCGCCGGTGGCCGCGGTGGTACGCAGACCGGCGGCGCCGCCCACCGCGCAGCCGGCGTCGGAGACGATCCACCAGTCCTCGCCGTCGGGGCCGGCGTAGGGGCGGATGTCGACGGCCGCGCGCAGCGTGCCGCCGCCCCCCGCGCCGGGGCGCAGCCAGCCCCCGGCGAGCGCCTCGCCGGCCGGGAGGGCCGTCTCCGCCGGGCCGGCCGGCACCGGCCGGTTCAGCAGGAACAGGCGCACGAGGGTGGCCCGCGGGCCGTCGTCGCCGCGGATCGCGCGCTCGGCCGGGACCGTCTCGCCGCGCGCGAGCGCCGCGTAGGCGGTGGCGCCGAGCAGTTCCAGCACCCCGTCCGCGGTGAAGGAGGCGTCCAGCAGCGCCTGCCTGAGGCGGTCGGCGCCCGGGCCGGGTTCGGGAAGGTCGGTCGTGCTCACGGGACGATTGCTCACCGGACCATTGTGGCCCGGCGCGGGCTACTCGTCGTCCTCGTCGCGGCCGTCCTCCCCGTCGTCCTCGCTCTCGCCGTCGCCGTCCTCACCGTCCTGCTGCTCTTCGACCTGCTCGTCGACGTCCTCCTCCCCGGGAGAGGGAACCGGCGTGCTGCGGCAGCCCTCCTGACGGGCCATGGCCTCGCCGAGGTCACCGGACTGGAGCCGGCTGAGCGCCTCGTCGCCGGTCTCGCCGAGCCGTTCGAGCTCGGCGGCGATGCCCTTCAGGCCCTCGGCGAACTCCGCCTGGTCCGAGGTGTCGAGTTCGTCGATGGATTCCTGGAGCGCGCCGTAGGACTCGGCGATGGCGTTCAGTTCGCCGACGGCGTCCTGGCGCAGCTGCTCGCCGTCCTCGACCGGCGGGTCGCCGGCGCTGTCGACGGCCGAGGCCAGTTCGGCGTAGGCGTCGGCGATGTCCCGGAAAGCCGCCGAGTCCGCCTCCTGCACCTCGGCGGCGGACTTGTCCCCCTCGCTCGCCTCGGCGATGGCCATGTTGGCGGTCTGGATCTTCTGCACCTGGGGCTGCACCCCGTCACAGACGTTCTTCGCCCACGCCTCGGTCTGCTCGGCCCTGTCGTCACCGCACGCCGTGAGCGTGAGGGCCAGCACCGCGCAACCGGACAGTGCCACCGCGAGCTTTCTGTTCACCCGAATCAGCTCCCCTTCATGCCGCTGGAGCGCGAACTTACCCGCCTGCCGTCCCTCACCCGGGTGACGGGCGGGACCGTCGCCCCGATTGCAGCCATTTGCACGACACCACGGCCCGCTGCGGAGGGCACGGCAGGGACGGCACGGACAGTACCGGAGGCGGGGGGACGGGCGGGCCGTCCGGGGCGGCGCACGGCGGGCGGGCCGCGCCGAAGCGCCGCCCGCCCGCCGCCGTGGGGACCGGCCGCTCAGGACCGCGAGGCCGTGCCCACCGCCTCCGGGTCCTCCGGGGAGGCGTCCGGTGCCGGGGCGCCGTCGCCGTCCTCCGTGTCGTCCACGGCGATGCCTCGCCGCTTGGACGCGTACACCGCACCGAAGATGATCAGGACCGCGAGGCCGGCGATCAGCCCGCGCAGCGGGGCACTGGCGTCGTCGCCGTAGCTGAGCGTCACCACAGCCGGGGCGATCAGCAGAGCCACCAGGTTCATCACCTTCAGCAGCGGGTTGATCGCCGGACCGGCGGTGTCCTTGAACGGATCGCCGACGGTGTCGCCGATGACGGTCGCCGCGTGCGCCTCGCTGCCCTTGCCGCCGTGGTGGCCGTCCTCGACCAGCTTCTTGGCGTTGTCCCAGGCACCGCCCGAGTTGGCCAGGAAGACCGCCATCAGCACGCCCGCGCCGATCGCGCCGGCCAGGTAGGCGCCGAGGGCGCCGACCCCCATGCTGAATCCGACGGCGATCGGCGCCAGCACGGCGAGCAGGCCGGGGGTGGCCAGTTCGCGCAGCGAGTCCCGGGTGCAGATGTCGACGACCCTGCCGTACTCCGGCTTCTCCGAGTAGTCCATGATCCCGGGGTGCTCCCGGAACTGCCGGCGCACCTCGTAGACCACCGAACCCGCCGAGCGGGAGACGGCGTTGACGGCCAGTCCGGCGAACAGGAAGACCACGGACGCGCCGATGATCAGGCCGACCAGGTTGTTCGGCTGGGAGATGTCCAGGCTCAGCCCGGTCTCGCCCAGCAGTTCGGCCGCGGTCAGACCGGAGTCCCGCACGGCCGTCTCGATGGCGTCCCGGTAGGCGCCGAACAGTGCCGCCGCGGCCAGCACCGCGGTGGTGATGGCGATGCCCTTGGTGACCGCCTTGGTGGTGTTGCCGACCGCGTCGAGGTCGGTGAGGACGCGGGCGCCCTCGCCCTCCACGTCGCCGGACATCTCGGCGATGCCCTGGGCGTTGTCCGCCACCGGTCCGAAGGTGTCCATCGCGACGATGACGCCGACGGTGGTGAGCAGACCGGTGCCGGCCAGCGCGATCGCGAACAGCGCCAGCATGATGCTGCCGCCGGCCAGCAGGAACGCGGCGTAGACGCCGAGACCGACCAGGATCGCGGTGTAGACGGCGGACTCCATGCCCAGCGAGAACCCGGAGAGGACCACGGTGGCCGGGCCCGTCCGCGAGGTCTTGCCGATGTCCCGAACCGGACGCCGGCTGGGCTCCGTGAAGTAGCCCGTCAGCTGCTGGATCAGGGCCGCCAGCACGATGCCGATGGCCACCGAGGCCAGAGCGAACAGCCGCGGATCGGCGGTGTGGGCCAGGATCTCCTCGGAGGCACCGGTCAGTTCGGAGAACGCCGACGGCAGGTAGACGTAGGCGGCGACCGCCACGAGTACCACCGAGATCGCCGCGGAAATGAAGAACCCGCGGTTGATGGCGGTCATGCTGCTGCGGTCGGAGCGGCGCGGCGCCACCACGAAAATGCCGACCATCGCGGTGAGCACGCCGATCGCCGGGACGATGAGCGGGAATACCAGCCCGGCGTCCCCGAAGGCGACCGCGCCGAGAATGAGACTGGCGACCAGCACCACCGCGTACGACTCGAAGAGGTCTGCGGCCATTCCGGCGCAGTCCCCCACGTTGTCACCGACGTTGTCGGCGATGGTGGCGGCGTTGCGCGGGTCGTCCTCCGGAATGCCCTTCTCCACCTTGCCGACCAGGTCGGCGCCGACGTCCGCGGCCTTGGTGAAGATGCCGCCGCCGACCCGCATGAACATCGCGATCAGCGCGGCGCCCAGGCCGAAGCCCTCCAGCACCTTGGGGGCGTCGGCCGCGTAGACCAGCACGACGCAGGCGGCGCCGAGCAGGCCGAGGCCGACGGTGAACATGCCGACCACGCCGCCGGTCCGGAAGGCGATCTTCATCGCCTGGTGCCGGACCGCGACCACGTCGCCGGCGGTGGGGCCGTCACCGGCGACCGCCGGGTCGGCCTCCCGGGCGGCTGCCGCCACCCGGACGTTGGCCCGCACCGCGAGCCACATGCCGATCCAGCCGGTCGCCGCGGAGAAGCCCGCGCCGATGATGAAGAACAGCGAGCGTCCCAGACGCTGGTTCCAGTCGTCCGCCGGGAGCAGGAGCAGCAGGAAGACGACCACCACGGCGAACACCGCGAGGGTGCGCAACTGGCGTGCGAGGTAGGCGTTCGCGCCTTCCTGGACCGCGGCGGCGATCCGCTTCATGTTGTCGGTGCCCTCACCGGCCGCGAGAACCTGTCTGACCAGGACGACGGCGAGCGCAAGGGCGGCCAGGGCGATCACCGCGATCACCAGCACCAGACCCTGGTTGCCGCTGGTGAGCTGGGCGCCGCTCCCGGCAGCCTCGATGACGTGCGAATGATCTTGCAGAAGAGTGTGCGGCCCCGCCATTCGTCCTCCTTGACGCTCAGGCGTTGATCCGAAACAGATGTGGCCGGAGTGTAGAGAGGTGTTCTGGAACAAAACAGGGGCCGGGAAGGGTAATTCACCAGCAAAGATGACGCCGGGCTACTGCACCGGAGGGATTAATGATCTCCGAGTCAAGATCAGTTGACGGAATTCCCTGATCAGCGCATTGATCAGGAAGGCGAGGCGGTGACGACCGGCCAGCTCATCCTGATCCGGCCACCTTTGCCGTCGGAGGTCACCTCGACATCGTCCACCAGCCCGCTGATCACGGCGAGGCCCAGCTCGTCGCCGTCGCCGTCCCCGTCACCGCCGTGCCGGCCGTCCGCGCCCGGCACGGGTGCCTCGCCGGGGACGTCGTCGCCCACCTCGATGGAGAAGGTCTTCTTGCCCTCCGTCAGCACCACGCGCACCGGGGTCCGCAGACCGTTCACGGCATGCAGGCCCACCGCGCGGGAGCACGCCTCGCCCACCGCCAGACGCAGCTCGTCGAGAACCGACTCGTCCACGCCCGCGCGCCGGGCGACCGCCGCCGCCACGAGCCGTGCGGTGCGCACGTGCTCCGGCGAGGCGCTGAAGCGAAGTTCGACGGTGGCCATGGCCATCCCCCTCGGTCGTACGAAGCCACCGCCCCGGGAGCGGCCCGGCCACACAGGGGCGCGGCCGCGTCCGGGGCGGCTTCGGTGATCTGATGAACTGCGTCAGTCGGTGGCGGCGATCGCCTCGTCGACCGAATCATGGATCGGGAACACCTTGGTGAGGCCCGTGATCCGGAAGATCTTCAGAATGCGCTCCTGGTTGCAGACCAGGCGCAGCGAGCCCTCCTGGGCCCTCACGCGCTTGAGACCGCCCACCAGGACGCCCAGACCGGTGGAGTCGAGGAAGTCGACGCGCTCCATGTCCACCACCAGGTGGTGGTTGCCGTCGTTGACGAGCTCAACCAGCTGTTCGCGCAACTTCGGCGCGGTGTATACGTCAATCTCGCCGCCTACCTCGACGACCGTACGGTCGCCAACGGTCCGGGTCGACAGGGACAGGTCCACGGATCCTCCAGCCTTGCTAACGAGCGGTCGCCCCCCATGGATCGGCAGCCGCCAGGGCATTCAATCACTTCCCCCCTGCCCAGGACGACGCAATGCAGCCATTGTCCGCCGGACCAGTGACAGACTCGGGGGAATGTCCCACCAGCCCGGCCCGCCCGCGGCGGGCCCGCCACCGGCCGGCGCGTCACCGCGAGAGGTGCTCCGGCACCTGGGAAGCCCGCACCGGCGAACCGAGCGCATCACCCATACGGAGCATGTGCCCGCTCGGGCCGGCCGTCATGCGCCCTGGCCGGCGGCGCTGCGGCCGGAAGTGGCCGATGCCATCCGGGCCACCGGGGTGGAACAACCCTGGCAGCACCAGGTTCGCACGGCCCGGCACGCGCTGCACGGCGAGTCTGTCGTGGTGGCCACCGGCACCGCCTCCGGCAAGTCGCTCAGCTACCAGGCTCCGGTGCTCAGCGCCCTGCTGGACGGCGCGGACACCCCCGGCCGGCGCGGCGCCACCGCGCTGTACCTGGCCCCCACCAAGGCGCTGGCCGCCGACCAGCTGCGGACCCTGCGCGCCCTGGCCGCTCCGCTGGGCAGCGCCGTACGGCCCGCCGCCTACGACGGCGACACCTCCCCGGAGGAGCGTGCCTGGGCCCGCGACCACGCCAACCTGCTGCTCACCAACCCCGACATGCTGCACAGCGGCCTGCTGCCCGCCCACCGGCGCTGGCCCGGCTTCTGGCGGTCGCTGCGGTACGTCGTGATCGACGAGTGCCACGTCTACCGCGGCGTCTTCGGGTCGCACGTCGCCCAGGTGCTGCGCAGGCTGCGCCGGGTGTGCGGGCACTACGGCAGCGAACCGGTCTTCCTGCTGGCCTCCGCCACCACCGCCGAGCCGGGCGCCACCGCCTCGCGCCTGACCGGGGTCCCCGTCGCGGAGGTCACCGAGGACACCTCGCCCCGCGGCGAACTCGTCTTCGCCCTGTGGGAGCCGCCACTGACCGACGCGCACGGCGAACGCGGCGCGCCGGTGCGCCGCACCGCCACGGCCGAGACCGCCGAACTCCTCACCGATCTCGTGCTGCACGGCGTGCGGACGGTCGCGTTCGTCCGCTCCCGGCGCGGCGCCGAACTGGTCTCGCTGGTCGCCCGGGACCGGCTGGCGGCCGTGGACCGGACTCTGCCCGGGCGGGTGGCCGCCTACCGGGGCGGCTACCTGCCCGAGGAGCGGCGGGCGCTGGAGCGCGCCCTGCACAGCGGGGAGCTGCTCGGCCTGGCCGCCACCACGGCACTGGAACTCGGCGTGGACATCGCCGGCCTCGACGCCGTCCTGCTGGCCGGCTATCCCGGCACCCGGGCCTCCCTGTGGCAGCAGGCGGGCCGGGCCGGCCGGCGGCGGCAGGGGGCGCTCGCCGTGCTGATCGCCCGGGACGACCCGCTGGACACCTACCTCGTCCACCACCCCGAGGCGATCTTCCGGCGGCCCGTCGAGACAACCGTGCTGGACCCCGGCAACCCGTACGTGCTCGCCCCCCACCTGTGCGCGGCGGCCGCCGAGATCCCGCTCCACGAGGACGACACCGCGCTGTTCGACCCGGCGGCCGCCGGGCTGCTCCCCCGGCTGGAGGCCCGCGGGCTGCTGCGCCGACGCGGCCGCCGGTGGTACTGGACACACCGGGACCGGCCGGTGGACCGGGTGGACATCCGCGGCCGGGGCGGCGAGCCGGTGCAGGTCGTCGAGGAGGACACCGGACGGCTGCTGGGCACGGTCGACGCCTCCGCCGCCCACAGCACGGTCCACACGGGCGCCGTCCACCTGCACCAGGGCCTCAGCTACGTGGTCCGCCGGCTGGACCTCTCCGAGGGGCCCGGCGGTGTCGCGTTCGTCGAGGAGGCGGACCCGCCGTGGTCCACCTCGGCGCGGGACGTCACCGAGATCTCCGTTCTGGAGACCGACACCGAGATCCCCTGGGGGCCGGCACGCCTGTGCTTCGGCTCCGTCGAGGTCACCCGCCAGGTCGTGTCCTATCTGCGGCGCCGGCTGATCACCGGTGAGGTGCTGGGTGAGACCCGCCTCGACCTGCCGCCGCGCACCCTGCGCACCCGGGCGGTGTGGTGGACGGTCACCGAGGACCAGCTGGACGCGGCGCGCATCACCCCGGAGATCCTGCCGGGCGCCCTGCACGCCGCCGAGCACGCCGCCATCGGCATGCTCCCGCTGTTCGCCACCTGCGACCGTTGGGACATCGGCGGCGTCTCCACCGCGCTGCACCCCGACACCCTGCTGCCGACGGTCTTCGTGCACGACGGGCACCCCGGCGGCGCCGGGTTCGCCGAGCGCGGGTTCGGCACCGCCCGCCCGTGGCTGACCGGGACCCGGGACGCCATCGCCGCCTGCGAGTGCGACAGCGGCTGCCCGTCGTGCATCCAGTCCCCCAAGTGCGGCAACGGCAACGAGCCCCTGCACAAACGGGGTGCCATCCGGCTGCTCACCGAACTGCTGCGGCAGGCGGACCCG
>NZ_BAAAMJ010000041.1:0-950 GCF_039529215.1 Streptomyces sodiiphilus | reverse complement strand
CACAACGAGAAACCCCCCCCAAACGGGGGGGCTGGTGAATCGCCTCAAACGAGGCGTTGCATGGTCCTCCATGTCGGATCGCACGGCCGGTCTTGCGCGGTGCGAATTGGGGTGAAGTATCCAGGGGCCAACCTGGAACGATCTCATCCGGGGTCTGTGGTGCCACCCACATTCCCGTCTACGAGTGCCTACTCGTCTGCTGCCATGGGAGGTTCTCCCACGTCTNCAGCCCTTAGCGCTTCCCACGTTAGCTACGCGCTACTGCGTGCCATACCGCCACTGCGCTCCATCCCTAGGATGACTAGTGCTCTGCACCTCACCGGCGTTGCCGGTTTTCCACGGCCCGGGATTCCAAAACGACTCGTGTACTCCCTAGGCATTTCAACGCGCATGGCCAGCTCCTGAAGAGCATGGCTGTATGACACTCCGAGCAGCGCCCTCGAGGGGCNGCAGGGGTTTCCCCCAGCGCCGCGCCCACCTCCTCGGCATGCGTTCGACGGTCGCCCGCCGCCCACAGTCGGGACTGATTACCCGATTTCACGACGTAGCAGGGTTCGATCCAGTTATCTGGTCGCCCGTGTCCGTGTCGCCCAACCCCGTGGCTGGATTGAGTCGAACGAGGCATTTCAGCCTCGAGCGCTCATTGCAGCGCAGCGNTGGCAACCCCTCTCTGGCGAGGGGGGTGGCGGCCCCGTTGTCGGCACTCGCAGATAGGTAGGGGCGGCACTGACGTTAACGAGGAGGCCCCGCCCTCGGCGCCCTTGGAATCCCTTATATCGGTGCCCGCCGCGCCGTTAATCCTGTTATTCATGCCCATAGTGTCACCGCGCGCCCTATCCCTCCGTACCAGTCATCGGAGGAACATCATGGGATCGTTACGTCGCAAAAGTTCAGCCATGCAGCGCATCCAGGACCTAGTGCGCCTGGGGTACACCCGCTGGGTGTCGGGG
>NZ_BAAAMJ010000040.1:418-578 GCF_039529215.1 Streptomyces sodiiphilus | reverse complement strand
GGGCGGTACGCGCTCGAAAAGATATCGAGCGCGCCCGAAGATCATCTCAGCCGGGTCGGGAATCCGGCGAAGAGCGCAAGAGCACAAGATGGTCTGACAGTGTCATTCCCAACGAGTGACGCTGACGCGAAAGCGTGGTCTAGCGAACCTACGAGGTTCC
>NZ_BAAAMJ010000040.1:0-392 GCF_039529215.1 Streptomyces sodiiphilus | reverse complement strand
CGCAAGAGCACATATCGACCGAGTGGCTTGCTACCTCGATGTCGGTTCCCTCCATCCTGCCCGTGCAGAAGCGGGCAAGGGTGAGGTTGTTCGCCTATTAAAGGAGGTCGTGAGCTGGGTTTAGACCGTCGTGAGACAGGTCGGCTGCTATCTATTGGGGGTGTTTGAGGTACCTGACGTGAACGAACGTATAGTACGAGAGAAACTACGTTTGGTCGCCACTGGTGTACCGGTTGTCCGGAAGGGCAGATGCCGGGTAGCCACGCGACACGGGGTAAGAGCTGAACGCATCTAAGCTCGAAACCCACATGGAAAAGAGGTACCGTGGAGGTCACTCGTAGAAGACGAGTTCGATAGACTCGGGATGTACGCGCCGAGGCAACGAGGCGTTG
>NZ_BAAAMJ010000039.1:811-950 GCF_039529215.1 Streptomyces sodiiphilus | reverse complement strand
ATCACATCGGATTTGAGTGAAAGTGTCTGCTTGGCAAAAGTGTGAAACCTACCGAAGCAGACAGCGAGATAGAGGAAGAGCACCTGCTTAATTTTGTCGTCAACAGCCTTGACGAAGAGCTTGCGATAGATCTCGGTGA
>NZ_BAAAMJ010000039.1:253-764 GCF_039529215.1 Streptomyces sodiiphilus | reverse complement strand
CGCCGGCGGGACCTCAATCAACCACGTCTGCGAAACGACCGACGACTCGCCACACGCCAACACCGTCCGGGGACATCTCACTGAGCAGTTTGAGCTTGACTCGGTTGAGGCGGTTGGAGACACGCTCCTACAACGAGATGCCCTCGAGACACTCCCGGATCGACCGGTGGAGGTCTGCGCAGACCTCCACCTCGATCCCTACTACGGTGACGAGGACGAGACGGAGGCGCTGTACTTCTCGCAAGCGAAACGAGGAACAACTGCGTTTCACGCGTACGCGACGCTGTACGCGCGGGTACGTAACAAGCGATACACGCTGGCGGTTCGCCAGCTGGTCGCTGGCGANCTCGGTGCCAAGCCCGTCTACCTTGATCGCGGCTTCTACAACAGCACCTGTCTCGGGCTGCTGTACGCGCACAACTACGCCTACGTTATGCCGATCGTCAAGTGGGGCGAGACGATTCAAGACGAACTCAGCAGAGGTTGGAGCCGCGAGATCGAACACGATCTC
>NZ_BAAAMJ010000039.1:0-141 GCF_039529215.1 Streptomyces sodiiphilus | reverse complement strand
CCGTTCATCGACACGCCACGCGATGCCCGAGAACACTACAGCAAGCGTTTCGGCATCGAATCGAGCTATCGGTTAGCCAAACAGAGCCTCGCGTTCACCAGTTCTCAAGACGCTGGCCTGCGGCTGGTGATGTTTGTGGTG
>NZ_BAAAMJ010000038.1:0-100974 GCF_039529215.1 Streptomyces sodiiphilus | reverse complement strand
CCCGCCCGCGGCCCGGGCGCCGTGCACCCAGGCGCGCAGCGGCCCCTCCTTCGCCCGCACGGTGAGGGGGTGGAAGGAACTCACCGGGATGCCGGGATAGTCGTGCCGCACCACGCCCTCGTGGACGGCTTCGGAGACACACAGCACCGCGTCCTGAGTGCTCTGCCGCAGGGCTTCCCTCAGCGGCTCGCTGTCCAGGAGACGGAAGGCCCGGTCGAGGTCCGCGCCGAGCGCGCCCTCGGGGGTGCCCGGCCGGGCGTGCAGTGTCACCTCGCCCGCCGCCAGCACGATCCGCAGCCGCACCTGGGCGCTGCCCGCCGCGACACGGTTGTAACCGTGCAGGCGTGCCGGTACCTCGGTCAGCAGCGCCCGCAGCAGCGCCGTCTTCGGCACGCCGGGGGCGATGAGTGCCATGACGCCGTCCCCGCGGTCCTCCAGCCGCTGGTCGGTGTGCGGGACACCGGCAGCCTCCAGCGTGCTCTGGACCGTCTCGTACATCTGATTGCGCCGCACGGCGCGCACGACATCGTCCGCGGCGCCCGAGTTCTCGATGTCGGTGAGCAGGAATGTGCGGTGCACGGGTTCTGGCATGACGGCCCCTCGGCGTTCGGTGCTGTGCTGCCGGACCAGCTTCGTCCCGGCTCCCGTCCGGGCACGAGGACCGCTGCCGCACAGGAACAGTGACCGATGGCACAGAACGTCTCCGCGGCCGTCACGACCGGGTGGCGCCCCCCGAGCTCAGCTGGCGCAGCACGTCCTCCCTCAGCACCTCCAGCGAGCGGCGGCCGGTCCGGACGACGCCGCGGTCCCTGAGCTCCGCCAGCAGCCGGCTGATCGCCTCGCGTGACGCTCCGACGGAGCCGGCGAGTTCCTGTTTGCTGAGGGGAACGGTCAGCATCACGCCGTCGTCGGTCGGCCGGCTGTGCCGGCGGGCCAGCTCCAGCAGCAGGACCGCCAGCCGCTCCCGCACCGACAGGGCGGCGGACTCCAGCGCGCGCTGGTCACCGGCCCGGACGCGTTCGGCGAGCAGTCCGCTGAGCCGGGTGTGCGCGGCCGGGTGCGTGTCGAGGAAGGACAGGAAACTCTCCCGGCCGACAGCCACGCACTCCGCCTCCTCCAGGGTGGTCACGGTCGCCGACCGGCACAGCCCGGAGAGCGCCGCGGACTCGCCGACGATGTCCCCGGGCCGCCGCAGTGCCAGCAGGACGACGTAGCCGTTGGCCGCGGACGTGGTGACCTTCATCCGTCCGCGGCGGATCAGCAGCACGTGCGTCGAGGGCTCGTACTCGCTGATGACGTGGTGGCGCGCCGGGTAGCGCACCACCCGGCCCAGCCCCAGCAGCGCGTCGCGGTCCTTGTCCTCCAGCCGCCCCAGGTACGGAACCCGGTCGTGGAACGACGGCCTGCTCTGCCCCACCCGTGTGTTCTCCTCCATGACCGACCCCCGATCCTCCCGCCCGCCGGGGGCGGGGAGCCACACACGGTAGCGGAAATAGCGCGGCAGGTAAGGGGGAAGGGGAGGAGGTGTCCGCCCCGGCGGGCGCGCGGGCGCGAGGGGGAGGCCCGGGGCGGTCGTCACGCCGGCGGGAGGGATGGCCAAAGTGGTGCACTCGGGCTGTGAGGCCGGCCGGGGCATTCGCTAAGGTCACCAGACATGGCTCACAACCCCCAGGCGCCGCAGGGCCCGCAGCACGACCCCGCAGGCAGCACTCAGATGTTCCGCGCTTTCGTCGACGAGGAGGCCCCGGAGCGGCGTGCCGACCGGTCCGCCTCCGCAGGTCCCAGGATCGGGGTGATCATCGGCGTCGCGCTGGGGATCACGGCTCTGGCCGTGGTGGCCTGGCTGGCGTTCAGCTGATCCGCGCTTTTCGGTGTCTGCCCGGACCGGCGGCCGGCCGCCGGTCCGGGAGGCGTCACTCCTCGCTGGTGAGGCCCTCGCGAAGCTGGGCGAGGGTGCGGGTGAGCAGCCGGGAGACGTGCATCTGGGAGATGCCGACCTCCTCGCCGATCTGCGACTGCGTCATGTTCCCGAAGAAACGCAGCATGATGATCCGCCGCTCGCGGGCCGGAAGCCTGGCCAGCAGCGGCTTGAGCGATTCGCGGTACTCCACGCCCTCCAGCGCGACGTCCTCGTAGCCGAGGCGGTCCGCGAGGGAACCCTCGCCGCCGTCCTCCTCCAGGGAGGGGGAGTCCAGGGAGCTGGCGGTGTAGGCGTTGCCGACGGCGAGGCCGTCGACGACCTCCTCCTCGGAGACGCCGAGGCAGGCGGCCAGCTCGGGAACGGTGGGGGAGCGGTCGAGCCGCTGGGACAGTTCGTCGCTCGCCTTGGTCAGGGCCAGCCGCAGCTCCTGGAGCCGGCGCGGGACCCTGACGGACCAGGAGGTGTCGCGGAAGAACCGCTTGATCTCCCCGACCACGGTCGGCATCGCGAAGGTGGGGAACTCCACCCCGCGTTCGCAGTCGAAGCGGTCGATGGCCTTGATCAGGCCGATCGTGCCGACCTGGACGATGTCCTCCATCGGCTCGTTACGGCTGCGGAAGCGGGCCGCGGCGTAGCGGACGAGCGGCAGGTTGAGCTCGATCAGGGTGTCCCGGACGTAGCCGTGCTCGGGACTGTCCGGGTCGAGCGTGGCCAGCCGCTGGAACAGGGACCGGGAGAGAGTGCGGGTGTCGAGGTTGTCGGACTCCGCGGGGCCGTTCTGAGAGGGAACCTGCGGAGCGGGAACGTGCGGCGTGCCGCTCGTGGTGAGCACCTTGGAGCTGCCCAGTTCTACGGACATGCCACCCCCTTGAGGTTGTGGACGGGTCGCGGCGGCGCCCTCCGGTCGAGAAAACTGCGCCGTCTCGTCAATACCGGAGCTGCCGCCGCGCCAAACGCGGTTCTAGCAGAATGTCACACGTCATCAACACGATGTAGCGTCATGTCGATAAAACGGCAGAGTCGCCGCGGGAGTTCCCGTGGCGGTGTCCCCCTCCGGGTTACGCGTCGATCGTGTTCGCGGAACGCAGCCGGGCGAAACTCCGGGACAGCAGCCGGGAGATGTGCATCTGGGAGACCCCCAGCTCCGCGCTGATCTGTGACTGGGTCAGGTTGCGGTAATACCGCAGCATCAGGATCCGCTGCTCGCGCTCGGGGAGCTGCACCAGCAGGTGGCGCACCAGCTCCCGGTGCTCCACGCTCGCCAGTTCGGGGTCCTCGTAGCCGATCCGGTCGATCAGCCCCGGCATGGTGTCGTCGCGCTCCTGGGCCGCCTCCAGGGAGGAGACCCGGTAGGCCCGGCCCGCCTCCACGCTCGCCAGCACCTCTTCCTCGGCGATCTGCAGCCGGTCGGCGATCTCGGCGGTGGTGGGGGTCCGCCCGAGGGCGACGGTCAGGTCCTCGGTCGCGCTGTGCACCTGCACCCAGGTCTCGTGCAGCCGGCGCGGGACGTGGACGGTGCGCACGTTGTCCCGGAAGTACCGGCGGATCTCACCGATGATCGTCGGCATGGCGAAGGTCGGGAACTGCACCCCGCGGGAGATGTCGAACCGGTCGATGGCGTGGATCAGGCCGATGGTGCCGACCTGCACCACGTCCTCCATCGGCTCGTTGCGGCTGCGGAAGCGCATCGCCACGTACCGGACCAGGGCGAGGTTGGCCTCGATCAGCGCCCCGCGGATCCGGCCGTGCTCGGCCGTGCCCGGTTCCAGGCCGGCGAGCTCTTCGAACAGCGCCTGGGTGAGCGCCCTCGCCTCCGCGCCCCGGCGCGAAGGGGCGTCCCCAGACGGGGTCTGGGGGAGGGTCCGAGTGGCTGTCATCTGCCGACCATCCCTTGTACGGTGCACTCCCTGCCAAGAGCGGTCATAGCATCACAAGACATCACCACCGTGTGCAAGCACCAGGTAACGCCGTGTTGATGTGTGGTGGGACGCTGCCGCGGCCCCCGTGCGGGGGACGGCCTCAGGGAAGCAGGCCCGCCAGGAACCGGCCGGTGCTGTGCGCGGCACCGGAGACGGCCTCGAAGACAAGCTGAACGAACTCGCCGGATCGCACCGGATGGGCGATGATCGCGTACAGGGCCAGGACGAGCAGCAGATAGAGCGCGATCCGCTTCGCGTACGCCATCGTGTCTGCCTCCGTTGCCCACCGGCTGCTGGGGCGGTCGGGCGAGTGTACCCAGCAGGCGCGCGCGGGCGCGGGCTCGGTGGTGTGAGACCCGTCGCACGCCCTGCCGGCCCGCGTACGGGTCCGCCGCGCCCGCAGCCCCCTCCGCCGACCCACCGGTCGGCGGAGTGTGCGCGGCGGTCCACCGGGCACACATCCGGGCATGCTGGACACTTTGCTCACCACCGTGGGCGCCCTCGCCCTGGTGGTCGCCGTGTTCTCCGGCTGGATCCAGCGCTCGCCGGTCTCCGGACCGCTGCTCGGCCTGCTCACCGGCATCGCCCTGGGACCCGTCGCGCTCGGCGTCCTCGACCTGCCCTCCCTGGCCGAGTCGCACCGCGAGCTGCACGATCTCTCCCGGATCCTGCTGGCCATCTCGGTGATGGCGGTGGCCCTGCGCTACCCCTTCCACGAGCTGCGGACCGTGACCGGACCGGTGCTGCTCCTCCTCGCGGTGGCGATGCCCGTGATGGCCCTCAGCACCACCGCGGTGGCGGCCCTCGCCCTCGGGGCCGGACTCGGGGTGGCGGCGCTGATCGGCACGGCGCTGTGCCCCACCGACCCGGTGCTCGCCTCCGGCGTGGCTTCCGGAGAACCCGCGGAGCGGTCGGTGTCCGCACGGACCCGCCGGCTGCTCTCCCTGGAGTCCGGGGCCAACGACGGCCTCGCCATGCCCCTGGTCCTCATCGCCGTGGCGGTCGCCGGTACCGCCACCGCCGGCGGCGTCCTGCTGGAGTCCCTGTGGCAGATCCTCGGCGCCATCGCCCTGGGCGCGGCGACGGGTCTGCTCGGCGGGTCGGTGCTGCGCCGGGGCGCGGACCGGGACGCCGTCACCCCCGGCCCGGTCCTCCTGTTCAGCCTGCTGCTGGCGCTCTTCGTCCTCGGCGCGGCGGAACTGCTCCGCGTCGACGGCATCCTGGCCGTCTTCCTCAGCGGCATCGCCTTCAACGCGACGAGCACCGGCGAGGAGCGCGCCGACGACAACAAGATCGACGAGGCGGTCAACGGCTTCCTGGTCCTCCCGCTGTTCGTCGTCCTGGGCGCCGTCCTGCCGTGGTCCCAGTGGGCGGAGCTGGGCTGGCGCGGCCCGGCCCTGGTCCTCGGCGTGCTCCTGCTGCGCCGCCTGCCCGTCCTCCTGCTGCTGCGCCGCCCGCTGGCCCTGAAGTGGCGCGACGCCTGCTACCTGGGGTGGTTCGGGCCGATCGGGGTCTCCGCGGTCTTCTACCTCACCCTGGAGGCCGACCGGCTCGACCTCGACCCGGTGGTGCTGCCCGCCGGCACGATGGTCGTCGCCGCCAGCACCCTGGTGCACGCCCTCTCCGCGCCCCCCGCCCTCGCCCTCTACCGCCGGGCGGCCGAACGCACCCGCGAGCGGACCACGGACACCACCCCCCACAAGCCGTCCTGACGCCCCCTCACCCCACCGGTCACCCGCCCGCGCCCGGTGACGGGGCAACCGGGCCCCCCAAAGCGCGGCCTCCTTGGCGCCACAGGGCCCGGAACCCCCTGTGCGCCCCGTGCCACCACAACAAGAAGGGCCCCGGACCCATTCGTGGGTCCGGGACCATTCCGATGTCCTGAGACATATCGCAGCGGTAGCGGTGGGATTTGAACCCACGGTGGAGTTGCCCCCACACTCGCTTTCGAGGCGAGCTCCTTCGGCCGCTCGGACACGCTACCGAGAGGAATCCTAGCCCACCGTGCCCGGTGCCCGAAATCCGGATCGCGTGCGGACTCAGCGGTCGCGGAAGAAGCCGGTCAGCAGCGCCCCGCACTCGTCGGCCAGCACCGAGGTGATGACCTCGGGACGGTGGTTGAGCCGCCGGTCGCGCAGCGCGTCCCACACCGAACCCGCGGCGCCCGCCTTCGGATCGAGGGCGCCGTAGACCACCCGGTCGACCCGGGACAGCACGATCGCGCCCGCGCACATGGTGCACGGTTCGAGCGTGACGACCAGGGTGCAGCCCGCCAGCCGCCAGCTGCCGAGCCGGGCCGCGGCCTCCCGCAGCGCCAGCACCTCGGCGTGCGCGGTCGGGTCGCCGGTGGCCTCGCGTTCGTTGCGGCCGCGGCCCAGCGGTTCGCCGCCGGGCCCGCCGGGGCCGAGCACGACCGCGCCGACCGGGACGTCCCCGGTCGCCGGGGCCCGCTCGGCCTCCGCCAGGGCCAGGCGCATCGCGGGCCGCCAGGGATCGCGCAGTGGATCGCTCACCCCGGCACCCTCACCCCGTTGCTCTGTTGTCATGGACGGCCTGATGAACGATTCTCCCGGCGCGCCGCCCTCGCGGCGCCGCGCTCAGCGCCGCGTCACCTGACCGCCTCCAGGAACTCGGCGCAGCCCAGGGCGTCGGCGATCTCGCCCAGCGCGTCGTCGGCCGTGAGCTTCAGCACGAAGCCCGCGTCGATGCCGAGGTCCGCCAGCAGACCGGCGTCCCCCAGCGGGCCGGGCGGCACGGACTCCGGGCCGTCCGGCTCGTCGTCGTCCCCGACGGCACCGTCCTCGGTGCCGTCCAGGTCCACCAGTGCTTCCAGCGCCTGCGGGTCCTCCGGTTCACGGCCCAGCAGCTCGTCGGTGAGCAGGATCTCACCGTAGGCGCTGCGCATCGCGCGGGCCGCGTCGGATACGTAGACCCTCGGATCGTCCTCGCCCTCCACGCGGACGATGCCGAACCAGGCGCCTTCCTGCTCGATGCAGACGAGCACGGGCTCGTCCTCCGAGCCTGCCTCACGGGCAAGCTCGGCCAGCTCGTCGAGGCTTTCCACGTCGTCGAGCTC
This sequence comes from Streptomyces sodiiphilus, assembly GCF_039529215.1. Taxonomy (NCBI): domain Bacteria; kingdom Bacillati; phylum Actinomycetota; class Actinomycetes; order Kitasatosporales; family Streptomycetaceae; genus Streptomyces; species Streptomyces sodiiphilus. The sequence continues at coordinate 94,058 of NZ_BAAAMJ010000038.1, read as the reverse complement.
TGTGTCGCTCGCTTCCCAACCGTCATCGGTCCGCGCGAGCAGTGCGGTGAAGTACACCTGACTCTCCCCACTCGGTTCGGCAGTGCCACTGGCATCGTGGCAGAAAAGGCGGGCGCTGTCGGGTAACGCGGCAGTTGTTCACCAGCGGAATGTCCGCATGCGCTGCTCCCGGCGGAGTCGCGCGGTGCGGGCCCGCCGCGGCCTGACGCGGTCCTGGAGGGCCTTGGCCTCGTGCAGTTCGCGCAGGAAGGCCGCCCGGCGCCGCCGCCGTTCGGGGTCGGGTGTCTCGGGGTGTCCGGGGCGTGGCATCGAACCTCCCCTCCTCCGTCTCCTCAGGTCGGCCACCTTCTTCGGAGTGTCCACCCGGTGGCCGCCGGAGTCCAGTGCGCCGCCGGCGTTCGCTACTGTCGAGGGCATGCGGACCCATGTCGTCGACCACCCCCTGGTGGCGCACAAGCTGACCACGCTGCGCGACGAGCGCACCGACTCCCCGACCTTCCGCCGGCTGGCCGACGAACTGGTCACGCTGCTGGCCTACGAGGCCACCCGCGACGTCCGCACCGACCAGGTGGACATCACCACCCCGGTCACCGCCACCACGGGCGTGCGGCTGTCCCACCCGCGGCCGCTGGTGGTGCCGATCATCCGCGCGGGCCTGGGGATGCTCGACGGCATGACCCGGCTGCTGCCGACCGCCGAGGTCGGGTTCCTCGGCATGATCCGCGACGAGCAGACGCTGCAGGCGTCGACGTACGCCAACCGCATGCCGGAGGACCTGTCGGGCCGGCAGGTCTACGTCCTGGACCCGATGCTGGCCACCGGCGGCACGCTGGTGGCCGCCATCAAGGAGCTGATAGCCCGCGGGGCGGACGACGTCACCGCGCTGTGCCTGCTGGCCGCGCCGGAGGGTGTGGAGCGCATGGAGAGCGAGCTGGCGGGGGCGCCGGTCACGGTGGTGACGGCGGCCGTCGACGAGCGGCTCAACGACGACGGCTTCATCGTGCCGGGCCTGGGCGACGCCGGTGACCGCATGTACGGGACGGTCTGAGGGGCGGTTCAGCAGCGGGAGGGGGGTTCCGCGGCGGCGGTGACCAGCAGGGCGAGCCGCTCGCCGGCCGCCTCGGCGTCGGCGAGTTCCTCGAACTCGTTGCCCAGCACCAGGTCGATCTCCGGGCCTTCGCGGCCGGTGGCCAGGCCGGTCTCGGTGCCGGCCAGATGGGCCCCGAGCACCGCCAGGGCGCCCGACTCCCGGCCCTCCTCGGTGGCCAGCAGCAGCCCGGTGCCGTCCACGCCGTCCTGCAGTTCCTCGGGCGCGTTGTCCACCTCGCCGATCACGAAGCCGCGTTCCTCGAGGGCCTCGGCGGTGTCCCGGGCCAGGCCCGGGAGCCGCGTGGCGTTGTAGACGTTGACGGTGATGGCCTCCGGCTCGGGGAGCACGGCCGGTGCGGTGGCTCCCGCGGTGCTTCCGCCGGCGTCCTCACCGGAGGCGGCTCGGGCACCGGGCGCGCATTCCTCGTCGTCCTTCTCCCGGGCCTCGGCGACGGGTTCGGCGTTGCCGGAGAAGATGTCGACGAGCTGGAGGGTGCCGAAGCCGAGCAGGCCGAGTCCGGCGGCGGCCGCGGCGACGGCGAGCACGGCCCTGCGGCGGCGCGGGCGTCGCATACGCGGGTAGCGGTCACCCGTGATGCGGTACTTCTTCCCGCTCAGGCCGGGAGGCGTCAGCATGCTCATGGCCGCAGCGTAATGTCGCGCCCGGCGGATGCCTACTCAATGATCAGCTGAAATGCCGGGTCTGGCCCCGAACGGGGCAATCGCCCCGCGGATCCGGCGTCAGTCCAGCTCCAGGACCCGGGCGTGGAGCACCTGGCGCTGCTGGAGCGCGGCCCGGACCGCCCGGTGCAGGCCGTCCTCCAGGTAGAGGTCGCCCCGCCACTTCACCACGTGGGCGAAGAGGTCGCCGTAGAAGGTGGAGTCCTCCGCGAGGAGGGTCTCCAGGTCGAGCTGGCCCTTGGTGGTGACGAGCTGGTCCAGCCGCACCGGGCGTGGTGCGACATCGGCCCATTGCCGGGTGCTGTCCCGGCCATGCTCCGGATACGGCCGCCCGTTCCCAATGCGCTTGAAGATCACAGGCCGAGCCTACCGGGGGAAGGGGTACGGGCGCAGCTTGCGCATACCGGAGTGAAGAGGACTTCTGCCGCATTGCGGCTTCGGGGGGAGCGCCGCCCGCCGGCGGCCCGCGCACCATCCCGCGCGGGGCGGCGCCGGGGGGCGCGTACGCCGCGCGGGCGCCGCGCCGGATCACTGTCCGGCACGGCGCCCGCGGAGGTGCGGCCCGCTGGGGTCAGTGGGTGTCGTGGTGGTCGTGCAGGCCGCCGCTGTCGGCGGTGTCGCCGTGCTTCGGCTCGGCCGGCACCGGCCGGGTCAGACCGCTGGTGTCCCAGGCGTAGCGGCCCAGGGCGTTGGCGATGACCTTGACGTTGATGTCCAGCGCCTTCCGCGAGAGGTTGTTGATGTCGTCGCAGGCGTCGTGGTAGCAGGCGTCGAAGGCGACGCCCGCGGTGCCGCCCCACAGCGCGGCCTGCTGCTCGGTCTTCACGCCCTCGGCGCCGGTGAAGGTGCCGCCGGCCGGGATGTCCACCGCGATGAAGGGGCCGTAGTCGCTGCGGCCGTTGAAGGCGGTCGGACGCGGCTCGTGGCCCTGCGACCGCATGAACGTGTTGATGTCGTGCTCGATCTGGGCCGACCCCTCCGGGCCGGGCTCCGACAGGCCCTCCGAACCGTCGCCGTCGTAGACGAAGAGCCCGTAGTTCGGCGAGGCGATCATGTCGAAGTTGAGGTAGAGGGCGATGCTGTCGCGCTCCTCCTCGGTGAGGTTGTCGACGTAGTGGTGGGCGCCCAGCAGCCCGAGCTCCTCGGCGGACCAGAGGGCGAAGCGCACCTTGTTGGTGTGCGAGCCCTTCTTGTCGGCGCGGGCGAGCTGGAGGGCCGCCTCCAGCACCCCGGCGGAGCCGGAGCCGTTGTCGTTGATGCCCGGTCCCTCCAGGACCGAGTCGAGGTGGCCGCCGAGCATGACCACGTTGCCGGCGTCGCCGCCGCGGGTCTCGGCGAGCACATTGGGCGTGCGGCGCGTCTCGGAGAACTCGATGATCTCCAGGTTGACGGTGACCTCCTGGCCGCCCTCCAGGGTGGCGGCGAGCGCCTGGCCGTCCTCCTGGGAGATGCCGCCGGTGGGCACCAGGCCCGCGCCGGCCTCGCCGAGCGTGCCGTTCAGCTCGCCGGGGACGTTGTTGTAGATGACGGCGCCGACGGCGCCCGCCGCGGCGGCGTTCTGCTGCTTCTGGGCGAACGTGCACCCGCCGCGCATGACCAGGGCGATCTTGCCGGCCATGTCGTCGGCGACGAAGTCCTCCGGCGCGCAGCCGGTGCCGTTCGTCTCGTCGACGGGGACGTGGGCGAGCGCGGCCTCGATGCCGCCCTCGGGGGTGCTGGCGGTGTAGGACATCAGGTGGATGCCGATGTCCCGCTCCTCGGGGGTGAGCTGCCGCATGTTCTCCGCGACGGCCTCCCGGTAGAGGAAGTCGAAGTACTGGTACGTGACGTCGTACCCGGCGGCCTGGAGCAGTCCGCCGGCGTAGCGGGCGGACCACTCGTGGCCGCGGGTGCCCGCGGCCCGGTTGCCGTCGTTGGCGTCAGCGATGCGCTGAAAGGCGTAGAGGTGACGCATGGCGCCCTGGGCGCTGGTCCGCTTCACCAGCGTGCGGGCCAGCTTCTCGCCCTTCTTGGCGTCTTTGTGCTGGGTGGCGGCCTGGGCCGCCGGGGTGGCGGCCTGGGCCACCGCGGGAGCGGTGACCAGCAGGGGGAGGGCCAGCGCGGCGGTGGCGGCGACGGCTATGGCACGTCTGGACGTGCGGAGCGGAGGGTGCACGAACGGGTCCTTCCGGTGCGAACAACTGTGCACAGCGGTCCGAGTGTTCGGTGGGGAGGTGGCGGTGTCCGGCGAACGGACACCATGGCTGGGAAGGTAGCGCTCAGGGGGCGCGCGGGGAACAGTTGGGGCGCATGTGATCGACCGTTGACCGTTTTTGTCCCACTCGCCCTCCAGGTTGAGGCGAATGGGCCAAGCCCGGCCCCCGCTCGGGTGCCGGGCCGCCCGGCCGGGCGAGGGCCTCCGCCCCTCGCCCGGCACGGACGCGGCCCCCGCCCGCGGCGGACGTCAGTCCCGCCCGCCCAGCGACCTCAGGTAGGCGGCCGGGTCGATGTCCGAGCCGTAGTGCGGCCCGGTGCGCACCTCGAAGTGCAGGTGCGGCCCCGTGACGTTGCCGGTGGCGCCGGACCGCCCGATCTGCTGCCCGGCGTCCACCCGCTGACCGGCCGTCACGCCCAGCGCGGACAGGTGCGCGTACTGGGTGTGGATGCCGTCCGGGTGACGCAGCAGCACCTCGTAGCCATAGGGGCCGCCCCAGCCCGCGGTCACCACCGTCCCCGCGGCGACGGCCCTCACCCGCGTCCCCACCGGCACGGCGTAGTCCTGACCGGTGTGCCGGCCGCCGGACCACACTGCTCCCGGGGCGCCGTAGGGCGTGCTCACCGCGGCGGCCACCGGGACGTGGGCAACCGCTTTCGGGGGCTGCGGGATCCGGGCCTGCGCGGGCTCCGCCTCCGGCCCGGGCTCCGCCTCCGCCTCGGGCTCCGGTTCGGGTGCGGCCGGCGCGGCCTGCCCGGATCCACCGGACACGGCGGGTCCCTCACCGGCCGCGGCCGGTTCCACGAACTCCGTCCCGTCCGGCAGCCGCAGCTCCTGACCGGGCATGATCAGATGCGGATCGGGGCCCACGGTCGCGCGGTTGCGACGGTGGAGCTCCTGCCACCCGCCGTCCACGGAGGCCGCCAGCGCGATGTGCGAGAGCGTGTCCCCGGACACGACCGTGTAGGAATCCCCCCAGGACGCGGGGGCGGCCGCGTCGGCCGGGGCGGCCGGGCGGGCGGTCTCCTCGCGGGCGGTCTCCTCACGGGGTGTTTCCTCACGGGCCGGGGGTGCGCCGCCCGCGCCGGGCGACGCGGTGTCCCGGGTGAGGTCCGCCCGCACCGAGCACACCGGCCAGGCTCCCGGGCCCTGGCCGGCCAGGACCTTCTCGGCCACGGCGATCTGCTGCTCACGGGAGGCCAGGTCGGCGCGGGCGGCGTACCGGGTGCCGCCGTACTCCTCCCAGGTCGGCTGGGCGAACTGCAGCCCGCCGAAGTAGCCGTTGCCCGTGTTGATGCTCCAGTTCCCGCCGCTCTCGCACTCGGCGAGCCTCTCCCAGACCTCCACGGGCGCGGCGCTCGCCGTCGAGACGGCCAGCAGGGGCAGGAACATGCCCGCCCCCGAGGCGGTGACGATCGCGATCAGCCGGACGGACCGGCCGGGCTGGACGGCCGTCGGACGGCGGTGACTTCCTCGTGCAGCTGCCATGGGACTGTTCCTCTCCGCTACGGCAAGTGATCCGCCCCGCCGGGACGGGCCCGGCGGAACAGCACCGAGTAGCGCAGCCGGTGACCGGTCGTCACAAGGCGCAAGCAGCCGCACGGCCCGCACCGGACCCCGCCGCGTGCCCGGTGAGCCTCCCGGTGCGCCTCCGGAGCGGTCAGGACGGGCGCGCGGAGGCCAGGGGGGCGCACGGCGGCCGGACCGCGAGGCGGGCCGGAAGGCGCGGAAGGAATGCGGAACGCCCAGGACCGCTGCCGGCGCCGCGGCCGGAAAATCTCTCGGCGGCGCCCCGCCGCCGGCGGACCGGGGAAGCTCCGGAACGGCGCGGCGCCCATTGTGCGGACGGCGTCCTCGCGCCCGGCACCGGGAACAGCGCCGCCACGGTCCCCGCCGGACCGCTCGGTGCTTCCCGCAGCGGTGCGCGAGGCGGAGACAAGGCGACCGCGAGCGCGCGGAATTGACGGGTGGACGACCACCGGGGGCGAAGCCGCCGCCGGGGGAGGGCGGCCGAATTCCGGTGCCGCCGGTGCCTCCGGCCGCCGTTTCTCCCGCCGGGCCGCGTGCCCGCTGCCGCGAACCGGCCACCGCGCGGGAGCGGAAAACAGCCCGGGGCGGATGCGCGCGGCCCGCCGCCCGGCCCCGGTGCCGCTCGCGTCCCTGGTCGGAGCGGTGGGCGAACCGAGGCGCGGGAAATCCGGCGGCACCGCGCGCCCGGTTCCGTGCGCGGAAGATCCGGCGGGCGGAAACCGGCCGCGCCCGCCACGTCACCGCCCCCGCGGGAAGGTATTGCGCCTTCCCGTCCCGGGGCCTCCCGCGGGCAAGCGCCCGCGGGGGGACCGGGATAGCGGACGCGGCCCACCCGGCGGGCGGGGCGGCGGGACCGGTCAGCCGGGAAACGTGTCGACTCCGTCCCGCCGGCCGGGAACCCGGCCCGGCGGAATGCGGCGGGAAATCCGGGCCGGATGCCGGCCGGGAAACCCCCGCCCCCGTGCCGCCGGGCGAGCCGCCGCCACGGAAATCTCACGGCATCTCACCGGCCCGACGCTTACCGGGCCCGGCGCCGCCGGGAGCCGCGCCGGATTCGGCCCGGCGGCCGGGCGGTCCCGCCGGGCGGCGTCGGGCCCCGCCCATTCGGGGAATCACCGCGCGGGGCGCCACGGCCCGCCCGTACCGGAACGGGGGCGCACCGCCCGGCCGCCGTGTGCGGACAGACGCCCGCCGGGCCCCGCGCCGCCGCCCGGGGGGAAGCCCCGTCGGGCGGCGGCGCGCCGCCCCGGCCCCGTCGGCCGGGCCGCATAGTCTGCCCACCGGCCGCGCCGGCCCCCTCGTCCGGCGCGGACTCTCCTTCCGCGGGAAGGCTCCGCGCATGTCCCCACGTCCGCACTGGCTCCTCGGCGACCAGCTGGGGCCGCACTTCACCGCCCCGGGGCCGGAGGGGCCCGACGCCGGGGCGCCGCTGGTCATGATCGAATCGCTGGCCGTGCTGCGCCGCCGCCGCTTCCACCGTGCCAAGGCGCATCTGGTGCTCTCCGCGATGCGGCACCGGGCCGCGGAACTGGGCGACCGCGTCCGCTACGTCCGCGCCGGCACCTACCGGGAGGGGCTGCGGAAGGCGGTCGGGGACGCGGAGGTGACGGTCTGCCGGCCGTCCTCGCGTCCCGCCCTGGCGCTGGCCCGGTCGCTGCCCGGGGTCCGGGTGCTGCCCGCCCGGGGCTATCTGGTGGACCGGGAGGACTTCGCGGACTGGCTGGCCGGGCGGGACGGGCGCCGGCTGCGGATGGAGGACTTCTACCGCTGGGTGCGCGTGCGCCACGGGCTCCTGATGGACGGCGGCGAGCCGGCCGGCGGCCGGTGGAACCTGGACCGGGAGAACCGCGAGCCGCCGCCCGGCGGCGCGCGGGCCCTGGAGCTGCCGCCGCCCTACCGCCCCGCGGAGGACGAGATCGACGAGCGGGTCCGGCACGACCTGGACCGGTGGGAGCGGCAGGGCACGGTGTCCTTCACCGGGCGGGACGGCCCGCGCCGCTTCCCCGCCACCCGGGCCGGGGCGCTCGCCGCGCTGCGGCGCTTCACCGCCCTGCGGCTGCCGGCCTTCGGGCCGTGGGAGGACGCGATGCTCGCCGCGGACCCGGTGATGGGCCACAGCCTGCTGTCCGCCCCGCTCAACCTGGGGCTGCTGCACCCGGCCGAGTGCGTCGGACGGGCCGAGCGGGAGTGGCGAGAGGGGCGCGCGCCGCTGGCCGGGGTGGAGGGGTTCGTGCGGCAGATCGCCGGCTGGCGGGAGTACGTCCACCAGATGTACTGGCACGCGGGGGAGGAGTACCGGCACAGCAACGCGCTGGGCCACCGGGCGCCGCTGCCCGGATGGTTCCAGGAGCTGGACGCGGACGCGGTGACCGCGCGCTGCCTGTCCACCGTGCTGGCCCAGGTGCGGGACACCGGCTGGACCCACCACATCCCCCGGCTGATGGTGCTCGGCGGCTACGCGCTGCAGCGCGGCTGGGACCCGGCCGCGCTCACCGACTGGTTCCACCGGTCGTTCGTGGACGGGTACGACTGGGTGATGCTGCCCAACGTCGTCGGGATGTCGCAGTACGCCGACGACGGGCGGATGACGACGAAGCCCTACACCTCCGGTGGCGCCTACATCCACCGGATGAGCGACTTCTGCGGCTCCTGCTTCTACCGGCCCGACGTGCGCGTGGGGGAGCGGGCCTGCCCGTTCACCGCCGGGTACTGGGCCTTTGTGCACCGGCACCGGGAGCGGCTGGCCCGCAACCACCGGATGGCCCGGCCGGTGGCGGGTCTGCGCCGGCTGCGGGATCTGCCCGCCGTGCTGGAGGCGGAGGCGGAGCGGGGGGACGGCCCGCCCTGAGCCCGGCGCGGGCCCGGCGCGCAGGGGGCGCGGGCCCACGCCGGGCGCGGCGGGTCAGCGCGGGGCGGGGGCGTGTCCGCCGGGGCGCGTCTCGTACATCCGCACGGCGACCAGGAGTCCGGCGGCGGCGGTGAGGGCCGCGACCGACCAGATGGCGGTGGTCAGGCCCCACAGGTCGGCGATCGCCCCGGCGAGCAGCGCGCCGACGGCGAAGCCGCCGTCCCGCCACAGCCGGTAGACGCCGACCGCGCGGGCCCGCCAGGACGGGTGCGCCACGTCGCCGACGACGGCCAGCAGGGTGGGGTAGACCAGGGCGGTGCCGGCGCCGAGCAGGATCTGGGAGACGGCCCAGACGGAGAACGTGGTGCCGTGTGCGACCAGGGCGATGGCCAGGGCCTGGAGCAGCATTCCGGCGGTGATGAGGTGCTTGCGCCCGATGTGGTCGGACCACCAGCCGGTGAGCATCTGCCCGGCTCCCCAGACGGCCGGGTAGAGGGCGGCCAGCACGCCGATCCGGGCCACGTCCAGGCCGTGGGAGGCGAACAGCAGGGGGAACAGCCCCCAGGCCAGGGCGTCGTTGAGGTTGTTCACCATCCCGGCCCAGGAGGCCGAGGACAGCGACCGGTCGCCGAGGCTGGTGCGACGGGCGATCTGACCGGTGGTCAGGTCCGCGTGGTGTTCCGCGCCGTCCGGGACCCGGTGGCGGGCGGCCTCCGCGCGGGCGTGCTCCCGGGTCTCGCGGACCGCCAGCGTGGACAGGCCCAGCGCCAGGGCGACGTAGGCGGCCCCGAGCAGGAAGGGGGCGGGCCGCAGCCCGGCGTGGTCGGCGATGGCCCCGGTGGCCATGGCGGTGGCGGCCACCGCGACGTAGCCGGCGGCCTCGTTGAAGCCCATGGCCAGGCCGCGGCGTTCGGGACCGGCCAGGTCGATCTTCATGATGACGGTGGTGGACCAGGCCAGGCCCTGGTTGACGCCGAGCAGGACGTTGGCGGCGACGATCCACTCCCAGGACGGACCCCAGGCCAGCATGGCGGGCACCGGAATCGCCACCAGCCACCCGGCGATCAGCACCGGCTTGCGGCCGAAGCGGTCCGACCACGTCCCGGCGAAGAAATTGGTGACGGCCTTGGTGGCGCCGAAGGCGAGGATGTAGGTGAGGGCGGTGGTGTAGGCGGACAGCCCGAAGACGTCCTCGGCCAGCAGCGGCAGCACGGTCCGTTCCTGCCCGAGCATGCCGCCGACCAGCGCGTTGACGGCCACCAGGAGCATGAACTGGGGCAGGTTGGCCCGCAGGCCCAGCCGCGGCCCGTCCGCGGCGGGCCGGGCGGGGCGGAAACGGGAAGCGCTCATGTGATCATCTGGTCCTTGCTGGAAGGGGGACGGGGCGGCGGACATCTTCTATGCTATTCCATGGAACCTTGGAGGATGAGAAGCGTGGGAGACCCGGAACGCAAGACGGCCCTGTACGACGCGCTCGCGCGCACCGGCAAGGCGCTGTCCAACGGCAAACGCCTGGAACTGCTCGACCTGCTGGCCCAGGGCGAACGCAGCGTGGACGCCCTGGCCCGGGCCGCCGGGCTGGGCCTGACCACGGCCTCCTCGCACCTCCAGGCGCTCAGGCAGGCCGGCCTGGTTGCCACCCGGCGGGAGGGCACCCGGGTCCACTACCGGCTGGCCGGTGACGACGTCGCCGCCCTCTACTCCCTGCTGATGAGGGTCTCGCGCACCCACCTGGCCGAGACCCGTCAGGCCCGGGCCGCCTACCTGGGGCCGTCCGACACCGACGGCATCACCCGGGACGAACTCCTGGAGCGGCTCGCGAGCGGCACGGTCCGGGTCATCGACGTCCGCCCGGCCGAGGAGTACGCGGCCGGCCACATTCCCGGAGCGGCCTCCCTGCCTTTGGAGGAACTGCGGGCCCGGCTCGCCGAGCTCCCCTCGGACACCGAGATCGTGGCCTACTGCCGCGGCTCCAACTGCGTCCTCGCCCACGACGCGGTGCGTCTGCTGGCCTCCCGCGGGCGGGGCGCACGGCGGCTGGCCGACGGCATGCTCGAATGGCGGCTGGCCGGCCTCCCCGTCGAGGGCGGCGCCTGACCCCCGCCCCGGCATCCGCGCCCGGGCGGGCTCGCGTCACCCGCGTGGCGCAGCCAGGGCGTCCAGAGCCTCGCGCAGTCCGCGCGGGCGCACCACGCCCGTGAACCGGCCGCCGCCCGCCCAGCCCGGGCCGGCGAGCATCACCGTCACCCGCACCCGGGCGCCGCGCATCCCCCAGACGGCCGAACGGATACGGTGGGCCGGCTCCCGGTCCGCGGTGCCCCGCGACTGGGCCCACAGGACCACCGCCGCCGGTCCGGTCCGGCGGACCGCTTCCTCCAGGGCGCGGGCGGGGACATCGGCACCGAACATCAGCGCGGGCCTGCCGCGCTCGGCCAGCCCCGCCGCGAGCGCCTCCAGCGGCAGTGTGTGCAGCTCGCCGGGGGCGCAGGCCAGCAGGACCGGCGGGCACCCGCCACCTCCCGCCGGGGCCGCCGCGGCGGCCCGGCGGCGCAGCGCGGACGACACGTGCCAGGACAGCAGGTGCTCGACCTCCACGTAGCGCTCCCCGGAGGCGGCCCACTTGCGGCCGACCGCCCGCATCGCCGGCACGATCACCTCGTTCCAGCAGACCACCAGCCCGTGCGCGGCGAGGGCCTGCTCCAGCAGCCGGTCGACCGCGGGCACGTCCAGCCGGACGGCCGCCCGTGCCAGCCCCCGGCATTCCGGGCGCACGCTGCCCAGCGGCAGCGCGTTGCTCCCGCCGGGCTGCTGTGCCGGCACCGCCGGAACCCGCGCGCCGCTCCTCCCCGGAGCCCGCTGCTTCTTCTGCCCGCCCTGCCCGTCCTCCGGCTGTCCGGCGGACGCGGCCCGCGCCCGGCGGGCGGCCTCGGCGGGCGGCACCCCGCGGGCGGTGAGCCGGCACATGTGCTCCAGCACGGCGATGTCGGGCGGGCTCCAGCGGCGGTGCCGCCCGCCGAGGTGCCCGGCCGGGCCGATGCCGTAGCGGCGGTCCCACGACCTCAGGGTGGTGGGTGCCACCCCGATCCGCCGGGCCACCGCCCCGGTGGCCAGCCCCGGGCCCGTGCCGTCGGTGGGCCGCGAGGCGGACGGGGCGGCGGGCTCGGTCATGCGCACAGGATACGGCAAGAACCGACGCACAAACGATGCGAGTTGCCGGGTCCGCGCACCCGGCCCACGATGAGAGAGCCGCGGCGCAAAGGGCGCCGGGCGGCGGCCGCACCACGGGGCCCGGGTTCTCCCGGCCCACCGGGCGCCGTCCCGGCCCACCGGCCGGACTCCTGGCCCCGCGGGAGGAGCGATTCCATGGTGGCTGCCCCGACGCCCCACGCAACCCGGACGGCCGACACCGGCAGCCCGGTCCGGACGGCCGGGTCCCGCGCCCTCGTCCGCCTCCCCGCCGCACCGGCCCTCCCCGGCGCCACCCCCGGCGCCCGCGCCGCCCCCGGCCGGAAACCCTCGGACGAGGAACTGGCCGAGGGCCTGATACGCGGCGACGAGCACTGCCTGGCCGCGATCCACCGCCGCTGGTCGGGGCTCGTCCACGCCCTGGCCGCCCGCGCACTGGGCGACGCCCGGGAGGCCGAGGACGTCACCCAGCAGGTCTTTCTGGCCGCCTGGCGCGGCCGCCACACCTACCGTCCCGACCGCGGCACGCTCGCCGGCTGGCTGGTGGGCATCACCCGGCGCAAGACCGCCGACGCGCTGGGCGCCCGCACCCGCAGGCCGGAGCCGGCCGCCACCGACGACGCCCCCGCCCCGGCCGCGGGGGAGTCCCCGGACGCCGTGCTGGACCGCCTGCTGCTGACGCAGGAACTGGCCAGGCTGCCGGCCGCCCAGCGCCAGGTCCTGCACCTCGCCTTCTACGAGGACCTCACCCAGACGCAGATAGCCCTCCGCACCGGACTGCCGCTGGGCACCGTCAAGAGTCACGCCCGCCGGGGCCTGCACCGGCTGCGCCGCTGCCTGGAGCCCGGCCGCGGCGCCGACTGATCCCCCCCGGCCCCCGCCCCGCCGGACGGACGGACGGGAACTTTTCTCCGGATTCCTCACGATCCTCCGCATCCGTTCCGGTTCCTCCACCCGAATAACGGGTGACGCCCCGCACCACGCGGGGCCCGTCACGAAGGGAACATCGATGATCACTTCGCGCAGCGCAGCCGTTGCCGCCGCCGCCATCGGTTCGTGCGCCCTGGGCCTGTCGGCCGCCGCGCCGGCCGTCGCCGCGGCGCCCGGCCAGGGCGGCGACCAGGCACTGGTCTCCGTCTTCCACGCCGTGCCCGGCCTGACCGTCGACGTCTACGCCAACGGCGAGGAACTGATCCCGGACTTCGAGCCCGGCACGCTGACCGAGCCGCTGGCCCTCCCCGCCGGCTCCTACGACCTGGAGATCTTCGAGGCGGGCGCCGACCCGGAGGGCGAACCGGCCCTCCAGCAGACCGTCGACGTGCCCGCCGGTGCCAACGCGACCGTGGTCGCCCACCTCTCGGCCGACGGCAACCCCGAGCTCAACGCCTACGTCAACGACGTCTCCCAGGTGCCCGCGGGTGAGGCCCGGCTGACCGTCCGGCACGTCGCCGCCGCCCCGGCCGTCGACGTCCGCGCCGGCGGCACACCGGTCTTCGAGGGCCTGGAGAACCCCGACGAGGCCACCGCCGAGGTGCCCGCCGGCACCATCTCGGCCGACGTGGTGCTCGCCGGGACCGACGACGTCGTCATCGGCCCGGCCGACCTGGACCTCCAGGAGGGCACCAGCACCGTCGTCTACGCCTGGGGCAGCGCCGAGGAGGACAGCCTGGCACTCAAGGTCCAGTCGCTGGGCGGCGCGCACGCGGCGCCCGACGGCGTCGACGCGGGCGAGAGCGGAGTGGCGGCCGCGGCCAACTCCTCCTCCGCGTGGCTGGCCTGGAGCGCCGCCGGCGCCGTGGCCGTCGCAGGGGCCCTCATGATCCGCCGCCGCTCCGTGGAGCAGTGACGGACGACAGCGTGCGGCCACCGGCGCGCGCCCCCGGCCGGGCCCCCCGCCCGGACCGGGGGCCCGCCGGATTCCGGCCGCCCCGGCGGTGGCCGGTCCCGGGCGCCACCGGCGGGCTGCTCGCCGAGAGCGGGGCGGTCGCCGTGCTGTGCGCCGCGCTGCTCGTCCTGTCCTTCGTGCCGCTCGCCCTGCTGCGGCCGGACGACGGCGCCCCGCCGCCGGACTTCGGTGCCCTGCCCGGGGCGGCGGCCGACCGGGACGCCGCCACATCCCCCGGCCCGGCCCCCGGCGCGGTGGTGCCGGGCCCCGGCCCGGACGCGGCCGGGGAGGACCCGCCGGCAGCGCCCGACCCGGTCCGGCTGCGGATGCCCGGGCTGGGCGTGGACGCGGCGGTGGACCCCGTCGGAGTGGCGGCCGACGGCGGCGTGGAGATCCCGGAGGACGCCGCCCGGACCGGCTGGTACCGCTTCGGCCCGGCCCCCGGCTCCGCCGCCGGCTCCGCGGTGATCGTCGGACATGTGGACGACCGCACCGGCGACCTCGGCGTCCTGGCGGCACTCTACGAGGTGCGCCCCGGCGACGAGGTGAGCGTGGAACGCTCCGGCGCCCCGCCCGTCCGCTACGAGGTGACGGCCCGCCGCGTGGTGCCCAAGGAGGAGCTGCCCGAGGAGGTGTTCCGCCGCGACGGCAGCCCCGTGCTGACCCTGATCACCTGTGCCGGGCCCTACGACCGGGACAACGGCGGCTACCGCAGCAACATGGTGGTGACAGCCGTCGCGGCCGGACCGGAGGCCGCGGACCGGGACGGCTGAGCCGCCGCGCCCCGGCCGCCGCCGCCGGCTCCGGCCCTCAGCCCGCCCGGCCCTCGATGCGGGCGGACTGCATCGACGTCAGCCGCCGCACGAAGACGACCGCGAAGACGCATGCCGGCACGAGCAGCAGCTCGAAGAGCGCGTCCCAGGCGACCATCGTCAACGCCTCGAAGGTGGGGGCACCGAGGTCGCGTCGCACCCAGAAGTAGGGAATGTGGAAGGGCACCCAGGCCACCACCCAGAACGCCCACCACCAGTGCAACGGCCATCGCCCGGCGGTCCGCACGCCTGCCGAGGCACGCCAGATGCCGTCGGCGATCTGCTTCGGGATGAACAGCATGCCCACCGGGATGAACCAGCCCCACACCGCCATTGCCCGCGGGTAGGGGACCGAGCCCGGGGCGAACAGCTCGGCGTTGTGCCGGGCCCGCCCGAACCAGACCAGCCACAGCACGATCATTACCAGCATCAGCACGGCCTGGAGGTTCTGCAGCTGTTCGATACCGCCCTGCCAGATGTCCAGCCAGCCCTCGTCACCCGGGCGCTGCGGAACCGTCAGTTCGCCCAGCAGCGCCAGGTACAGGAGCACGCCCGTCAGGTTGCTCAGCATCATCACACCGAGCAGGCAGTACAGCGCGACCGACAGTCCGCGCACCGGCCTGGGCCGGCGGCCGGGCGCGGCCGGCGGCGGGTAGCCGTAACCGCCCGCGACGTGCGGGGCCGCGGCTGTGGGCGGGGAGGGGTGGCCGGGCCCGTACACGACCCCGTAGCCCTGCCCCGGCCCGTAGCCCTGCCCCGGCCCGTAGCCGTGGCCCGGCCCGTAGCCCTGTCCCGGGTGGTAGGGGCTCGGGGCGGCGGGCGGCGGGGTGCGCACCGCCGCGGCGGCCTGGGCGCCCGCCGCGGGTGCCTGCCGCGGAACGGCGGGCGGCGCCGGGGGAGGAGCGGGGGCCGCGGCCGGACTCCGGGAGGCCCCGCTGTCCTCGCTGTCCTCGCTGTCCAGGAGCTGCACGGCGTGCCTGCCGAGCTGGGCCAGCACCCGGGCCGGAAGCCAGGGGCTCCCCTCGGCGGCCGCGCCGGCCGGCAGTGCCACCCGCTCCGCGATCGTGTCCAGGTCCGGCCGGCCGGCGGCGTCCTTGGCCAGGCAGGCCGCGACGGCCTCGCGCAGGCTCTCCGGAACCCCGGTGAGGTCCGGCTCCTCCTCGGCGATCCGGTACATCAGCGCGTGCGCCCCGCTGTCGGCGGTGCCGAACGGCAGCCGTCCGGTGAGCGCGTAGGCCAGCACCGATCCCAGGCAGAAGATGTCGCTGGCGGCGGTGACCCGCTCGCCGCGGATCTGCTCGGGGGACATGAAACCGGGCGACCCGATGACGGCGCCGGGCCGGGTCAGTCCGCCGTCGGTGACGGCGTCCAGGGCCCGCGCGATGCCGAAGTCGATGACGCGCGGCCCGTCGATGGTGATCAGCACGTTGGAGGGCTTCAGGTCGCGGTGCACCAGCCCGGTCCCGTGGATGTCGCGCAGCGCCTCGACGAGCCCGCCGGCCAGCACCCGCACCGTGTTCTCCGGCAGCGGCCCGTAGTCCTCGTCGACCACCTGCTGCAGCGACGGCCCGGCGATGTAGCCGGTGGCCAGCCACGGCGTGGCGGCCTCGGTGTCGGCGTCCAGCACCGGCGCCGTCCAGCGGCCGGCGATCTGCCGGGCGATGCTGATCTCCCGGGCGAAGCGGCTGCGGAAGTCCGGCTCGCGGGCGAGGGCCGTCTGCACGGTCTTGACGGCGACGGTCCGGCCGCGCTCGGAGCGCGCCAGGTACACCCGCCCCATGCCGCCCGCACCGAGCCTGCCCAGCAGGCGGTAGGACCCGATCCTGCGCGGATCCTCGGGTTCCAGTGGCTCCACGTGTGTCCTCCCCCGTACCTCACCGCTTGTGATGGCCCCCTGAGGATAGAGGGACACCCGGACGCCGGGCACTCCCGTCCTGCCCCCCCGGCCCGGCCGGTGCGCGGCTGCCGGGGGAGCGCGCGGGAACCGCGGGAATAGGGTGGTGAACCGTGATTCAACGCACCACCCTGCGGGCCCAGCTCGCCGACGCGCTGCGCGAGGAGATCCTGGCGGGGAGGCTCGGGCCCGGTGAGGAACTCGTCGTCCGGGGGATCGCCGAGCAGTACGGCGTGTCCGCCACGCCGGTGCGCGAGGCGCTGGTGGACCTGGCCGCCCAGGGGCTGCTGGAGATCGAGCAGCACCGGGGTTTCCGCATCCGCCGCTACTCGCCCGCCGACTTCCGGCACATGGTGGACGCCCGCAGCCTGGTCGGCGAGGGGCTGCTGCGGCTGCGGTCCGCCGGCGCGCTGCCGCCCCCCGACCCGGAGGCCTTCGTGTCCATCCGCCGCCGCGCCGCCGCCGCGCGGCAGGCCGCGCTCGCCGGGGACCTGGACGTCCTCATCGGCTACGACCTGCGGTTCTGGCGGGAGCTGAGCGCGCTGACGGGCAACCCGTGCATCGTGGAGTTCGTGGACCGGCTGCGCATGCAGTGCTGGGCCTTCGCCGTGCCGCACCTGCGCGGCCGGCCCGGGCTGGCCGGCCGGCTGTGGGCCGGCCATCTGGAGCTGGCCGACAGCGTGGAGCGCGGGGACGCCACGGAGACAGAGCGCCTGCTGCGGGCCTACCGCGCCCAGGCGCTCGCCCTGGCCGACGAGATCTTCGGGAGCTGAATCTCCCCGGGCCCCGCACACCGGCGCCCGCCCGGCGCCCTCCGGGAGGGCCTACCCTGGCCGGTACCGTCCGCCGACTCGAAGGTGAGCCCAGTGGCCTGTGACCTGTGGCTGGTCCCCCTCGTCGATGTGCTGTGCCACAGCCCCGACAATCCGTTCGCCGAGGAACTCGCCGACTACGACGCGGCCCTGGCCGAGGCCGGGCTGCCGCCGGTGCCGGTGCTCGGCTACGTGCCGGGCATGTCCGGCGACGTGGCGCCCGTCGCCGGCTTCGACTACGCGGCCCTGCACCTGCTGCGCCGGGCCTACCTGCTCGGGCTGAGCGGGCTGCCGGTCACGCCGGCGCCCGAGGAGGAAGGGGACTACCAGCAACTGCTGGAGATGTTCGAGACCTCCGCGCTGGGCTCGCACCTGGTCTGGCACTTCGATCACGCCGGGGCGTATGTGCCGGTCGACTTCCCGCACCCGCTGGTCAACGACACCCTGCTGGCCGGCGGCGGGCCGCTGGGCTCCAGCCACGGCCTGCTGCGGGAGCTCTCCGCGGTCGCCCCGGCGCTCGGCATCGACCCGCACAACCCTCCCGCGCCCCCCACGCCGCCGCGCCGCCCCACCCGGCTGGAGGAGCCCGCCGAGCCCCCCGTCTACGGGGACGGGCCGTTCGCCCGCGAGCGGCACGTCTGGCTGGGCCTGCACACCGCCGCCACCCGCAGCCTGGCCCAGGGCTCGATGATCGTCTTCAGCTGAGCGCGGCCCGCCCCTCACAGCCGCCCCTCGGAACCACCCCTCAGAACGATCCCTCCGGCGGGCGCTGGCGCGGCATCGTGGGCCGGGAGAGCTGCGGCTGCCCGCCGTACCGGCCGCGGGGAGCCTGACAGCCGCTCTCCCCGGCGCCGGGTGCCCGGCGGGTCTGGGCCAGCAGCGGGCCCGGACCCGAGCGGAACTCCACCATCCATTCCGTCGTCTCGGCGCGCACCAGCTCCGAGAGGTCCTCGTGGAAACGCCGCAGCAGCGCCAGGCGGCGCTCGGCCGCCGAGCACGCCGTTCCCTCCGCCGGGCCGAGCGCCTCCCGGACGGACTCGGCCGCCCACTCGTACTGCAGCGCCTCGAGACGGCGCTGGACCGCCTGGGCCGTGGCCACGTCCCGCATCCAGCCCGCGGTGCACCCGAACCACCGGTCGCAGCCCAGGCACAGCGCCGCGCCCAGCAGCGCCAGATACCCCCAGCGGGCCGTCCCGGCGCCGGCCCCCGCGAGCTCCACCAATGGCAGTGTGACCCCGGCGGCCACCCCCAGGGCCGCCCCGGCACGCAGCAGCCGGGCGGCCCGGCGCTTGCGGGAGCGGTCGGCGAGGTACCAGCAGGCGGTCCGCGCGGCGCGCTCCTCCGCCTGCCGGTACAGCTCGTCGAGCCGCTCGGCGGGCTCCTTCCAGTTTCCTCGCGGCAGCGGCCGGCCGAGCAGGTCCCCCCGGCGCCCGGCGCCCGTGCCCGCACCCTCCCCGGCGGAACCGCTGTCGGACCCACCGGCGGATCCACCAGACTGCATCTCCGGCTGACTCACCCGACACTCCCTACAACAGGCAGCACATCCGGCTCCCTGTAATCACGCGGAGCACCTTCTTACCCCGAAAGTGGGGACGCAATGCCTGGATTGCCGGATATCCAGCCGGAAGAGAAGGGGCATCCGGTATGGGGGCTGATGCCTTCTCACCCGAAAGAGTGGGTGCCGGAGGGCGGCAGGTCCGCGGCTAGGCTGCTGCCCGTGAGGATCCTTGTCATCGGCGGCGGTGCCCGCGAACACGCCCTGTGCCACGCACTGAACCGCGACCCCGACGTCACGGCGCTGCACTGCGCCCCGGGCAACGCCGGGATCGCCGAGCAGGCCACGCTGCATCCGGTCGATGCCGCCGACGGCCCCGCGGTGGCGGAACTGGCGGCCGGACTCGGCTGCGACCTGGTGGTGATCGGCCCCGAGGCGCCGCTGGTGGCCGGCGTGGCCGACGCCGTGCGCGCGGTCGGCATCCCCGTCTTCGGCCCGTCCGCCGAGGCCGCCCGGCTGGAGGGCAGCAAGGCGTTCGCCAAGGAGGTCATGGCCGCCGCGGGGGTGCCCACCGCCCGCTCCTACGTCTGCGTCACGCCGGAGGAGACCGACGCGGCCCTGGACGCCTTCGGCCCGCCCTACGTGGTGAAGGACGACGGCCTGGCCGCCGGCAAGGGCGTGGTGGTCACCGGCAGCCGCGAGGAGGCCAGCGCCCACGCCGCGTCGTGCGGACGGGTGGTCGTCGAGGAGTTCCTGGACGGGCCCGAGGTGTCGCTGTTCGCCGTCACCGACGGCGTCACCGTCGTCCCTCTCCAGCCCGCGCAGGACTTCAAGCGCGCCCTGGACGCCGACCTGGGCCCCAACACCGGCGGGATGGGCGCCTACTCCCCGCTGCCCTGGGCGGCTCCCGGTCTCACCGACGAGGTGCTCGCGTCGGTGCTCCAGCCCACCGTGGACGAGATGCGGCGCCGCGGCACGCCGTTCTCCGGGCTGCTCTACGCCGGGCTGGCCGTGACCTCCCGGGGGATCCGGGTCATCGAGTTCAACGCGCGCTTCGGCGACCCGGAGACCCAGGTGGTGCTGGCCCGGCTGCGGACCCCGCTGTCCGGGCTGCTGTACGCGGCGGCGACCGGTGAGCTGGCCCAGTTCCCGCCGCTGCGCTGGAGCGACGGCGCGGCCGTCACGGTGGTGATCGCCTCGGCGGGCTATCCGGCGGCCCCGCGCACCGGTGACCCGGTGGAGGGCCTGGCGGAGGTGGCGGAGAAGGACGCCCCGCAGGCCTATGTGCTGCACGCCGGCACCCGGCGGGACGACGACGGCCGGATCGTGAGCGCCGGCGGCCGGGTGCTGTCGGTGACGGCGGCCGGTGCCGGCCTGGCCGAGGCCAGGGAGCACGCCTACCGGGCGGTCGGCCGGATCCGCCTGGCCGGTTCGCACCACCGCACCGACATCGCCGCGGCCGCCGCCGAGTCCTCCTGACGGCCGGGCAGGTCCTCCGCCGGCTTTCCGGGACGGCACCGATCCCGCCAACTCGTCCCAATCGCGGTGAAGTTGGCGGAAACCCGCGCCTAGCCGCCCCAACCTCTCCCCAAAGCAACTCCATCGAGTGACCGAAGCCCCGGTCCGGCTGACGCCCGCCCCGGCCCCCACTAGGGTGCGGCGCAGTGCCGGCCGGGGCGCCCACGCGGGGTGTCCGGCCTGCCCGTGGCGCCGCCCGCGCGGGCCGGACGGCCGCCCGGACGCCGTGTGCGGCGATCGGCCCACCGCACATTGCGGGGCCCGGCACCGGTGCCACAGTGGGAGAACAGGCCGGAAACCTGTCGACATCGCGTACGGAGGGCAGGTCATGGGGCATCGACAAGCCACCTGGTCCGCACGGGACCACGCACTGGCCGTACTGCGTGTGCGCAACACCGCGCTGGCCCTGGTCCTGCTCCCGCTGGCGTGCGCCGTCGTGCTGCTGGCCGGTGCCGTCACCGGCCGGCTGCCCGGCGCCGCCGGCACGGCGGGCCTGATCCTGCTGATCCCGGCCGTCCTCGCGCTCGCCGGCGCCGGCGCGGTCGCCACCGTCATCGCCCGCGCCCGGCCCCCGGCCGGCCCCGGCGTCGAGGTGCCCGAACACGCGGCCCCCGGCCTGCACGCCCTCATACGCGACCTCGCCGACCGCCTCGACGTCCCCGCCCCCGGCGGTGTCGCCCTCGCCCCCGACTGCGACAGCTGGCTGGAGGAACGGCCCGCCCGCCCCCGCTCCGCCTCCGTGCCCCCCGTCCTGGTCGTCGGCTCCCCGTTCCTGTGGTGGATGCGCGTCGGCGAACTGCGCGCCCTGCTCGCCCCCGTGGTGGCGGGCACCGGGCCCTCCGCCCACCCCGACATAGCCGCCGCCCGCCGCTGCGTGCGCGGCCTGGACGCCACCGTCGCCCGCGCCGCCCGGGCCGGCCGCCGCGGTCCCCTGCTCGCCCTCTCCGCCGCGGTGGCCCGTGCCCTGCTGCGGTCCACCGGCGGCCACGCCGCGGAGATGGAACGCGGGGTGGCCGCCGCGGCCGCCTCCCGGGCCCGCACCGTCGACTACGGCGTGCGCGTCACCGCCCAGGAGCAGGTCGGTCTCGCCTACGCCGGCTGGGACCGGCTGCTCACCAAGGTCGCCCTGCCCGCCTGGCAGACCGGCCGCTGGCCCCGCCGGCTCAACGCCGGGGTCGCCGCCGCCCTCACCGAACTCTCCCGCCGCGACCGGCTCGCCGGGGACTTCACCTCCCGGCTCGGCGAACGCCCCGCCTGCGACCTGCTGGAGGAGCCCGGCCGGGTAGACGAGGAGGTGTCGCTGCTGGCCGCCGAACTCTTCCACGGCATCCCCGCCGAGCCCGACGCCCCCTGGGAACCGGTCGACTGGGCCGCCTACCCCGAGGAGGTCGTGGACCGGATCTGGCGGGAGCGCGCCGCCCGGCTGTTCACCGCCCTGGACGCCGCGCGCACCCCCACCCTGACCTGCCTGCTGCAACGGCTGGGCGACGCGGCCGGGGACGCCGGGCGCACCGACGCCCTGGCCGCCCGGGTCGGCGCCGGGGCGGCCCGCGCCGCCGGCACCCCGGTCCCCGCGGAGACCGGCGCGGGGACCGGCCCGTTCCCGCCGGCCCTGCCCGCCCCGCCGCCCCGGACCGGCCGGGAGGTGCTCGCCGAGCACGTCGCCGCGGCCGTCTGCTGCGCGGCCGCCGACAGCACCGACGCGGCACCCGGCCTGGACTGGCTGGACGGACCGGTGCTGCGCTCCGGCGGCCGGCGCGTCCGGGACCTGACCGAACCCGTCCGCGGCCTGGTGGACGACGGCGACCCCGAGCCGCTGCGGGAGTGGCTCGCCGAGGCCGGCATCCGTCCGGACAAGCCCGTCCGCCTGGTGTGACCCGCCCGGGCCCCGCCCGGCCCTCCGGACAGCTCACCTGATGGAGTGCAAAAACTCCTGAACGGGATCGATCCGTCCGTACCGGCCGTCACTATCAGGCAATCGCCTCCCGCCATTTCGCCAATCCGCGACGATCAGTGACCGCATGCGCTCATGCTGTGTTCCTCTGGGGGGTGACCGGGTCCGGGGAGCAGGTGCGGTGAGGGAGGGGGCCGTCGGTGGCCACGCAAGGTATCCGGCGCTGGGAGTCGGGGGCGCTCGCGCACGCCGTCTCGGACCCGTTCGGGCAGGGCCCGCTGCCCTGGCTCCGCGGCAGCGAGCACTACTTCGACGGCACCGGGCAGGTGGTCCCCTGGTACGTGGACCCGGACGCCGAGGGCCTGGGCGCCCGCGAACCGGGCAGCCTCCGTCTCCCCGAGCGGCCCGACACCCCGCCCAGCCCCTCCTCCGGCCCCCGCACCGCCGACGACGTGCGCTGCCAGATCAAGGGCTTCGCACCGGACCACGCCGTCGCCCCCGGCGAGCCCATAGACTTCCGGGTCACCGTCGACCCCCCGCAGCCCTTCACCATCGACATCTACCGGATCGGCCACTACGGGGGCGACGGCGCCACCCTGCTGACCCGCAGCCCCGAGCTGATGGGATCACGGCAGCCCGCACCCCTGGTCGCCGGCCGCACCGTCTGCTGCCACCACTGGTGGCTGTCCTGGCGGCTGCCCGTGCCCCCCGCCTGGCAGCCCGGCGCCCATGTCGCCGTGCTCACCACCGCCGACGGCCGCTACCGCTCCCACGTCCCCTTCACCGTCCGCGACAACCGGCGGGCCGACCTGCTCCTGCTGCTGCCCGACATCACCTGGCAGGCCTACAACCTGTTCCCCGAGGACGGCCGCACCGGCGCCAGCCTCTACCACGCCTGGGACAGCGAGGGCCGGCTGCTCGGCGAGGAGGACGCCGCCCTCACCGTCTGCTTCGACCGCCCCTACGCCGGCGCCGGCCTCCCCCTGCACGTCGGCCACGCCTACGACTTCATCCGCTGGGCCGAGCGCTACGGCTACGACCTCTCCTACGCCACCACCCGCGACCTGCACGCCGGCCGCGTGGACCCCTCCCGCTACCGCGGCCTGGTCTTCCCCGGCCACGACGAGTACTGGTCCGCGCCGATGCGCGCCACCGTGGAGCGGGCCCGCGACGACGGCACCTCGCTGGTGTTCCTCTCCGCCAACACCATGTTCTGGCAGGTCGAGCTCGCCCCGCTGCCCTCGGGCGACCCCGACCGCCTGCTCACCTGCCGCAAGCGCCACAGCCCGGGGCGTTCCGCCCTCTGGCGCGAGCGCGGCGCGCCCGAGCAGACCGTGCTCGGCATCCAGTACGGCGGCCGGGTACCCGTGCCGCACCCCCTCGTCGCCCGCAACACCGGCCACTGGCTGTGGGAGTCCACCGGAGTCACCGAGGGGGAGGAGCTTCCCCGCCTGGTCGCCGGGGAGGCCGACCGCTACTACCCGCGCGTCCCGCTGCCCGCGTACGACAGCCGCATCCTGCTCGCCCACTCCCCCTACCGCGACGACACCGGGACGCTGCGCCACCAGGAGACCTCGCTGTACCGGGCGCCCAGCGGCGCCTGGGTCTTCGCCTCCGGCACCTTCGCCTGGTCCCCGGCCCTGGACCGCCCCGGCCACACGGACCCCCGGATCCAGCAGGCCACCGCCAACCTTCTCGACCGCATCTGCAAAGACCCCTGACCCGCGCGGGCCACCGGGGACCCGGCTCCCCGGTCCTCTCCGCATCGGGAAGAATTGTCCGGCGCGGTCCGTGGTACTCGCACCACCGACCAAGAGCCCTCAGGAGGCGGACGTGCCAGGATTCGTCGAGAAGCCCGAACCCGCGCGGGTGCCCGGCCTTGTGCACCTGCATACCGGAAAGGTCCGGGACCTCTACCGCAACGAGAACGGCGAACTGGTGATCGTCGCCAGCGACCGGATCTCCGCCTACGACTGGGTCCTGCCCAACGGCATCCCCGACAAGGGCCGGATCCTCACCCGCCTGTCCCTGTGGTGGTTCGACCAGCTCGCCGACCTGGTCCCCGGCCATGTGATCTCCACCGACGTCCCGCCCGGCGCGCCGGACGACTGGGCCGGGCGCGTCATGGTCTGCCGCGAGCTGACCGTCTACCCCATCGAGTGCGTCGCCCGCGGCTACCTCACCGGCTCGGGCCTGGAGGAGTACGAGCGCGACCGCACCGTCTGCGGCCTGGCGCTGCCCCCCGGCCTGACCGACGGCTCCGAACTGCCCGCCGCCATCTTCACCCCCGCCACCAAGGCCGAGGTCGGCGAGCACGACGAGAACGTCACCTACGAGGAGGTCGCCCGCCGCGTCGGCGTGGACACCGCCGCCCGGCTGCGGCAGACCACCCTCGCCGTCTACAGCCGCGCCCGGGACCTGGCCCGCGACCGCGGCCTCATCCTGGCGGACACCAAGTTCGAGTTCGGCCACGCCGGCGACGGCGGGGAGGACGACCCGCTGATCCTCGCCGACGAGGTCCTCACCCCGGACTCCTCCCGCTTCTGGCTGAAGTCCGACTGGCAGCCCGGGCACCGCCAGCGCTCCTACGACAAGCAGTACATCCGCGACTGGCTCACCTCCCCGGCCTCCGGCTGGGACCGCGCCTCGCACACCCCGCCCCCGCCGCTCCCCGAGGACGTCGTGGCCCGCACCCGCGAGAAGTACGCCGAGGCCTACCGCCTCCTCACCGGCATCCCCTGGGACTGACCTCCCCGGCGCACCCGCCCGGCGGCGGGTGCGCCCGCGCCGCCGGGCTCAGCAGCCGGCCGCCCGGGCCAGCAGCAGCGCCCGCTCCCGCCCGTTGCGGGTCAGCGCGGCGGCACGCTCGAACTCCGCCCGCGCCTCGGTCATGCGCCCCAGCCCGGCCAGCAGATCGCCCCGGACGCTCGGCAGCAGGTGGTACTCCTTCAGCGCCGGCTCGCCGGCCAGCGCGTCCACCAGCTCCAGGCCCGCCGCCGGCCCCTCGGCCCGCGACACCGCAACCGCCCGGTTCAGCTCCACCACCGGGGACGGCATCCGCCGCGCCAGCTCCCCGTACAGCGCGGCGATGCGCGCCCAGTCCGTCTCCTCGCCGGTGCGCGCCCGCGCGTGGCAGGCGGCCACCGCGGCCTGCAGCCCGTACGGCCCCGGCGGCCCCAGAGCCTCGGCCCGCTCCAGCGCGGCCAGCCCGCGCCGGATCAGCAACTGGTCCCAGCGCGAGCGGTCCTGGTCCATCAGGAGCACCGGTTCGCCGGACGCCGTGGTGCGCGCCGCCGAGCGCGACGCCTGGATCTCCATCAGGGCGACCAGCCCGTGCACCTCCGGCTCCCCGGGCATCAGCCCGGCCAGCACCCGCCCCAGCCGCAGCGCCTCCCCGCACAGCTCCGGACGCATCCAGTCGTCCCCGGCGGTCGCCGCGTACCCCTCGTTGAAGATCAGGTACACCACCTCCAGGACCGAGGCCAGGCGCTCGCCCAGCAGCGGCCCCTCCGGAACCTCGAACGGCACCCGCTCCCGGGCCAGGGTGCGCTTGGCCCGGACGATCCGCTGCGCCACCGTCGGCTCGCCCACCAGGAACGCCCGGGCGATCTCGTCCGTCCGCAGACCCCCCAGCAGCCGCAGCGTCAGCGCCACCCTGGCCTGCGGGGACAGCACCGGATGACAGATGGTGAACACCAGCCGCAACAGGTCGTCCTCGATCCGCCCGTCCACCGCGGCGGCCACCTCGGCGGCGAAGTCCGCGGCCACGGACTCCCCCCTGTCCAGCTCCAGCTCGTGGCCCAGCTCGTCCACCTTGCGGGCGAGCCGCTCCCGGCGGCGGACGGCGTCGATCGCCCGGTGCCGGGCGGTGGTCATCAGCCAGGCCCCCGGATTGCGCGGCACCCCGTCCCCGGGCCACTGCTCCAGCGCCGCGACCAGCGCGTCCTGCGCCATGTCCTCGGCCAGCCCGACATCCCGGAAGACCCGGGTGAGGCCGGCGATCACCCGGCCCGATTCGATGCGCCACACCGCGTCCACCGCGCGACGCGCGTCCGATTCCGTCACGCCGCACAGCCTCACCCGGCGCCGCCGCCACGGGCAAGTCGCCGGGCCCGCACCGCCCCCTCACCCGGTGCGGACCCGGGCCCGGCCGGATCCGCACCGGCGCCGGCCCCGGACGGTCAGGCCCCGCTGTGCTGCCGCTGGACCTCCTCGCGCAGCCGCTCCTCGCGCTCGGCGTTCTCCGGCGTCATGCTCTGCTCGGGGAAGTCGGATATCTCGAAGATCTGCCGCAGCTCGACCTCCCCCTCGGGCACCCGCCGCGCCCACTCCAGGGCCTCCTCCCACGAGGCGGCCTGGATCATCCAGAAGCCGGCGATGAGCTCCTTGGTCTCGGCGAAGGGACCGTCCGTCACGGTCCGCTTCCCATCCGGGCCGGTGCCGACCCTGGCCCCCCGGGAGCTGGGGTGCAGCCCCTCGCCGGCCAGCATCACACCGGCCTTGACCAGCTCCTCGTTGTACCGGCCCATCTCGGCAATGGCCTCCGCGCTCGGCATCACACCGGCCTCGGACTCCTCGGTCGCCTTCATCAGCATCATGAAACGCATCGTCGTCCTCCCTCTCGCTGTTCCGTCACCGGCCGGGTGCCCCGGCGGGACCGGACTTCACGCCCGCCCTCGGTGTCCTTCACCCCCGCGTCGAACAGCCGACCCCCGGATCGACACCCCGCGCAAAGTTTTTTTTCCGGCCCCGGACAGCGCTGTGGCCCCGGAGCGGGGCTCCGGGGCCACAGCGGGGAATCGCGCGATTCCGCTGGAGCGGACGACCGGGCTCGAACCGGCGACCTCAACCTTGGCAAGGTTGCGCTCTACCAACTGAGCTACGTCCGCGTGGTGTGCGGGTTCATTATAGCCATCCCCGCTCCCGTGCGATGCGCACGGCCGCGTGACGGTTCTCCGCGTGCAGTTTCGCCGCCGCCGCCGACAGGTAGTTGCGGACCGTTCCCTGTGCCAGCCGGGCCCGTTGGGCGATCTCCGCCACCGGGGCGCCGTCCGCCGCCAGCTCCAGCAGCTCGGCCTCCCGGGCGGTCAGCGGGGAGTCGCCGGAGCTGATCGCGTCGGCCGCGAGCTCGGGGTCCACATAGCGGTTGCCGGACCGCACCGTGCGGATGATCTCGGCCAGCCGCTGCGCGGAGACGGTCTTCGGCACGAACCCGCGCACCCCGGCGGCCAGCGCCCGCTTGAGATGCCCCGGGCGCCCGTGCCCGGTCACGATCATGGTGCGGCACTCGCTGACCTCGGTCCGCAGCGAGGCCGCCACCGCCACCCCGTCGCTGCCCGGCATCTGCAGATCCAGCACCGCGACATCCGGCCGGTGCGCGCGCGCCATCGCCAGCGCCTCCGGCCCCGACGCGGCCTCCGCGACCACCCGCAGGTCGTCCTCCAGCGACAGCAGCGCGGCCAGCGCCCCGCGGATGAGGTGCTCGTCGTCGGCGAGCAGCACCCGGATGGGCTCGGTCACCCGTTCTCCTCCGTTCGAACCTGAGCCGTCAGGCGGAACCGCCCCCCGGCGGCGGGCACCGCCGTCAGCGAACCGCCCAGTGCCGCCAGCCGCTCCCGCAGACCGGCCAGCCCGGCACCGCCGCCGTCACCGGCGGCTCCACAGCCGTCCGGCACGCCGTCGTTCTCCATCGTCAGCACCGCCCCGGCCCCCTCCCCGGCATCCGGGCCGGCGGGCCGCAGCCGTATCACGCAGCGCCCCGCCTCCGCGTGCCGCAGCACATTGGTGGTGCCCTCCCGCACCACCCAGGCGAGCGCCGACTGCGCCTGGGCGGGCAGCGCGTGCCCGCCCAGGTTCTCGATCCGGCACTCGATCCCGGCCGCCTCCAGAACCCCCCGCGCGCCCGCCAGCTCCGCCGTCAGATCGGCGGCCCGGTAGCCGCGCACCACCTCCCGCATCTCGCGCTGGGACTCCCGCGCGATCCGCTGCACCTCGGTCATCTGCGTCAGGGCCGCGTCCGAACCGCGCTGCGCCAGCTGCACCGCCAGCTCGCTCTTGAGCGCGATCACCGACAGATTGCGGCCCAGCACGTCGTGCAGGTCGCGCCCGAACCGCAGCCGCTCCTCGGCCACCGCCAGCCGGGCCTGGGTCTCCCGGGCGGCGTCGAGCTCGTCGACCACCTTCAGTGTCCAGCCCGAGCAGCGGTACGACAGCCCGAACGCGGCGCCGCCCAGCACCAGGGTGAGCAGCAGCACCAGGTGCCCGTCGGCAGGCAGCCCGGCGGCCACCGCCCCCGCCCAGGCCGCCGCCACCGGCACCGCGGCCAGCGCCGATCCCTGTCCGACCGGAAGAGCCAGCAGGGCGGGCCCCGCGAAGAACAGCGGCATCCAGGCCGCCACCACCGACGCGTCCCGCGGGACCAGCCCGCCGGCCAGCATCGCCACCGCCATGCCCGTCCCCAGCAGGGTCATCACGAAGCCGGCGGCCAGCAGCCGGTCCGGGCGCGGCCCGCGGCCCAGGTAGTGGCGCAGCCCCTCACGGGACAGCAGCAGCATCAGCGCCACGTGCCCGGTGCCCGTCGCGGCGATCACCGCCCGCACCCACAGCGGCGTCCCGGCCGGCAGCGCCACCGCCCACAGCACCACCAGGGCGGCCTCCACCAGCACGAAGCTGTAGAGCACCGTGCGGGTGTACTGGTGCACCCGCGCCCGCTGGCTGGACCGGCGGTACCGGTGCAGCCAGTCCCACCCCCCTGCACGCATCAGGTCACTCCTCGCGCCTCGAAACCGCCGTGCCGGGACCGTGGCACGATGAGCCGCCGCGCTCACTGCCGCGGGTCCCAGCGGAACCACCGCCGTACAGCAAACACCCCCAGCGCGGACCAGGCCAGCGCCAGCGCCGGCGCGCGCAGGGCGTCGCCCGCCTCCAGGCCGCCCAGCCAGCCGCCCTGCACCAGCTCCATCGCCGGGGTCAGCGGCAGCAGCCGGCAGATGTCCGCGACGGTGTCCGGCAGCACCTCCAGCGGAACGAACAGCCCGGAGCCCAGGGCCGAGACCATCAGCAGCGGCATGGCGGTGAGCTGCGCGCTCTCCACGGTACGGGTGAACGCCGCGGTGACGGCGGCCAGCAGCACCAGCAGCACGCTGCCCAGGGCGAGCCCGGCCATCAGCAGGTCCGGCCGCTGCGGTGCGCTCAGATCCCACACCGTCCAGCCGGCCAGCACCAGCAGCGCGCACTGCGCCAGCGCCAGGGCCACCGACGGCAGCGCGGGCCCGGCCAGGATCTCCGCGTCCGACAGCTCGCCGGTGCGCTGCCGCTTGAGCACCCGCTCCTCGCGGCGCGCCACATAGGCGGAGAGCGGGTTGAGGTAGACCACCAGGATCAGCACGATGCCCACGCCGCCGGTCAGCACGGCCTCGGCGGCGCTGACCCCGGTGCCGTCCAGGTCCATGCCCTGCAGCGAGGACCAGGCCAGCGCCACCATGCCGACCGGCATCAGCAGGGCGACGAACAGGCTGGTGCGGTTGCGCAGCAGCAGGGTCAGCTCGGCGCGGCCCAGGGCGCGCAGCCGGCGCAGCGACGCCCGTGCCGGGGACGGGCCGGGGGCGGGCGGGGGAGGGGTGCTGTCCCGGTCCGCCGGGGCGCGGGTCCCGGTGCCGGGGGCCAGGGTGTTCATCGGACGGTCGCTCCGTTCTGCGGCTCGGGGTGTGCGGCGGGCTCGGCGGGCCGGGCCTCCCGGTACGCGGTGCCGGGGGCATCGCCGGGACGGGCGCCGGGGTGGACGCCGTGCGCGTCGTCCCGGGCGATGTCGAGGAACGCCTCCTCCAGGGACGCCGAGCGGGCGTCCAGGCCGGCCAGTTCCACTCCCCGCTCGCGGGCCCACAGCAGCAGGCCGGTCAGGGTGTCCTGGAGCCCGGTGGTGCGGATCTCCACCCGGCCGTCGTCCCCCGCCTCCGGGGCCAGGACCGGGAGCTGGGCGGCGGTGACGCCGTCCGGCAGCCGGAAGCGGATCCGGGCCGGGCGGGAGGCCGTGACCTCGGCCGGCGTGCCGGACACCACGATCCGTCCGTGGGCCATGATCGCCAGCCGGTCGGCCAGCGCCTCGGCCTCCTCCAGGTAGTGCGTGGTCAGCACCACCGAGGTGCCGGCGTCCCGCAGGTCGCGGACCACCTGCCAGGTCCGCTGCCGGGCCTCGGGGTCGAGGCCGGTGGTGGGTTCGTCCAGGAACAGCACCTCCGGGCGGCCGATCAGCGCCATCGCCAGGTCCAGGCGCCGCCGTTCGCCGCCGGAGAGCCGGCCCACCCGCACGCCGGCGCGCCCGGTCAGGCCGACCGCCTCCAGTGCCTCGGCGACGGGCCGGGCGCCGGTGGTGCAGCCCGCCCACATCCGGGCGGTCTCGGTCACCGTCAGATCCGAGGGGAAGCCGCCCTCCTGCAGCATGATGCCGATGCGCGGGCGCACCGCGGCCCGCTCCCGGTACGGGTCGTGGCCCAGCACCCGCACCCGTCCGCCGGTGGGGCGCTCAAGGCCCTCCAGCAGTTCCACGGTGGAGGTCTTGCCCGCCCCGTTCGTGCCCAGCAGGGCGAACAGCTCGCCCCGCCGCACGGTGAAGTCCAGTCCGGCCACGGCCTCGAAACCGCCGGAACCCCGCGGGCCGTAGCGTCGCCGCAGCCCGCTCACCTCGATGATGTTCTCGCCGCTGTTCATGACTCCAGCCTTTCGCCGGAACCGGGCGGGCGGCAGTGCGCGCTGTCATGAAGGCGGATGACAAATGTCAGATGCCGGGGCGGTGGGATCCGGTCGGCCAGGAATACGGCGAAGACCCCGGTCGTGACGACCGGGGTCTTCGTGCCGAGCGGACGACGAGATTCGAACTCGCGACCCTCACCTTGGCAAGGTGATGCTCTACCAACTGAGCCACGTCCGCACGCCCCGCGCGTTTCCGTGCGAAGCGGCACCTTCCACACCGGCGGTGAAGCCGGCCGGAGGCTGGAGCGGGTGACAGGAATTGCACACTGCGCCTCCCCCTTGGAAAGGGGGTGTTCTGCTACTGAACTACACCCGCACGACCTTCGGGGTGGTGGCCTTCCGGCCTTGCCCCTCGGCGTGCTCCAGACTCTAGCCGATCACCCGGGGGGCGTGGCAAGTCGGTGCGCGGACCGGCTCAGTGCGCCTCGTTGAAGGCGTCGTAGACCCGCTTGGGGATGCGGCCGCGGGAGGGGACGTCGAAGCCGTTGGACTCGGCCCAGGCGCGGACCGCGCGCGGGTCGGGGGCCACCGCGGTGCGGTGGAACGTTTTGCCGGACCTGGCCTTCTTCCGGGCCGCCTGCACGTAGAGCGCGAGCGCTCCGCGCAGCTCCTGGGCGTTCCGGTCGCTGAGATCGATCTCGTACGTCTTTCCGTCGAGTCCGAAGGCGACCGTTTCCGACGCTTCCCCGCCGTCGATGTCGTCGGTGAGCGTGACCACTACGCGCTTTGCCACGGATATCGGTCCTTTCGGGAGGATCGCTGCCGGCCGCCACGAGAAGGGTGCGGCGAACCCGGCGGTGCCCGCGATCCGATTGATCGGGAGCTTGGCCTTTTATTGTGCACGCCGGGCGGATTGATCGTGCACGCGGACAGAATTATGCCCGCGTGCTCTTCTCGCAACCGGGACCCTACGTTTTCTCCGTCCATTCTTGCAGGGGTTTTCGCCCCCGATACCCGAACGTGACCGAACGCGGCGATATCTACCCGTGTAGACTCCTTGGCCCGGTAGGCTGGCGGGTGCAGCGTCAAGCACCAACACCACCGGGAGTACCTGTGGCTCGCGTCGTAGTCGACGTCATGCTCAAGCCGGAAATCCTCGACCCCCAGGGCCAGGCGGTGCAGCGCGCGCTGCCCCGGCTGGGCTTCGAGGGCGTCCGGGAAGTCCGCCAGGGCAAGCGTTTCGAACTGGAACTGGACGGCCCGGCCGACGAGGCCGCGCTGGACAAGGTCCGGGAGATGGCGGAGACCTTTCTCGCCAACACCGTGATCGAGTACTACACCGTCCGCGTCGAGGAGACCGACGAGGTGACGGCGTGACCGCGCGCGTCGGCGTCGTCACCTTCCCCGGCTCCCTCGACGACCGCGACGCCCAGCGGGCCGTCAGGCTGGCCGGGGCCGAGCCCGTCGCCCTGTGGCACCGCGACAAGGATCTGCGCCAGGTCGACGCCGTGGTGCTGCCCGGCGGATTCTCCTACGGCGACTACCTGCGCACCGGAGTCATCTCCCGCTTCTCGCCGGTGATGGAAACCGTCATCGAGCGGGCCCGGGCCGGAATGCCGGTCCTGGGAATCTGCAACGGCTTCCAGATCCTCACCGAGGCCCACCTGCTGCCCGGCGCGATGCTGCGCAACGACCACCTGCACTTCGTCTGCCGCGACCAGCGGCTGCGGGTGGAGAACAACGCCACCGCCTGGACCGGCGACTACGCGCGGGGGGAGGAGATCACCGTTCCCCTCAAGAGCCACGACGGCCAGTTCACCGCCGACGCGTACACGCTCGACGCGCTGGAGGCCGAGGGCCGGGTCGTCTTCCGCTACGTGGACGTCAACCCCAACGGGTCCCGCCGCGACATCGCCGGCGTCACCAACGAGGCCGGGAATGTCGTCGGCCTCATGCCGCACCCCGAGCACGCCGTCGAGCCGCTGACCGGCCCCACCACCGACGGCCTCGGAATTTTCACCTCGGTTCTCAAGAATCTGGTCACCGCATCGTGAACGAGCCCAGCGAGATCATCACCGACCGCCGCCTGGACACCGTCGAGCACGCCGCCGCCACCCCGGACACCGCGCTGCCGTGGGCCGAACTGGGCCTGAAGGAGGACGAGTACGCGCGCATCCGCGAGATCCTCGGCCGCCGCCCGACCGGCGCCGAGCTCGCCATGTACTCGGTGATGTGGTCCGAGCACTGCTCCTACAAGTCCAGCAAGGTCCACCTCAAGCAGTTCGGCGAGAAGGCCCCGGCCACCGACGCCCTGCTGGTGGGCATCGGCGAGAACGCCGGCGTCGTCGACGTCGGCCAGGGCTACGCCGTCACCTTCAAGGTCGAGTCCCACAACCACCCCTCCTACATTGAGCCCTACCAGGGCGCGGCCACCGGCATCGGCGGCATCGTCCGCGACATCCTCGCGATGGGCGCCCGCCCGGTCGCCGTCATGGACCCGCTGCGGTTCGGCGCCGCCGACCACCCCGACACCCGGCGCGTGCTGCCCGGCGTGGTCGCCGGCATCGGCGGCTACGGCAACTGCCTGGGCCTGCCCAACATCGGCGGCGAGGTCGTCTTCGACTCCTGCTACCAGGGCAACCCGCTGGTCAACGCCCTGTGCGTGGGTGTCATGCGGCATGAGGACATCCACCTCGCCAAGGCCTCCGGAACCGGCAACAAGGTCATCCTCTACGGCGCCCGCACCGGCGGCGACGGCATCGGCGGTGTCTCGGTGCTCGCCTCGGAGACCTTCGACTCCACCGGCCCCGCCAAGCGCCCGGCCGTCCAGGTCGGCGACCCCTTCCAGGAGAAGCTGCTCATCGAGTGCACCCTGGAGGTCTTCGCCGAGGACCTCGTCACCGGCATCCAGGACCTCGGCGGCGCCGGGCTGTCCTGTGCCACCTCCGAGCTCGCCTCGGCCGGCTCCGGCGGCATGCGCGTGGAACTGGACACCGTCCCGCTGCGCGACGCCTCGCTCTCCCCCGAGGAGATCCTCATGAGCGAGTCGCAGGAGCGAATGTGCGCCATCGTCGAGCCGGACAAGGTCGAGCGTTTCCTGGAGATCTGCGAGAAGTGGGACGTCATCGCCACCGTCATCGGTGAGGTCACCGAGGGCGACCGGCTGGAGATCTACTGGAACGGCGAGCAGATCGTCGACGTCCCGCCGCGCACCGTCGCCCACGAGGGCCCGGTCTACCACCGCCCGTACGCCCGCCCCGACTGGCAGGACGCTCTCCAGGCCGACGACGCCGCCGCGCTGCCCCGCCCGGCCGGCGGGGACGAGCTGCGCGAGCAGGTGCTGAAGCTCGTCGCCTCCCCGAACCAGGCCGCCGCCTCCTGGATCACCGACCAGTACGACCGGTACGTGCTCGGCAACACCGTCCTCGCCCAGCCCGAGGACTCCGGCATGATCCGCATCGACGACGAGACCGGCCTGGGCGTGGCGGTCGCCACCGACGGCAACGGCCGCTACGCCAAGCTCGACCCCTACACCGGGGCGCAGCTGGCGCTCGCCGAGTCCTACCGCAACGTCGCCGCCTCCGGCGCCGAACCGCTGGCCGTCACCGACTGCCTCAACTTCGGCTCCCCGGAGGACCCGGCGGTGATGTGGCAGTTCGCCGAGGCCTGCCGAGGCCTGGCCGACGCCTGCCGGACCCTCGGCACCCCGGTCACCGGCGGCAATGTCTCGCTGTACAACCAGACCGGTGACACCGCCATTCACCCGACCCCGGTGGTCGGCGTGCTCGGCGTCATCGACGACGTCACCCGCCGCACCCCGGTGGCCTTCGCCACCGAGGGCCAGCTGATCTACCTGCTCGGCGATACCGCCGAGGAGTTCGGCGGCTCGGCCTGGGCCCAGGTCGTCCACGACCACCTGGGCGGCATGCCGCCGAAGGTGGACCTGGAGCGGGAACGGCTGCTGGCGCAGATCCTCGTCGCCGCCTCCCGGGACGGCATGATCGACGCGGCCCACGACCTGTCCGACGGCGGGCTGGTCCAGGCGGTGACCGAGTCCTGCCTGCGCGGCGGCCACGGCGCCCGGCTGGTCGTCCCCGAAGGGCTGGACGCCTTCACCTTCCTGTTCTCCGAGTCCGCGGGCCGGGCCGTGGTGGCCGTCCCGCGCAGCGAGGAGCTCCGCTTCACCGACATGTGCGGCGCCCGCGGCCTGCCGGCCACCCGCGTCGGCGTGGTGGACGGGGACGCGCTGGAGGTGCAGGGCGAGTTCTCCGTCCCGCTGGCCGAGCTGCGCCGGACCCACGAGGAGACCCTGCCGGCCCTGTTCGGCTGACGCACCGCCCGGACACCACCGCGCCGCTGCCCCCGGATCGCCGGCTCCGGGGGCAGCGGCGCGTCAGAAGTCGCCGCCGGGCTCAGACGCCCGCGGACTCGCCGCTGCCGAGCTGGTCCAGCTGGCGGTAGATCACGCTCTTGAGCATCTCCGGGTCCGGCACGTGCTTGAGGACCATGACCCCCTGCTCGGAGGCCGACTGGACGTGCAGCGTGCCGTAGCGCATGATCCGCTCCCACAGCGAGGCGGAGTACGACACGTCGTTCACCCGGGCCAGCGGGATGCTGCGGCCGGTCTTGGACAGGAAGCCCGTCCGCTTGTGCAGCCGCTTGGTGGTCAGCACGTAGACGGTGGACCGCCACTGGAGCATCGGCACCAGCCACAGCCAGACCGCCGCGATCGCCGCCAGGCCCAGCACGACCCAGACCGCGGTCGCCCCCCACTCCTCCCCGGTGGGCAGGAACCAGATGACGACGGAGGCCGCCGCCGCGATCAGGCACAGCAGCAGGAACTCGCTGACCAGCGTGGTCCAGTGCTGGCGCGTGTAGTACACCAGCTCTTCGTCGTCGGCGAGATAGCGGTCCGCGATAGGCATGGCGGCATCCTGGCACATGCCTGCCCCGGCCGTACACGCCGATGCGCGGGCCGGGCCGGGGCGGCCCCGCTCACCACCGGGGGCGGCGGGACACGGCGAGGCTGCGGCGGGCGCCGCGGCGGCGTCGTAAGCTCCATGGCATGTCTGGTGCTGTCCGGCGCAAGCCCCGCGCCTACCACCCCGACCGGGTCCGCGACGCGCTCCTCGCGCAGGTGGAATTCGTCCGCCTGGCCGCTCATGAACTCGACGCCGCGCAGCGCGCCAAGGCCTCCGGGCTGCCGGGCTGGGACGTGCGCACCCTCATCGCGCACATCGCGGGCCAGACCGACGCGCTGCCCCGGAAGCTGGCCGAGCCCGCCCCCTCCGCCACCCGCCCCGAGGTGGATCTGAACCGCTGGGTGGTCTCCAACTCCTCGGTGGCGGACGAGCTGGACGAGGCCACCAGGCGGGACGCCGGGGCCCGCGAGGACCAGGCCGCCGCGCTGGACGCGGCCGCCGAGGAACTGGAAGCCGTCATCGAGACCGGCATCCGGGAGGACCTGCTGCTGCCCGGCCGGTTCGGCGCGATGCGGGCGCTCGACTTCACCGTCACCAGGGTGGTCGAGCTGGTCGTGCACGGCGACGACCTGACCCGGGCCACCGGCCGCCCGGTGCGCCTGGACCGGCAGGCGCTGGCCATCACCGTGCGGGTGCTCGCCGACGCCCTGGCCGCCAAGGCCCCCGGAAGCTCCACCGAGCTGCGGGTACCGCCGTTCGCCGCGGTGCAGTGCCTGGCGGGCCCCCGGCACACCCGGGGCACCCCGCCGAACGTCGTGGAGACCGACCCGGTCACCTGGATGCGGCTGGCCACCGGTCGCCTGGCCTGGCGGACGGCGACCGCCACCGGGCGGCTGAGAGCGAGCGGCGAGCGGGCCGGCGCGCTCGCCGGTGAGCTTCCCGTGCTCTCCTGAGCCGTGGCCCCGCGGGCCCCGGGCGGTCCGATGGGGGATGTCTCACAACTGCCCGGTTCTCCGCCACCGGGCAACCTGCCCTAGACTCGGAGGCGTGCGTGGTGACGGTCGACTCAACCACGACCTCCTTCCCGGCGAGAAGGGCCCCCAGGACGCGTGTGGCGTCTTCGGAGTCTGGGCCCCGGGCGAAGAGGTCGCCAAACTCACCTATTTCGGGCTGTACGCGCTGCAGCACCGTGGTCAGGAGTCCGCGGGCATCGCGGTGAGCGATGGCTCGAAAATCCTGGTCTTCAAGGACATGGGCCTGGTCTCCCAGGTCTTCGACGAGACGTCCCTCGGCTCCCTCCAGGGCCACATGGCCGTCGGCCACACCCGGTACTCCACCACCGGGGCCTCGGTGTGGGAGAACGCCCAGCCGACCTTCCGTGCCACCGGCCACGGCTCGATCGCCCTGGCCCACAACGGCAACCTGGTGAACACCGTCGAGCTCGCCGGACTGGTCACCGAGCTGCCCGGGGGCGACCGCTCGCCCCGGCACCGGGTCGCGGCCACCAACGACACCGACCTGGTCACCGCCCTGCTGGCGGGGCAGACCGCCGAGGACGGCACTCCGCTGACCGTGGAGCAGGCCGCCCCGCTGGTGCTGCCGCGGGTCAAGGGCGCCTTCAGCTTCGTGTTCATGGACGAGGGCACGCTGTACGCCGCGCGCGACCCGCAGGGCGTCCGCCCGCTGGTGCTCGGCCGGCTGGAGCGCGGCTGGGTGGCCGCCTCCGAGACCGCCGCCCTGGACATCGTCGGCGCGTCCTTCGTCAGGGAGATCGAGCCGGGCGAGATGATCGCCGTCGACGAGGCCGGGCTGCGCGCCAGCAGGTTCGCGGAAGCGAAGCCGCGGGGCTGTGTCTTCGAGTACGTGTACCTGGCCCGCCCGGACACCACCATCGCCGGCCGCAACGTCCATCTCTCCCGCGTGGAGATGGGCCGCAGGCTGGCGGCGGAGGCTCCGGCCGACGCGGACCTGGTCATACCCACCCCGGAGTCCGGCACCCCTGCCGCCATCGGCTACGCCGAGGCCAGCGGCATCCCCTACGGCTCCGGCCTGGTGAAGAACTCCTACGTGGGCCGGACCTTCATCCAGCCCAGCCAGACCATCCGGCAGCTCGGCATCCGGCTCAAGCTGAACCCGCTGAAGGAGGTCATCCACGGCAAGCGGCTGGTGGTCGTGGACGACTCCATCGTCCGGGGGAACACCCAGCGGGCCCTGGTGCGGATGCTGCGCGAGGCCGGCGCCGCCGAGGTGCACGTGCGGATCAGCTCCCCGCCCATCAAGTGGCCGTGCTTCTTCGGCATCGACTTCGCCACCCGTGCCGAGCTGGTCGCCAACGGCCTGTCGGTGGAGGAGATCGGCACCTCGCTGGGCGCGGACTCCCTCGCCTACATCTCCCTCGACGGGATGATCGAGGCCACCACGATCGCCAAGCCGGACCTGTGCCGGGCCTGCTTCGACGGCGAGTACCCGATGGAACTGCCGGACGAGGAGCTCCTCGGCAAGGACCTGCTGGAGAGCCGCAAGAACCAGGACACCGGCGCCCGCAGCGACGCGGACGGCGTGACGTCCCTGCTGGCGGGTCCGGGTGCCGCCGACGCGCTGCGGCGTCCGTGAGCAACACGAGGAGACGCTGATGGCAGCACACGAGGAACCGGCCGGCGCCAGCTACGCGGCGGCGGGCGTGGACATCGAGGCGGGCGAGACCGCCGTGGAACTGATGAAGGAGTGGGTGGCCAAGGCGCAGCGGCCCGAGAGCGTGGGGGCACTGGGCGGCTTCGCCGGCCTCTTCGACGCCTCCGCCCTGACCCGCTACACGCGCCCGCTGCTGGCCTCGGCCACCGACGGCGTGGGCACCAAGGTCGCCGTCGCCCAGCGGATGGACGTCCACGACACGATCGGGCACGACCTGGTCGCGATGGTCGTGGACGACCTGGTGGTGTGCGGGGCCGAGCCGCTGTTCATGACCGACTACATCAGCGTCGGCAAGGTGTACCCGGAGCGGGTCGCGTCGATCGTCAAGGGCATCGCCGAGGGCTGTGTGCTGGCGGGCTGCGCACTGGTGGGCGGCGAGACCGCCGAGCACCCGGGCCTGCTCGGACCCGACGAGTACGACGTGGCCGGCGCCGGCACGGGAGTGGTCGAGGCCGACCGGGTGCTGGGGGCCGACCGCATCCGTCCGGGTGACGCCGTGATCGCCATGGCCTCCTCCGGCCTGCACTCCAACGGCTACTCCCTGGTGCGGCACGTCTTCCTGGAGCGGGCCGGCTGGTCGCTGGAACGGCGGGTGCCGGAGTTCGGCCGCACGCTCGGTGAGGAACTGCTGGAGCCGACCAAGATCTACTCGCTGGACTGCCTGGCCCTGATGCGGACCACCGAGGTGCACGCGTTCGCGCACGTCACCGGCGGGGGGCTGGCGGCCAACCTGGCGCGCGTGATGCCGGAGGGCACGCACGTGAGCCTGGACCGCTCGACCTGGACGCCGGGCCCGGTGTTCGACATGGTCGGCCGGCTCGGCCGGGTGGAGCCCGCGGAGCTGGAGCGCACCCTCAACATGGGGGTGGGCATGGTCGCGGTCGTGCCGCACGAGTCCGCGGAGGCGGCGCTCACCACCCTCGCCGACCGCGGTGTGGACGGCTGGGTCATGGGCACCGTCGAGCAGCGCTCCGGGGACGGCGCGACGGGCGCCGGCACCGTGACACTGACCGGCGACTACGTCCGCTGACCGGCCCGCGGGGAACCGCCGGTGGCGCGAGCCCCGGTGGGGCCCCGGGCAGCAGACAGCCCGGTCCGGCGGAGGCCGGACCGGGTGACTGTCGCAGGCGGGCGCGGCGGCCGCGGCCCGGGCGTCAGGCCCCGTGCCGCGGCGAGGAGCGGCCCGACGGCCCGTCCTCGCCGTCGTCGTCCTCCTCGTTGTACAGCTCCGCGTACCGTGCGTACGGGTCGTCGTCCAGCTCGTTGTCGTCCTCGAACTTCTCGCCGTGCGGCGTTTGGTTCGATGGCGATGCACCCAGCTCTTCGGCCAGACGTGAGAGGTCCGTCCCGCCGCTGTTGTACTTCAGCTGGCGGGCGACCTTCGTCTGCTTGGCCTTGGCCCGGCCGCGCCCCATTGGCTCGACCCCCTCAACGTCGGGCCGAGACGGCCCCAGAGTGTTGACATGCGTTCATGTACCGGAACCGTCTCTCGCCAGGAGAGCGCGGCCCACTGGACTTCAACCGTACCTGCTTCCGGGAGTCCGCGGTACGCCGTCCGCGGACTCCCGGCCCTTCCGATGCTGTGCGATGACCGTTTCTTCGCTGGTCAGAGGTGATTTTACCTTCTTTCGGGACGCGACCCGCCCAAGCGGCGTGACATGTCTTACGCAAAAGTCATGACGCGCCGCGGCGCCGGGCGGCCGCCATCCGCTGCTCGGCGATCCGGTCCGCGGCCGCAGCGGGCGGCACGCCGGCCCGGTCGGCCTGCCGGAAGATCTCCAGCGCGGTGCCGTGAATCTCCGTGGCCTTTTCCTTCGCACGTGCGAAGTCGAAGCCGCGGAGCTCGTCGGCGACCTGGATCACGCCGCCGGAGTTCACCACGTAGTCCGGGGCGTAGAGGATGCCCCGGTCGGCGAGGTCCTTCTCGATCCCGGGGTGGTCGAGCTGGTTGTTGGCCGCCCCGCACACCACGCCGGCGGTGAGCACCGGCACGGTGGCGTCGCTCAGCGCGCCGCCGAGCGCGCAGGGCGCGTAGATGTCCAGGCCCGGGGTGCGGATCAGCGCGTCGGTGTCCGCCGCCACGGTGACTCCCGGATGGGCGGCGCGCACCCGCTCCACGGACTCCGCGCGCACGTCGGTGATCACCACCTCGGCCCCGGCCTCCACCAGGTGGCCGACCAGGAGGTGGCCGACCTTGCCGACCCCGGCCACGCCGACCGTGCGGCCGGCGAGGTCCGGCGATCCCCAGCGGTGCTCGGCGCAGGCGCGCATGCCCTGGAAGACGCCGAAGGCCGTCAGCACGGAGGAGTCGCCCGCGCCGCCCTGCTCGGGCGAGCGGCCGGTGGTCCACCGGCACTCCCGGGCCACCACGTCCATGTCCTGCACGTAGGTGCCCACGTCGCAGGCGGTGACGTACCGGCCGCCGAGCGAGGCCACGAAGCGGCCGTAGGCCAGCAGCAGGTCCTCGGTCTTGATCCGGAGCGGGTCGCCGATGATCACGGCCTTGCCGCCGCCGTGCTCAAGGCCCGCCAGGGCGTTCTTGTAGCTCATGCCGCGGGCGAGGTTCAGCGCGTCGCGCAGCGCCGCCTCCTCGGGCCGGGGATGGCCCGCGTAGGCGTGGAAGCGGGTGCCGCCGAGGGCGGGACCCAGCGCGGTGGAGTGGATGGCGATGACGGCCTTGAGGCCGGTGGGCCGGTCCTGGCACAGCACGACCTGTTCATGGCCGCCCAGCTCCGAGTGGAAGAGGGTGTCCAGAACGGAGACCTCGGCCGTGCTGTCGGCACTGACAGCGGGGCTTACGTCGGTCACGGTGGTGACTCCATGCAGTCGAGGCGGGAGCTCTCCGGGGGTGTGGAGAGCGGGATGGCAACGAGCCTAAGGCCGCCCGGCGGCACCGGGTGCTACAGGTTCGTCACACTGCCAGGATCATGGTAAGGACCTGCCGGGCCGGCAGGCAGCCGATCATGGGAGTACGCGCGTGCCGAACGTTCCGTATGCGGCGTTTTTGCGGGTCTACGAGCCGCTCGCGGCCTTTCCCGAGCCCGAGCGCTCGCACTGGGCGCAGTACGCCAGGAGCGGCCCGCGCCTCACCGAGCAGGACGAGCTGGCCCGCTCGCTGTCCGGGCTGCTGGCGGTGCCGCCCCGCGCCGTCCCCGAGCGGGAGAGCGCGGACGCCTTCGTCACCGAGGTGGACGGCGTGCTGTGCGTGTGCCCCTGGCGCACCCGGCTGCGTGCCTGGCAGGCGCTGCCGGAGGCGGGCCAGTGGCAGATGCCGCAGCCGGTGGTGGACGCCGCGCTGCCGCCGGAGGTGCGCCGCAGGGCGGCGGCCGACTACGACCGCTGGCGGGAGCGGAACCCGGACGCGCGCCCCTGGATCCGGCAGGCGCTGTGGCACGTCCCGGTGCGCTGGTTCGCGCTCTTCTCCGACGAGGAGCGGTCGCTGTGCCCCGAGCCGCTGTCGTTGCGCTACCGCACGCCGATGGTGCAGGCCCGCCGGCGGGTGGCCCGCGCGCTGCGCACGGTCCGGGAGGCGATGCCGGAGGGGCCGCTGGTGGAGGCCGTCACCGATGTCGGCCGCTGGCTGGAGGAGTTCCACCCCCGGTCACTGGTCGAACTGGACTACGGCGGCCTGGTGCATACGATCTCCCGGGAGCAGCTGGAGGCGGACCACTCGGCCGCGGACGTGGCCGCCGGCCTGGCCGCCCTCGCCGAAGGGGACCTGGAGCGGGCCGGCGAGGTCTACGAGCAGCTCACGGACCGTTGGATGGCCGTCAGGGAGCGGCAGTTCGCCAGCTGAGCGGCTTCCCGCCGCACCGGCACACTGCGCGAAGTGTGACGGAAGGCACTCCAGGGAAGTCTTGCCAGCAACCGGACTCCCCGTGCCAAAATAGGACAAGGAGCCTGTCTCGGGCTCCTTCTGTCCGCCGAAGGGAGGACAGATCGGCATAGCGCCCCCTTGGTGGATTGTATGGCGACTCGTCGCGGTGTGACTGATCGTTACGGCCGAGTGACTGTCCGTTCTGGCATGGTCCATCGGCATCCGCCGAGGTTGAACACCTGAGAGGGCAATTCCATCGGTTTGGCCGACCCGGCTGGACGGATGGTGTAGTTGTAGTGCCGAAGACAAGCCGTTCGTCCTATAACCGACTCGACCCGCGTCTGCCATTTCGGGCAACATGGGTCAAGGTGCAGAATTTAGAGGAAAGAACCGTGATGGTTCGGTTCTCCCGAGGAGGCCGCTCATGACCGCTCGCACCCCTGATGCCGAGCCGCTGCTGACCCCGGCTGAGGTTGCCACGATGTTCCGCGTGGACCCCAAAACGGTCACACGCTGGGCAAAGGCGGGCAAGCTCACGTCCATCCGCACGCTCGGAGGGCACCGCCGCTACCGCGAAGCGGAGGTGCGCGCCCTGCTCGCGGGTATCCCGCAGCAGCGCGGTGAGGCCTGAGCAAGGCAGCTCGACCGGGCCGCCGGGGCCCCCGCTCCGCGCCGGCCCACCCCCAGACCGCGTTGGACTCCGCCGGGTCCGACGCGGTCTTTTTCCTGCCCCGCACCCCCCTCGCGAGGCCGGTGCAATGGCACACATTAAATTGGCGACACCCGCCACGGGGGCGAACGAGACCACCCGGGAGAGAAGTTCCGTGACTCCCGTCACACCGACGGGGCCTTGCCCGCCCGGATGATCTCGCGATAAGGGAGGAACCCCTCCCTCACGCCCTGCGGGGCGGCTACCCGCCACACCTCCATGCAACCCCCAACCACGCCCCCGTAGCCCGGCCTTGGCCGATCCTTTGCCCCGAGCAGAACCATCCTTGGCCTGGCCCCGGCCCGCCCCGCCGGCCGCANGTCCTTCGTGCGAGAGGCGGTCCTGACGGGATTTGAACCCGCGGCCTCCACCTTGACAGGGTGGCGAGCACTCCAAACTGCTCCACAGGACCTCGTCGCGTCCGTGACTCTACCCCAGCTCAGGGGCGCATGACCAATCGCCTCCGGCGCGGCCTCAGTGACCGCGCGCGGGGACCGCCGCGTCCACCGCCTTCATGATCCGTTTGTCCGACACCGGATACGCCGTCCCCAGCGCGTGGGCGAAGTAGCTCACCCGCAGCTCCTCGATCATCCAGCGGATCTCCCGCGCCTCCCGCGGCACCGGCCGCCCCGCCGGGAACTGCTCCAGCAGCCACGCGTACTCGTCCTGCATCTCGCGCACCTTCGCCATCCGGCTGCGGTCCCGCTCCGCCTGGTGCGGCAACTGCTGCAGCCGCCGGTCGGCCGCCACCAGATAGCGCAGCAGATCCGGCAGCCGCCGCGCCCCGTGCGCGGTCACGAACCCCGGACACATCAACGCCCCGAGCTGCGCGCGGACATCCGCCAGCGACTCCACCAGCACCGGACTGGAGATGCCCTTCAACCGCCGCTCGCACGCCTGCCACGCCGCCAGCACCTCCCGCACCTGCCGCACGATCCGCACCGTCAGATCCACGACGTCCGCCCGCACCGCGTCCAGCAGCTTGCGGAAACCCTCCTCGTCCCACACCGGCCCCCCGTTCGCCTCCACCAGCCGGTCCACCGCGGCCGCCGCACAGTCCTCGAACAGCTCCCGCACACTCCCGTGCGGGGACGCCGCCAGCACCAGCCGCGCCCGGTTGTCCAACTGCTGCTGCGCGAACTTCGCCGGATCCGACGGCAGCCTCAGCAGCACCAGCCGGCGCGTGCCCCGCCACATCGCCTCCGCCTGCTCCGCCTCGCTGTCGAACAGCCGCAGCGCCACCGACGAACCCTCGTCCACCAGCGCCGGATACGCCTTCACCGGCTGACCCGCCCGCCGCGTCTCGAACGTCCGCGGCAGCGACCCCACCTCCCAGGCCGTCATTCCCTCGCGCTGCTCCAGCGAGGCACCGCCACCGGCCGCCGAACTCTCGAAGGCCCGCGCGATCGCCTCCCGCGCCCTCGGCCTCAGCCGCAGCCGCAGCGCCTCCAGATCCTTGTCCTCCGCCAGCGCCCGCCGCCGCTCGTCCACCACCCGGAACGTGATCCGCAGATGATCCGGCACCTTCTTCGGATCGAAGTCCTCCGGCGCGACCCGCACCCCCGTCATCCGCCGCAGCCCGTCCGCCAGTGCCACCACCAGCGGCTCGCCCGACGGCTCCCCGGCCTCCCGCAGAAAACGCCGGGCCACATCCGGAGCCGGAACACAGTGCCGCCGCACCGGCTTGGGCAGCGACCGGATCAGCTCCGTCACCAACTGCTCCCGCAGCCCCGGAATCTGCCAGTCGAACCCCGCCTGCGTCACCTGGTT
Organism: Streptomyces sodiiphilus; assembly: GCF_039529215.1. Taxonomy (NCBI): domain Bacteria; kingdom Bacillati; phylum Actinomycetota; class Actinomycetes; order Kitasatosporales; family Streptomycetaceae; genus Streptomyces; species Streptomyces sodiiphilus. The sequence continues at coordinate 49,623 of NZ_BAAAMJ010000038.1, read as the reverse complement.
CAGCACCTGCAACGGCACATGCACCGTCACACCGTCCGCGTCCGCCCCCGGCTCGAACTGATACGTCACCCGCAACGACAGCCGCCCCTGCCGCCACGAACCCGGATAGTCCGCCTCCGTGATCCCGGCCGCCCGCTCGTTGATGAGCATCGACTTCTCGAAGCTCAGCAGATCGGGCTCTTCCCGCTGCTTCCGCTTCCACCACGAGTCGAAGTGCGCCCCCGACACCACATGTTCCGGGATGCGCTGCTCGTAGAAGTCGTGCAGCGTCTCGTCGTCCACCAGGATGTCGCGCCGCCGGGCCCGGTGCTCCAGCTCCTCGACCTCCGCCAGCAGCTTCCGGTTCTCCTTGAAGAACCGGTGATGCGTACGCCAGTCACCCTCCACCAGCGCGTTGCGGATGAAAAGATCCCGGCTGGTCTCCGGATCGATCTTCCCGTAGTTCACCTTCCGCTGCGCCACGATCGGGATGCCGTACAGCGTCACCCGCTCGTACGCCATCACCGCCGCCTGCTTCTGCTCCCAGTGCGGCTCGCTGTACGTCCGCTTCACCAGATGACCGGCCAGCGGCTCGATCCACTCCGGCTCCACCTTCGCGTTCACCCGCGCCCACAGCCGCGAGGTCTCCACCAGCTCCGCCGACATCACCCACCGCGGCGGCTTCCGGAACAGCACCGACCCCGGGAACACCGCGAACTTCGCGCCCCGCGCACCCAGATACTCGTGCTTGTCGGTGTCCTTCAGCCCCACGTGCGACAACAGCCCCGCCAGCAGCGACTGATGGATCCGCAGCGGATCCGCGTCCTGGTCCGACAGCCGGATGCCCAGCTGCCCGGCCACCGACCGCAGCTGCGCGTAGATGTCCTGCCACTCCCGTATCCGCAGGTAGTTCAGGAACTCCGCCCTGCACATCCGGCGGAACGCCGACGACGACAGCGCCTTCTGCTGCTCCCGCAGATACGTCCACAGGTTCAGGAAGGCGAGGAAGTCCGACTCCTCGGCCGGCCCCTCCCGGAACCGCCGGTGCTTCTCGTCCGCCGCCTGCTGCCTGTCCGAGGGCCGCTCCCGCGGATCCTGGATCGACAGCGCCGCGACGATCACCATCACCTCGCGCGCGCAGCCGTTGCGGTCCGCCTCCACCACCATCCGCGCCAGCCGCGGGTCCACCGGAAGCTGCGACAGCGTACGGCCCAGCGACGACAGCTGATGCCCCGCCCGCTTGCGCCCCTGCCCCGCCGCCGGCACGCCCAGCGCACCCAGCTCCTCCAGCAGCTGCACACCCGCCTTGATGCTGCGGTGGTCCGGCGCGTCGATGAACGGGAACCGCTCGATGTCCCCCAGCCCGGCCGCCGTCATCTGCAGGATCACCGACGCCAGATTGGTCCGCAGGATCTCCGCGTCGGTGAACTCCGGCCGGGAGAGGAAGTCCTCCTCCGAGTACAGCCGCACACAGATGCCGTCGCTGGTCCGCCCGCACCGCCCCTTGCGCTGATTGGCACTGGCCTGCGACACCGGCTCGATCGGCAGCCGCTGCACCTTCGTGCGATGGCTGTACCGGGAGATCCGCGCCGTCCCCGGATCCACCACGTACTTGATGCCCGGTACCGTCAGCGACGTCTCCGCCACGTTCGTCGCCAGGACCACCCGCCGCCCGGCATGCCGCTGGAACACCCGCTGCTGCTCGGCGTGCGACAGCCGCGCGTACAGCGGCAGCACCTCCGTCAGCGGCAGCCGCTTCTTCTCCAGCGCCTCCGCCGTGTCCCGGATCTCCCGCTCCCCGGACAGGAACACCAGGATGTCCCCGGGCCCCTCCGCCTGCAGCTCGTCCACCGCGTCACAGATCGCCGTCACCTGGTCCCGGTCAGGAGTGTCGGCGTCCTCCTCCAGCAGCGGCCGGTAACGCACCTCCACCGGATACGTCCGCCCCGACACCTCGATGATCGGCGCGGGCCGGCCCTCCCGGTCCCGGAAATGCCGCGCGAACCGCTCCGGATCGATCGTCGCCGAGGTGATGACCACCTTCAGATCCGGACGCCGCGGCAGCAGCTGCGCCAGATAGCCCAGCAGGAAGTCGATGTTCAGACTGCGCTCGTGCGCCTCGTCGATGATCAGCGTGTCGTACTGACGCAGCTCCCGGTCGTGCTGGATCTCCGCCAGCAGGATGCCGTCCGTCATCAGCTTGACCAGCGTGTCCTCGCCCACCTGATCGGTGAAGCGGACCTTCCAGCCCACCGCCTGGCCCAGCGGCGTGGACAGCTCGTCCGCCACCCGCTGCGCCACCGTGCGCGCCGCGATCCGGCGCGGCTGCGTGTGTCCGATCAGCCCCCGCACCCCGCGCCCGAGCTCCAGACAGATCTTCGGGATCTGGGTCGTCTTCCCCGACCCGGTCTCACCGGCGACGATCACCACCTGGTGGTCCCGGATCGCCGCCGCGATGTCGTCCTTCTTGCGGCTGACCGGCAGCTGCTCGGGGTAGGTGATCTGCGGAACGGCGGCACGCCGCAGCTCCACCCGCAGCTCGGCCTCGTCGACCGCGGCGGCGATCTCGTCGAGCACCGCCTGCTGCGCGGCCGGTTTGCGGATACGGCGGGCCCCGTCGAGCCGCCGGCCGAGCCGCCGCTGGTCGCGCAGCATCAGCCCGGTCAGTCGCTCGGCGAGGGCGGCGAAGGGGGAGGGGTGCGTGGACATACGGATCCCAGGATCTCATCCGGCCGCCGCGAGCGGCGAGCCCTTTTGCCGCCCGTCGCCCTGATGTCCCGCGAATCACCACCCCCGAGTGACCCATCTCATCCCGCACCGGCGTCCCCGCACCTCACCACCCGGCTCCACTCACCGACCCACAGGGGAACACCAAGGGCAACGCATGCGCGAAGCCGGCCAATCGGTCCACGCGTGACCGAGGGAACACGTAGAGTTCCAGGATCGGTCCGCTCGTCCTTGGAGCCGTATGCCGCCCCTGCCGCCCTTCGCCCCGGACACGCGGTCGCCGTATCCCGGCCGCTACCCGATGACATGGGAGGACATTGAACGTTCGCTGGTCCGGGAAGCAGCCCTGCGCCGACCCGGAACCCGGCCCGAGCTCTGGGAGGAACTGGTGAAGCACCGGGCGATGGTGGAGTGTGTGCTCGGTTCAGTGAATCGGATCTGGCTGGCGGGGAGCTTTGTGAGCGACAAGCCGGACCCCAGTGACGTGGACCTGGCCTACCTGGTCGATGCGGAGGTGTACGCGGCGATCACCCAGCCGGAGGACCTCGCTGACCTGGCGAACCTCGGAGATCGGGAGTGGTGCGTGAAGCAGGGGATGCGTGTCGACGCCTGCATCCTGAGCCTGCCGGCGACCGTGGACTTCCGGGATCTCGGTGTGACAGGTGCCATGGCGGCGGGGGACGGCGAGATCTTTCAGATGCTTGGCCTCTACGACGAGATCTGGCAGCGTTGCAGGACCGGAGGTGGCCTTCGCAGGGGCTACGTGGAGGTTGCGCTATGAGTTCGCCTCACGGCTTGCCCGACGCCGAGGACAAGAGCGCTCTGCGGGAGTGGCTGGCCGCGCGGCGGTCGGAGCTGGCCGAGAAGCCGCCGCCCCGCACTCTGTCAGAGCTGCGTGCGCTCCAGCTCAAGCGGCTGGCACGATCACTGCAGGAGGATGCCCCGGAGCAGGCCGACGAGGTCCCGAGTCCCCCTGTGCTCCGCTTCGCCCTCGACGGCGGCGGCGTCCGGGCCAACCGAGTTGAGTCGGCGCTCCTGGGGGAGTGGCTGCAGGCGCTGCAGGCAACGGTGCAGTCCGTTGCCTATGCGCTGGACGAACTCCGGCTCACGCGAGATGCGGGACCTGTGCCCAAAAGCGTGCAGAGTGTGACCAAGCTGTTCTCCGGGCCTCTCTTCGCCTCCTCCTACGGCATGGTCCTGGAAGGTGGACCGGTGCCGGAACTGGTCGAAATGCCGGGCACCGGAACGGATCGTCTTCTCGACCGGGCAGTCAACCGAATCTTCGACGTGGCCGACCGGGCCAGTTCCGCGAGTGATGCCGAAGAAGCCGTCCTTGATGCTGCCCTCCCTCTGGGGCGCCGTGCCATCAGCCACCTGTCGGAGCTGGCCGGCGTGCTCGCCTCAGCAGGCGCGAACGTGACCTTGAACTGGGAATCCTCCACCACCATCCGGCGGACGACCTTCACCTCGGCAAGCGCTGAACGGTGCCGGAGTGTTCTCCGCTCGGCCCACGTCGATGAGGGCGAAGATCGGTTGGCAGGCACGCTGGTCGGCGGCAGCAAGGTACGCGGAGTGATCGAGATCGAGATCCCGGACGGCAGGGTCGAGCTGGTGCGGGCACCCAAGGAGGAGGTGACAGCGCTGCTCGCTTCGCACGCGAAGCGACACGTGGTGGCTGACGTGCACGTTTCCACCGCACGCTCGGCGGGCGGTCGCGAACACCGCAGCTACGCCCTGATCGGACTCCGAGCGCAAGGGGGAACGGAGCCCCCGCCCAGACCCTCGTCACCCGATGAGCGGCCTCGCCGGTGACCCGGAGGCGCCTGGCAAGCCCCGGCCGACCTCAGGGCGAGCCGAAGGCGCTGCCGCAAGGGCGTCCGCGTCTCACCACCAGGTGAGCACGAAGCGCACCACGGTGACCAGGCCCACACCGGCCAGCCCCACCAGCACACCCACAAGGCCGCCGAACGCCGCCGCGCCCATCCGGTCCCGCAGGGTGGGCGGGGGCGCGGGCGGCCAGGGCTCGGGCACCGGCAGCGGACCGGCCATGCCGGTGCGCAGATGCTCCTCGGAGCAGAACGTCCGGTACAGCACGCCGACCCTGGGGCCCCGGTGGATCTCCGCCTCGATCCACCCGGGCGACAGCGCCCCGCAGGCCGTGCCCGGGTCGCCGCTGCCGCACTCGTCACAGGTGAACAGCCCCGGCGCACCGGCGCCGTCCGGCACGGACTCCGGCTCGGGGGAGGGCGAGGAAGGGGACACCGGCGCATCAGGGAACCGGCCCACCGGGGCGGCCACAGAAAAACCCCCGTCGCTGACCGACGGGGGTTCTCGCCCTTGCGGGCGGCGGTGGCCGGGGCCGAACCGGCAACCTTCCGCTGTACCTGTTCGGATCCCGCCGGGCCCTGCTCGCTCCTCCTCGATCCGGGGCCCCGTGCTGACACGTCAGCACGGGGCGGTCGATCACCCGGAGACTCTGCGGGCGCACGGGGATCACGGGTTCTCGTCGAGGATTCTCTGCACGCGGGCGGCCTCTTGGGGGAGGTTGTGCGCCATGGCGTTCCACAGGATGCCGTGGTCGACGGCACCGTAGTCGTGGGCGACGAGGTTGCGCATGCCTTTCATCGCGCGCCACCGAACCCCGGGGTGTGCTGTGGTGAAGTCGTCATCCAGCCGGGCGACGGCCTCGCCGATGCGGTGCAGGATCGCCTCGCCGGAGAGCCGGAGCATCTCGTCACCGTCGTAGGCTTCACGGCCTCGTGCGACGAGCCGGGCGGCGGTGGCGGCGAAGTCGAGAAAGTCGTGAAGAGTCCGCCGGGTGCGTGCGTCGAGGGGCTCTTGGCCGGCTGATCCGGGTTGCGACCTGGTCACAGGGGCTTCGCTTCCGCCGCGATGTGGCTGTGTCTCTCCCGCAGTCCATCCGCGCTGACGACGTCGACCTTCACGCCGAGGGTGTCTTCGAGGTCCTGGACCAGTTCGATTTGGTCGAACAGGGAGGCGTCGGGGGCGAAGGACACCAGCAGGTCGAGGTCGCTGCCGGGGCGGTCCTCGCCGCGGGCAACGGATCCGAAGACCTTCACGCTCAGTGCTTTGTGGCGTGCGGCGAGTGCTTTCACCTCGGTCTTGTGGCGGGCGAGTGCGACGGATGCGCGTGGTCTGGCGGCGGCGGCCAGGCGTGCCAGCATCTTCGGGGACGGGTGGCGAGTGCCGTTCTCGTATGCCGCGATGTTGGGCTGGGCCACGCCCGACAACTCGGCGAGCTCCCGCTGGGTCAGCCCGGCGGCCCGGCGGATGCCGGCGACCTGCGAGGCGGGACTCTGTGCTGCCATGGCAACCTCCTCTCATCCCTATATCAAGGATATCGCAGCAGGCGGGGAGGGCGGGCTGGACAGTGCACAGAGTCACTCGCTGCGGTCAGTGTCACGGCCGTGCGCCTGAGGAGACGCGAAAGCCCCGTGACGGCACGCCGTCAGGAGGCTTTCGTACGTGGTGGCTGGGGCCGGGGTCGAACCGGCGACCTTCCGCTTTTCAGGCGGACGCTCGTACCAACTGAGCTACCCAGCCGCGCGGTCCTGACGGGATTTGAACCCGCGGCCTCCACCTTGACAGGGTGGCGAGCACTCCAAACTGCTCCACAGGACCCAGCGTACGCGACATCAGTCTTGCACACGGTGTTGCGTGCCCCCAACGGGATTCGAACCCGTGCTACCGCCTTGAAAGGGCGGCGTCCTGGGCCACTAGACGATGAGGGCTGATGGCCCACCTAAGCACCGAGTGGGTGCCGTCGGGGACGTGAGAAGCATATGGGAAAGAAGCATGGATCGCCAAAACACTTGCCCGCGGGTGGCACGCCGACCCGCGCACGGCCCGGTCACGCGCCCGCGGCGGGCCGCGCGGACCAGGTGCGGGGGACCGGTGAGCGGGAAGGGGCAGTGGCGGGCGCGCGTCCCGAACTGCGATCCTCCGGAGAACCACACGCACCAACCCGCGGCTCACGCACCACCCGCACCCCGCATCCCGCACCCGAGAGGCAGCCCCGTGCCCCAGATGACCCGTGAGGAGTTCGAGGACCTGGTCGGCGAGGCACTGGACCGGATCCCGGTCGAGCTGACCCGCCTGATGGACAACGTCGCCGTGTTCGTCGAGGACGAGCCGCCCCCGGGCGAGCCCGAACTGCTCGGCCTGTACGAGGGCACGCCGCTCACCGAGCGCGGCGAGTGGTACGCGGGCGTCCTGCCCGACCGGATCTCCGTCTACATGGGCCCCACGCTGCGGATGATCGAGCGGGAGGGAGGCGACCGGGAGATGATCGTCGAGGAGGTGGAGATCACCGTGGTCCACGAGATCGCCCACCACTTCGGGATCGACGACGAGCGGCTGCACGCGCTCGGCTACGGCTGATCCGTGTCCTCGGTCCGGGCACGGCAGTTGGGCAGGTCACAGCCGCTCGACCGCCCCGCAGCCCGAAAGGTGCCCCCACCGTGCGCCGACACCGCCGAACCGCCCGCTCCGCCTCCGCCGCCGCGGTACTGACCGCGGCCCTCGCCGGGTGCGTGAGCGTCGATCCCGCGGGCGGGTCCGGCGTCCCCGCCGAGGAAGCCGGCCTCGCCTCCAGCCGCAGCGCGCCGGAGACCCCGGCCCAGCACGCGCCCGACAGCACCTCGGCGGAGCCCGGCGGACCGTCCGGGCCGGTGCCGGACCCCGGCGGAACCACCGGCACCGCCGGACCCGCCACCCCCGGCTCCGCCGCCTCCACCGGACGGTCCGACTCCGGTGACCCCGCCACCGCCCGGCCGGACACCGCGCCCGCCCGGCCGCCGTCGAAGGACCGGACCCCGTCCGGCAGTACGTCCGCCCCGCCGCGCGACCCCGGCCCGCCCTCGTCCTCGCAGCAGCCGACGCCCACGCCCACCCCCACGCCGACACCCACCCCCACCCCCGAGCCGCCCGGGCCCGACCCCGAGGAGCCGGCCCCGCCGCCCGTCGACCCGCCCGCCGCCGACCGCCCCGACCCGGAGAGCTGAGCACACCCGGACAGCCCGGGCCCTGTCCCCGAGCGCGGCCCGTCCGCCCTCGCCGAACATGCGCACGATGCCGGTTTGCGTCCCCCAGGGCACGGTGCGTATGCTTGGAGATCGTTTGATTCCCACTTGCCCGGCGCCGGACTGAAGCGCGCCGTGTGGCGCGTTCCTCGTCAAGCCGTGGCTTGACCGCATCCAGGCGGTCGTGAGCAACCTACGGAGCTTAGGCGCGTGCCGTATGACTCCGGAAGGTTTTCATCACGCATGTCTGTCACCACCCCTGACGCCGTCCTGCCCATGGACGAGCCGACCCTCACCTTCGGCGACCTCGGTCTGCCGGACCCGATCGTCCGCAAGCTCGCCCAGAACGACGTCACCACGCCGTTCCCCATCCAGGCCGCGACCATCCCGGACGCCCTGGCGGGGCGCGACATCCTCGGCCGGGGCCGCACCGGTTCCGGCAAGACCCTCAGCTTCGGGCTGCCGCTCATGGCCCGGCTGTCCGGCGGGCGCACCGACAAGAAGCGCCCCCGCGCCGTCATCCTGACCCCGACCCGCGAGCTGGCCATGCAGGTCGCCGACGCACTCCAGCCCTACGGCGACGTGCTCGGCCTCAAGCTCAAGGTGGTCTGCGGCGGCACCTCCATGAGCAACCAGATGTACGCCCTGGAGCGCGGCGTGGACATCCTGGTCGCCACCCCCGGCCGGCTGCGCGACCTCATCAACCGCGGGTCCTGCTCGCTGGACGCCGTCCAGGTCGCCGTGCTCGACGAGGCCGACCAGATGGCCGACCTGGGCTTCCTCCCCGAGGTCACCGAGCTGCTCGACCTGGTGCCCCCCGGCGGCCAGCGGATGCTGTTCTCCGCCACCCTGGAGCGCGAGATCGACAGCCTGGTCAAGCGCTACCTGGTGGACCCGGTCAGCCACGAAGTGGACGCCGCCCAGGGCGCGGTGACCACCATGAGCCACCACGTGCTGATCGTGAAGCCGCGGGACAAGGCGCCGGTCACCGCCGCCATCGCCGCCCGCAAGGGCCGCACCATCATCTTCGTCCGCACCCAGCTGGGCGCGGACCGGGTCGCCGAGCAGCTGCGCGAGTCCGGCGTGCGCGCCGACGCGCTGCACGGCGGCATGACCCAGGGCGCCCGCACCAAGACCCTCGCCGACTTCAAGGACGGCAAGGCCCACGTGCTGGTCGCCACCGACGTCGCCGCGCGCGGCATCCACGTGGACGGCATCGACCTGGTGCTGAACGTGGACCCGGCCGGCGACCACAAGGACTACCTGCACCGCTCGGGCCGCACCGCCCGCGCGGGCCGCTCCGGCACCGTGGTCTCCCTCGCCCTGCCGCACCAGCGGCGCGGCATCTTCCGGCTGATGGAGGACGCGGGCGTGGACGCCTCGCGGCACATCATCGGCCGCGGCGACCTGTTCGAGCCGGAGGTCGCGGAGATCACCGGGGCCCGCTCGCTGACCGAGGTCCAGGCCGAGGCCGCGATGGGCGCCGCTCTGCAGGCCGAGCGCGAGGTGAACAGGCTCACCCGCGAACTGGAGCGCGCCCAGGCGCGCGCCACGGAGCTGCGCGACGAGGCGGAGAAGCTGACCGGTCGCGCGGCGCGCGAGCGTGGCGAGGACCCGGCCGAGGCGATCGCCGCGGCCGCCGAGGCGCAGGCCGCCGCCGAGGCCGAGCGGGAGGCGCAGCGCGAGGCACGCCGGGCCGAGAAGGCCGCCAAGGCCGAGGCCGAGCGGGGTGAGCAGCGCTTCGACGGCCGCCGTGACGACCGCCGAGGCGGCGGTGGCGGTTTCCGCCGTGACGACCGCCGGGACGGGCGCCGCGACGACCGTCGTGACGACCGTCGTGACGACCGCCGGGGTGGCAGCGGCGAGCCCGGTGACGACCGCCGCCCCTACGGCCGCCGCGAGGACGGCGACCGCCGCCCGTTCGACCGTGACCGCCGCCCGTTCAACGGTGACCGCCGCGACGACCGGGGCGGACGCCCCTTCGACCGCGACCGTCGCCCCTACGACCGTGACCGGCGTGACGACCGCCGCCCCGGTGCCGGTGCCGGTGACGACCGCCGCCCCTACGGCCGCCGTGACGACCACCGCGGTGACAGCAGGAGCGAGCACCGCCCCGAGGCCGCCCGCACCGAAGGCCGCCGCGACGACACCCGCGGTCGTTCCTTCGACCGCCGCGCCGACAAGCCCCGCTGGAAGCGCGGCAACTGACGCCACATGACGACGCCGCCCTCACCCCGGTCCGGGGGGAGGGCGGCGTCGCCGTGTCGGGGGACGTACGGCCCGGCCCAGACGGCACCACCACGGCGGGCCGTCCTGCCGGACCGGGCTACTGCACGGACCGGATGAACGCCTGCCAGGAGGCGGCGGGTATCACCAGCACCGGCCCGTCCGCCCGCTTGCTGTCACGGACGGGAAGGACACCGGGGAAGCCGTCGCAGACTTCCAGGCACTGTCCGTTGTCCATGCCGCTGTACGTGCTCTTGCGCCATGAGGCGTTCTCCACGTAGTGGTCAGTCATCCCGGGTTTCCTCCAAGTACCGGCTCACGAGCTTCCGTGAGTCCTGCTTCGATAGTGCGTTGAGCTTGGCCATGTCGAAAAGTTGGGCGTACTCCACCAGCCTGAGTGGCGATTCGACGGGTTCGCCACTGCCGAAGCTCTCGACAAGGCCGACGCGTTGGCCGTCCCTGAGCGTCAGCATGGTGAGGCTGCCTCCCTGCATGCTGTGGAGTCCGTTGGCGAGCGGGTAGATCTGCAAGGTGATGTGCGGGTGTTCGGACGCGGTGAGCAGGGCGGAGAGTTGCTCCCGGGCAGCACCCTTCTGCGCGACTGATCGCATCAGAACCACCTCGTCCAGCACCGCCCAGTACAGTGGAGGGGTCTTACCCTCGAGAATCCTCTTGCGCTTCATGTGTGCGGCTACGCGCGCATCGATTTCCGCAGAGGACTCCCGGGGAAGTCCCGCTCTGAGCAGTTCTCTCGCAAAGGCCTCGGTCTGCAGTAGCCCGGGAATGACTGAGCTTCCGAAGACCTCAATGCGAATGGCCTCTGCCTCACGTGCGACCACAGTCCGCGAGTAGTCGGCGATGAGAGCGTCCCGGACCACTTCCAGCAGATCGGTGAACGGAATGGTGGGGGAGAAGCGTTCGTCGAGTGCCCTGGCCATTTCCTCGCTGGGCAGCTTCCTGCCGCTCTCCACATCGGAGATGTAGGAATGCTGAAAGTGAATCTCTGAGCCGAGCTTGCGCAGGGAAAGCCCTGCCTCTTCCCGCAATTTGCGTAGTTGGCGCGCGATCAGAACTCTTGCTGTGAGCCGTTCGTCGTCGTGATTGGTGTCCAACATCGCTCCACTGTTCGGTCTCAACTGGGCGTTGTGACCGCGCACAGCCTACCGATCGGGCGTCCTTCCTGTGAGGCTACGACTACCGCTAGTCAACTCCCCTCACAGGAAGGACCTCTCATGGATACACCATCGGCAGCCGCTCGACGCAGTGCTGCCGCACATCCGTTCGTTCGGGCGAGCGCATCCGAGGCCGCAGCGGCGCGGGCCGACCGGCACACACCGGCGGCCCGGGACGCCCGCGACGCATTCCGGGATGTGCTCGGCCTGGTGGATGTGGCCCCTCATGCGGTGAGGCTTCTCTTCGACCACACCGGCAGGGAAACCGTCGTCCTGCGACTTCCTCCCGCGGAAGCCCACAAGGTGGCCCGGCAGCTCATCAGGATCTTCAGTGGAAAGTACTGAGCCCTGCTCACACCCCGAACTGGAACGTGTGCCCGAAGGCAGGAGGTGCAAGAGGTGTCTGCGGCTCATCTACACCAAGCCCAAACCCGCACATGAGGCAATGGGTGGCGACTCTTCTGCTCTGGCTTCTCCTGTCCGTGGCTCTCTGGGCCGGTTCTACCGCGCTCGGGCCGAGGTGCCCCGATGAGGGAACACGGAACCTCCGGGAGGACGGCAATCCCGTCGATGCCCTGTTCGCCGGCTGAAGGGAGGTGAGGAAAACGATCCGTAGTGCTATGCGCCTGCTGTCCCGGATCGTCGGACTGTTCCTGCCGGCAACCGGCCGGCACCGGGGCACCGGAAGGCATCGCAGGGCCTCCTCCCGGTGCCGTACGGAAGGGCCGCCACCGCTCCCTCCAGACCGGCCGACCCCGCAACTCCGGTTACCCCGGCGCGATGACGGCCCTTTGGCTTCCGATCACGCGCCCCTGGTTCGCCGCTACGTGGCCGAACACGTCCGGGGGACGGAAACCGCACGCCGGGAAGCACGGCAGCGGCTCGCCCGGCGCCGGGTCCTGTACGTCGCAGTCTTGGGCGTGCGTCTCGGCGCTGAGCGCATCCACGGAATACCCCTCAGGTAGCCGGGCGAGCCGCTGTGATGCCTGCCCAAAGCACGGGGCCCACCTCGAACGACGAGGAGGGCCCCGTTGCCCGGAGACCCGCTGCGAATGCGCCCGGGATGCGGTTCCGGTTCACCGTCAGGCCGTCCGTCATTCCGCGAAATACTTCGGTGATTTCCTCTGGAATTCGCCGGAGCGCGCTTCATGGAGCCCTCGCCCCGCCCTCGGGCAGGGATTCAGGCAAGCGCGGAGGAGGCGGCCTCAGGCCGCCGGGCGTCACTGGTGGTGGCGGCCCGGCCGCCCGGCGAGTGCCACGGTCTTCGCAGCTCAGAGGCCTGCTGATGGCTGGTCAGGGGCGGGGGCCGGATTGCGGGAGACTCCTCTCTGTGACCTTGATACGATGGAGCTCCCGATGCAGGGAAAAGGGCCGTTAGCTCAATTGGCAGAGCAGTGGACTTTTAATCCATTGGTTGTGGGTTCGAGTCCCACACGGCCTACCACCTCGACCCCGGGGGCCACCCGCCTGCGTGTCCGGCAGGGGGGGAACCCGACCGGTGCGGTCCTCGTTTCCGGGCCGTGCGCGTGCGGGACGTGGCGCGTGGACCCCCGCCCCCAACTCGTGCGCGCGGCCGGCCCGGGCCGAGCACTCCACCGAAGCACACCGGCCCGTCGTCCCGCGGCTGACCGAGTCGCCCGCGTGCGGTAGAACGGGCGTCATGGACGCCATGGCGCTGCGGCAGTCGCTGGACGAGATCTTCGACCAGGCCCTGGTCCATCACGGATACACCGACTACCTGCGCGATTACGAGCTCATCGTCTATGCGACCGCAGATCCCCGCACTGGCGTCGAACCGGCCTACCTGCGGTGTCTCTTCCGCTACTGCGTCGAAGCCCGGTGCACCTCATCGGTCTCGGCCGAGGGCTGGCGGACCTCTCTGGACGACCGGCTCATCGACCACGAGACAGGCAAGGATCTCGACGGTTTCGTCTGGGGTGTAAAGGCGCACAGGCTCTGCCCGGGTGCGGAGCTCCTCGCCGAGTCGGAAACGACCCGCCGCTGGGAACGGGCAGTCGGAATCGACTTTCACGAGGTCTCGATCGAGACCGAGGCACACCGACTCCGGCTGGTTTTCTCCGACCTTCAGGTCAGTGAGGTCCCCGCCGGATACACGCCCTTCCGTGCGGATGGCTGACGAGGAGAACGCGGGCCTCGGCTTCGCCCTGCCCCGAGGAGCGACCGGCTTCTTCCGGCCGGAGGACGGCCCGCTCCCCCGGACGGACCTGCGGGCTTTCCGTACCGCTCTGTCCGCCGCAGCCCGTGCCGACGGCGGACGCGTGCGGGAGGTGGAGGAGCAGGCGTATCCACGCACGTTCCACACCGCTGCGGTCGCCGGTCGCACCGGAGAGCACGTCGTCCTCTGTCACGCGCACCACGCCTGGATTGCCTTCGTCGACGAACGTCGGATGTGGTACCGCGACGAGTTCGTCGAGCCTCCGGTCTGGTCCGAGACATTCGCCCATGCCGGGTTCACGGTGCTCAGCCGGAAATGCCTGAGGATGCCCCTCTCCGGAGTGGACACCTCGGCTCTCACACCGGCCGAATGGCGCGAAGTCCGCTACTACGGAGTCATGGTGTTGGGCGAGCTGCTCTTCAACGCCTGGGATTGACTGGCCCCACAGCCATGGTTCGGCCGTGAGGGCAACCGACAGCAGCTTCCGCACGTACTCCGGAGACGCTCGACCGGATCACGGTCGGCAACGCGCACGGCCACCCCGTCAGCGGCACACGACCGGGCACCGCACGCCGACGGGGCAACGGAAACTGATCGCTCCGAGGGAGGTGTCCTGGCCAACGAGTGGAGCGGACGGGGCATGGCGGAACGACGGAGGGCCTGACGTTGATCAAGAAGCCGGTGGCAGCCGGCCAAGCGGGTTGGAGATCCGGGCAGCAGGTCCCGGCAGCGGGCGGGGCGGGGGACGCGAGGCGCTGGTGGGACCGGAGGCGGGGGCGGGTGCCGGCCGCCGTCGCGGTGCTGACGGCAGGGCTGCTGGCGTTCCACCGGGCGGTTCCCAACACGCCGGGCCGCGTGGGCAGTCTGCTGGAGGCGTTCCTTCCGCGGCTCGGCCTGGTGGTGCCGGTTCTGCTCGTGGTGGCCCTGCTGCGCCGTTCCGCCGTCGCCCTGGTGGCCGTGCTCCTGCCGGTGGCGGCCTGGACGTACCTCTTCGGCGGGCTGCTGATGCCCGGACCGGAGCCCGGCCGGCACGAACTGGTCGTGGTGCAGCACAACGTCAGTGACGAGAACACCGACCCGGCGGGCACCGCCCGCGCCCTGGCCGAGGCCGGGCCCGATCTCATCGGCCTGCAGGAACTGCTGCCGCAGGCACTGCCGCTCTACGAGGAGACCTTCGCACCCGACTACCCGTACCACGCCGTCCGGGGAACCGTCGGACTGTGGTCGAAGTATCCGCTCACCGAGGCCCGCCTGCTCGACATCAAGCCCCAGGAGATCACGGAGCCCTGGAGCCGCGGACTGCGGGCGGTGGTCCACACGCCGCACGGCGAGATCGCGGCGTATGTCGCGCACCTGCCCTCGATCCGCATCGGGGCAACCGGCCTCGCCTCCTCCCGCCGGGACGAGAGCGCCGCCCTGCTGGGCGACGCCATCGCTGCCGAGCAACGGGAAACGCTGGTCCTGCTGGGTGACCTCAACGGCACGGTCGAGGACCGCGGGCTGGCGCCGCTGACCTCACAGCTGAACGTGGCGGAGCGTGGCTTCGCCTTCAGCTTCCCCGCCGCCTTCCCGGTGACCCGGATCGATCTGGTCATGGCCCGCTCGGCGACCGTCAGCCACATCCGCACCCTGCCCGCCACCGGCAGTGACCACCTGCCGGTCGCCGCCCTGATCACCCTCCGATGACGGCGCGGTCTCCCTGACACCGCAACGCGTGGGACGGGACCCCAGCGACCGTTCGGCGACGTGGTCGAGCCGTGCGGCGAACACCTGCTCGGCGTCCGGGGTGATCGTGCGCAGGGCGACCATGCTCGTGAGAATCACGTCGCAAAGTTCGTTCTGCACGTCCTCCCACGTGTGCCCGGCGCCCTTGCGGGGGTTGGCCCGGCACACTCCGTGGATCGCCTCGGCGACTTCGCCCGCCTCTTCGCTGATCTTGAGCACCCGCAGCAGCCGGGCGACCTCGGGAGTCGTGTCGGTCTCGGCGTCGAGCCACTGCACGAGGCGGTCAATGGTGGGCCAGAGGTGTTCCACGTGGTGCTCCGTCGTCGTGGCCGGTGCTGCTCACCGGCGAGGTGTACTGAGGTGCAACGCAACCGGTCGGCAGGAGCGCACGCCCGCCACATCCGGAGAGGCGCTGCCTCGCCGTCCCGTCGTCGTTCCGGGGGCGCCCGGTCGTCGTCTTCGGGTGAGCGAACGGGCTGTCGGCAGGGGCCATGTCCGGGCCCCAGGAAACGCCTACAACTCGTCACCCTGGATGCGGGCGTACGCGCGCCGCAACTCCTCGATCACATGGTGGTGGCCGGGGAACTCCGTGTCGTCGATCCGGGCGATCGCCCGCACACCGAGTGCGGCGTTCGTCGCGAAGGCCGCCTCGAAGGAGCCGAGATCCGCCTTCCGTACCGCCCCGCGGACAGAGGGGTGGACCTGCTGGAGCAGCCGCATCGTGGTGCCCGGCAGGCACTCGGCGTCCGGCCAGACCACCTGCCCGTCCTGGACGAAGCCCACGTTCCAGGTGCCGCCCTCGGACACCGCCTCCCGCCCGTCCCGGCCATCGACGAACAGCGCGTCGTCGAAGCCCGCGAGCTGTGCCTCACGCCGATGCCGTATCGCGCCGAACAGGCCGACACTCTTCACCGCAGGCAGGTCACGCACATACGCGGCGCATCGCACCCGCAGAGGCGCGAAGGCCGTGCCGGCCGCCGCCCGGGTCGTCACCAGCACCTGTGGATGCGCCGGCGCGCCCGCGTTCCCCAGCCCCAGACCGGGGTCGAAGACGGTCACCCGCACCACCACGGGACCGTCGTCCGGAACCGCCCGGCGGGCAAAGTCCTTGACCCGCTCCACGTCGAGGCCGGTGCCGAACACCGTCCGGCAGTCGCTGACCAGCCGCTCCAGGTGCAGCTCCAGACCGCGCACGCGGCCGCCCTCCACGAGCATCGACGTGAAGTGCCCGTAGTTGGTCATGGCCAGAGCGCGCAGATCCTCGATCTGTGCCGGTTCGCCGTTCAGTTCAGCCATGCGCCCCAGGATTCCACCGAGGCCGAGCCGTCACGTCGTAGCGCGCCGCCGCCCGTCCGGCACGGCGAAGCGGCCGGCACGCCATCGCGCGCCGGCCGCCGTTCAGCCGTCGTCCTTCCGCCGGCACCCCGCGCGTCGGGGCCCCGGCCCTCTCACCTGGTCCGGGTACCACGCATCCGTACCCCGCCGAACACCATCGCCGCCACGAAGACGATGGCGCCGACGACCAGCAGCCAGAACAGTCCTTCGATGATGCTGCCCAGGACGCCCATGACGAGCGCCAGCAGGACGAGCAGAATGATCCAACCCATGTCAGATACCTCCATTTTTCCGGCTCACCGACGGGCGAGCCGCCGTTCACCGCCGCTGCCGGGCTGATAGCTGAGGGAGTAGTGCGAGAAGACCGACTCCTCATCACTCGCGGGCAACTCCCCGTCCGTGCCGATCGAAGGCGCGTCCTTCACTGTCTGCTTCTCATAGGCCACCCTCAGGTACCCCGGTCCCACCGCGGCCCCCACGAGAGGCACGAACACCAGCCGATGCCTGGTCGGCAACCCGACCGTGACGGTGGCGAACGAGGGCTGATCGGTCCGCGTGTCCACATAGACCGACTCCAGCGAGCCGATCTTGTGGTCGCGGCTGTCCACAACGGAGTGGCCCCGCCACTCCCGGATGTCGTGCACTTCGATCACTGCGACCCTCCTCTCCTAGGTCACCCCGGGTACCCGCCTCCCACCCGGTCAACCCCAGAGCCGAAGCCGACCCGCGATGGGCCACGGCCTGCGCGTGTCGCCGCCCCCCGCACGAACGCACTATCGTCTGCGCATGGCCGCCGCCGAGCTGATCCGCATCGTCTCCCGTTCCTCTCCCATGGCCCTGGCCCAGGTGGAACGCGTCCGCACCGAGCTGGCCGCCCGCCACCCCGGCATCACGACCGAGGTCGTCCCCGTCACGACCTCCGGCGACCGGTGGATGGGCGACCTCTCCGAGCTCGGCGGCAAGGGCGCCTTCACCAAAGAGGTGGACGCGGTCCTGCTGGCCGGCGACGCCGACCTGGCAGTCCACTGCATGAAGGACATCCCCGCCGACCGCCCCCTCCCGGCCGGAACCGTCTTCGCCGCCCACCTGGCCCGCGACGACATCCGCGACGCCCTCATCCACCCCGGCGGCCTCACCCTCGACGAACTGCCCGAGGGCACCCGGATCGGCACCTCCTCCGTCCGCCGCACCGCCCAGCTCGCCATCACCCACCCCCACCTGCGATGCGTCCCGATGCGCGGCAACGCCAACCGGCGCATGGAAAAGATGGAACAGGGTGAGGCGGACGCGCTGATCCTGGCCGTCTCCGGCATGCAACGCATCAACGAGGCCGACCGCATCAGCGACATCCTGCCGCTGGACACCATGTGCCCGCCCATCGGCGCCGGCGTGCTCGGCCTCCAGTGCCGCGAGGACGACACCGCCACCATCGAGGCCGTCACCCCCCTCAACGACCCCGACACCTGGCGCGAGACCACAGCCGAACGCATGCTCCTGCACGTCCTCCAGGGCCACTGCAACAGCCCCATCGCCGGCTACGCCAAGGCCGAACGCGACGGCCGCCTCTCGCTGCGCGCCCGCGTCTTCTCCCCGGACGGCAAGACCGTACTCGACGCCCACGAATGGGCGGGCCCTCTCGACCCCGCCACCCTCGGTACCTCGGTCGCCGTAGCCCTCCTCCGCCAGGGCGCCCGCGACGTCATCGACTCCATCCCCCACTGACCGACAGGCCGGATCCATGGAGAATCAAGACCACACGCGAAGAATGCCCGTAATGCCGGACTCTCGACAAGTAAGGAAAAACAGCCTCCCCCGCCGATAAACTCCCAGGTCAGCAAGTGTGCTCCCCGCACATGCGGGGATGGTCCCATTTACCTGACGGAGCCGAATGGCGCGGTAATGTGCTCCCCGCACATGCGGGGATGGTCCCCCCTTCATCTCGACTCTTCAGGAGTCTTTCGAGTGCTCCCCGCACATGCGGGGATGGTCCCGGCGCTCACAACGGCGACTACGGCCGCCCCGGGTGCTCCCCGCACATGCGGGGATGGTCCCCGGCTTCGGCCGGTCGGGCGGATTGGCATTCCGTGCTCCCCGCGCATGCGGGGATGGTCCCCAGAACACGAGGGCGACCGGGAATTGGGGCAAGTGCTCCCCGCGCATGCGGGGATGGTCCCTCGCTTGACTTCTGTTACAACGGCACGGCGTCGTGCTCCCCGCGCATGCGGGGATGGTCCCCCAAGTGGCGTCATCATGGGCCGTCATGGGCGGTGCTCCCCGCGCATGCGGGGATGGTCCCCGATGTGTACGGGGCGGAGGAAGACGCACGCCGTGCTCCCCGCGCATGCGGGGATGGTCCCTCCACGCCCGCACCATCCTGGCCCGCGCCGTGGTGCTCCCCGCGCATGCGGGGATGGTCCAAGCCGAAGCCGGTTGACACCGGGATGACAGCTGTGCTCCCCGCGCGTGCGGGGATGGTCCTCACTCCTCCGGTGTACTCACGTGAGTACACCAGTGCTCCCCGCGCATGCGGGGATGGTCCCTCTTACGGAATGGAGGCTACGGAGGCCGAGCGGGTGCTCCCCGCGCATGCGGGGATGGTCCCTGCTGGAGCGTGATGGCCATGGTCTCGGTCCGGTGCTCCCCCGCGCATGCGGGGGTGGTCGTCAGGCGGCAGTCTGACGGGTGGGGAGTGCAGAGGCCGAGGGTTGCGCTCTCAGCGCAGGTCGAGCCGCATGAGTACTCGGGGATGGCCGGCCAGTACCGAGGTGGTATCGGCTGCGTGGGTGAACCCGGCGCGTTCGAAGTTCTTCCGGATCCCCGCGTACGCCATCGTCACGTTCACCTTGTCGCCCCCGCTGTCGAGCGGGTACGCCTCGATCACCGGTGCGCCCTGGGCCCGGGCGAACTCGACCGCACCGGCAATGAGGGCGTGCGAGACGCCCTTCTTCCGGTGCCCTGGGCGTACGCGGATGCACCACAGCGACCAGACCGGGAGGTCGTCAACGTGGGGGATCTTGCGACTGCGTGCGAAGGAAGTGGCCGAGCGCGGTGCGACGGCCGCCCAGCCGGCCGGTTCGTCACCGTCGTAGGCGAGGACACCCGGCGGGGGATCCGTCCGGCACAACTCAGCAACGTAATCACCACGGGCCGGTCCACGGAGCTCGTTGTTGAGCCTGGACGGGATCCGGTAGCTCAGGCACCAGCAGACGTTGGCATCGGGCGATTTCGGACCGAGCACAGCGCGGACGTCCTCGAAGGCTGACGCAGGGCGGACTGTGATGGTCATGGCACCACGATGCCACCAGGTGCTCCCCGGCGCATGAGGGTCTTCACTCGCGAGAGGTCATGCGGGACCGCGGGGCCACTCCCCTCACGCGCTCTCCAGGGCTGGGGGAGGCAGGA
This sequence comes from Streptomyces sodiiphilus, assembly GCF_039529215.1. NCBI lineage: Bacteria > Bacillati > Actinomycetota > Actinomycetes > Kitasatosporales > Streptomycetaceae > Streptomyces > Streptomyces sodiiphilus. Next base: position 29,839 of record NZ_BAAAMJ010000038.1, on the reverse strand, counting down.
CCTCCACGACGACTGCCGTTCCGGTGATGGTCCGGTCCTCGTGCATGGTGACCGCCCGGCCGGGCTGAAGAAGCTGCCATTTCGACGGGGAGAGGGGGGCAAGGCGCACCGAGGCTCGCCCGCCGGGCTCCAGGCTCGGCGCGTACTCCACCCATAGCCGGGCGGTACAGAGTTCCGGTTCCCCTGTCGTGGTTCGATGCCCGATGTCCCATGCCGGCCGAAGGACACCGGCTCCCGGTATCGGGGTGCGCCGGTAAGCCGTGCTGTCGGCAGGTGTGAGAGTGAGATCGGCGCGGATGGTGCCGTACCGGGTCTCGTAGGCGCGCCAATGGCACCAGGCCGCGTGCCAATCGAGTCGCATCCGCTCGGCGGCGGTGGCGAGGCCCTGCCAGAAGCTCAGCGGGAGCGGGTGGACGTCACCGAGTTCTTCCAGTAGATCGAGGGCCACTTCCCATTCACGGTGGTCCAGGGAGTCCCGGATGTCGGTCACCGTGATGCCGTTCTGGGTTACGGTCTCGGCCGGGATCAGCAGGGCAGCCGTTTTCAGCAGACCGGGGACGTCCATGCCCCGATTCTCGACGAGAGTCCGCTCCCCTGCACCGGTAGTCGTGCGCTTGTTTCGGCCCGGCCCGGAGGCAGAAGCAACGTCGATGTGCAGCGGGGCATGCGGCGGCCGTTGCGGGAGAGAAGGGGCGCATCCTAGGCGCTACCGGCAGGTACCGATGAGCTTCAGGGAAAGTTGTGCTTCTTCGCCACAGCTCCTATTTAATGCCCGCATGCGCACGAGTTCGGCCTCGGGGTGGGGCAGTGGAGACATGCTTTCGCGCGCCGCGAGTCGCGTGTGGGCGAAGCATGACAGGGCCAGCGACGGATGGCTGCCGCTGTGGCGGCACATGGCCGACAGCGGGGCCGTCGCCGGGCTGCTATGGGACAAGTGGCTGCCGCAGCGCATCCGCGACATGGTCGCCCGGTCTCTGCGCAGCAACACCGAGGACGCGCGACGGCTGGCCGTGTGGCTGGCCACCACCCACGACATCGGCAAGGCAACCCCCGCCTTCGCCTGCCAGGTCGAGAGCCTGTCCGACCGGATGCGGGAAGCCGGGCTCGACATGCCGTTCCACAAGCAGATGACCGACCGTCGGCTCGCCCCGCACGGTCTCGCCGGGCAACTTCTCATCAACCAATGGCTGATGGAGCGGCACGGATGGCAGCAGCGGGCGACCTCCCAGTTCGGCATCATCGCCGGCGGCCACCACGGAGTCCCCCCGACTTCTGCGAGCGTCAAGGCGCTGACCGACCACCCCGCGCTGCTGCGCACGCCCGACAGCGAGCAGCAGTGGCGTGCCGTGCAGGACGAACTGCTGGACACCGCCGCCGAGGTGTGCGGGGTCGCCGACCTGCTCCCGGCCTGGCAGCACGTCAAACTGCCGCAGCCCGCGCAGGTGTTGCTCACCGCGCTGGTCATCGTCGCGGACTGGATCGCGAGCAACCCCGATCTCTTCCCGTACTACCCCGGTGCGCCGCGCGATGACGCCGAGCGCATCGCCGCCGCCTGGCGCGGGCTGAGCCTGCCCCCGCCCTGGGAGGCGCGGGAGCCGGACGGGAAGCTGACCCCGGAAGCTCTCTTCACCGAGCGGTTCTCGCTGCCCACCGGGGCCCGGATACGTCCGGTGCAGGCGGCCGCCGTGGAGGCGGCCCGGGCGATGGAGAGTCCTGGGCTCATGATCATCGAGGCGCCGATGGGGGAGGGCAAGACGGAAGCGGCGCTCGCGGTCGCCGAGATCTTCGCCGCACGCTCGGGCGCCGGCGGCTGCTTCGTCGCGCTCCCCACGATGGCGACCGGCAACGCCATGTTCCCCCGCCTGTTGGACTGGCTCGGCAGGCTGCCCGACCACCGGTCCGGCACCGGTGCCCACTCCGTGCACCTCGCCCATTCCAAGGCCGCGCTGAACCGCGACTACGCCACCCTCATGCGGGCGGGCGCCCGCACTCTGGCCGCGATCGATGTGGACGGTGACGAGGACCGGCTCAGCCACCGCCGGGACGCACGCCGCTCCGCCTCGGCCGAACTCGTCGCCCACCAGTGGCTGCGCGGCCGGAAGAAGGGCATGCTGTCGTCCTTCGTCGTCGGCACGATCGACCAGCTGCTCTTCGCCGGTCTCAAGAGCCGCCACCTGGCGCTGCGGCACCTGGCCATCGCGGGCAAGGTCGTCGTGATCGACGAGGCGCACGCCTACGACACCTACATGAACGTCTACCTGGACCGCGTCCTGTCCTGGCTGGGCGCCTACGGGGTACCGGTCGTGGTGCTGTCGGCGACCCTGCCGTCCGCCCGGCGGCGCGAGCTCGCCGAGGCGTACGCCGGAAAGCGCACCGACCCGGTCTACTTCTCCGAACTCCAGGACACCACGGGCTACCCGCTGCTCACCACCGTCGCCCCCGGCACGCGCCCCCGGACGTATCTGCCCGAGCCGTCCGGGCGGGGCGTCGGGGTCCTGACCGAGCGCCTCGACGACGACGTGGACGCCCTGGCCGACCGCCTGCAGGAGGAGCTGGCCGACGGCGGCTGCGCCCTGGTGGTCCGCAACACCGTGGCACGGGCCCTGGAGGCCGCAGCCTGCCTGCGCGACCGCTTCGGCACGGACAATGTCACCGTGGCCCACGCCCGCTTCCTCGACCTCGACCGCGCCCGCAACGACGCGGAACTGCTCCGCCGCTTCGGCCCGCCGGGCAAGTCCGGCGACGAGCGCCCCGCCGGCCCGCACATCGTCGTCGCCACCCAGGTCGCCGAGCAGTCCCTGGACATCGACTTCGACCTCCTCGTCACCGACCTGTGCCCGGTGGACCTGCTCCTCCAGCGCATGGGCCGCCTGCACCGGCACCCGCGCGGCGAGAACCAGAGCGGCCGTCCGCCCGCGCTGCGCACCGCGCGCTGCCTGATCACCGGCGCCGACTGGTCCGCGACACCCCCCGCCCCCGTGTCCGGCTCCGCCCGCGTCTACGGGGAACACCTGCTGCTGCGCACCCTGGCCGTCCTGGAACCCCACCTCGGCGGCTCCGCCGACAGCACCACCACCACCACTGCCGACAGCGCTACCGCCGACCCCCCGCACCCCCTGCCCGTCCGTCTCCCGGCCGACATCAGCCCGCTGGTGCAGGACGCCTACGGCACCGGCCCGGCCGGTCCGCCCGACTGGCAGGACGCGATGGAACGGGCCCGCACCGAGCACGACGTCCAGCGGGCGAAGCAGCGCGACAAGGCGAACGACTTCCTCCTCGACGAGGCCAAGCGGGACGGCCGCGCCCTGCTGGGCTGGATCGACGCCGGGGTCGGCGACGCCGACGACACACCCGCCGGCCACGCCCAGGTTCGTGACACCGCGGAGAACCTGGAGGTCCTGGTCGTCAGCCGCCGCACGGACGGCGCCCTGACCGTCGTCCCCTGGGCGGACAGCAAGCACGCCGGGGCCGAGATCCCGGTCGACACCGTGCCGCCGCCCGCCCTCGCCCGCACGGTCGCCGCCTGCGGGCTGCGCCTGCCCTACCACTTCTCCTTCCCGCAGGTGCTCGACCAGGCCATCGAGGAGCTGGAGGAGCGCTGCGTCCCTGCCTGGCAGGCCAAGGAAAGCCACTGGCTGGCCGGGGAGTTGATCCTCGTCCTGGACGAGGACTGTCGCACCCGGCTGGCAGGCTTCGATCTGCACTACTCGCCAACCGACGGACTTGAGGTCACCCGTGCCCAGTGAACCACCCCCGGACCACCAGCCCGGCGGGGCGAGCGAGACAGGGGAGGCGGCGGCGTCCTTCGACCTGATCACCGAACCCTGGCTCCCCGCCCAGCACCTGGACGGCACCGAGGCCGAACTGTCGCTCCTCGGCGTCTTCGAGCAGGCCCACCGCGTCCGGCGCCTGGTGGGCGACCTCCCCACCCAGGAGTTCGCCCTGCTGCGCCTGCTGCTGGCGATCCTGCACGACGCCCTCGACGGCCCGGCGGACCCGGAGGAATGGGCCGACTACTGGGAGGACGACCGGCTGCCCGCCGACCGCGTCCGTGAGTACCTCGCCGCCCACCGCCACCGCTTCGACCTGCTGCACCCCCTCACCCCTTTCTTCCAGGTGGCAGGTCTGCACACGGCGAAGGGCGACATGACGTCCCTGGACCGCATCGTGGCCGATGTCCCAGCCAACGACAGGTTCTTCACCATGCGGGCGCGCGGCGCCGACCGCCTCACCCCGGCCGAGGCCGCCCGCTGGGTCGTGCACGCCCACGCCTACGACCCGTCCGGCATCAAGTCCGGAGCCGTCGGCGACCCCCGCGTCAAGGGCGGCAAGGGCTACCCGCAGGGCGTCGGCTGGTCCGGCAACCTGGGCGGGGTCTTCGCCGAGGGCGACACCCTCAGGGACACGCTGCTGCTCAACCTGATCGCCACCGACACCGCCAACTTCCGGGCCGACAGCGACGACCGGCCCGCCTGGCGTCGCGAGCCCTCCACCGCCGCCCAGGCCGGTGCCGTCGAACTGGCCACCCGGCCGTCCGGCGTCCGCGACCTGTACACCTGGCAGACCCGCCGCATCCGCCTGCACCACGACGCCGACGGCATCCACGGCGTGCTGCTCTGCTACGGCGACCCCCTCACGCCCCGCAACATGCACTACCGCGAGCCCATGACGGCCTGGCGCCGCAGCCCCGCACAGGAGAAGAAGCACAAACTGCCGCAGGTCTACCTGCCGCGCGAGCACGACCCGGCGCGCACCGCCTGGCGCGGCCTGGGCGCCCTCGTCGCCGGCCAGGTGCGCGGCGCCGAACAGCGCCAGGAGGCGGCGGCCGTGGTGCGCCCCCGCATCCTGGACTGGATCGCCGGACTCACCGTCGAAGGCTTCCTGCCGCAGGATTACCTCATCCGGGCCCGGCTGGTCGGCGCCCGCTACGGCACCCAGCAGTCCGTCATCGACGACGTCATCGACGACTCGGTGCCCCTCCCGGTCGTCCTGCTGCACGACCGGGACCGCGGACTGGGCCAGGCCGCGATCGACGCGGTCACCGACGCCGACAGCGCGATCGGCGTCCTCGGAGACCTCGCCTCCGACATCGCCGTCGCCGCGGGCGCCGACACCGACGGCCCCCGCGACAAGGCCCGTGACCTCGGCTTCGGCGAACTGGACGCCCCCTTCCGCACCTGGCTGGCCGAGATCAGGCCGGGCCAGGACCCGCAGGAGCGCCGCCGCGACTGGCAGCGCCAGGCCCGCCGGCTCGTCAGCAGCCTCGGCGACCAGCTCGTGGACAACGCCCCGCAGGCCGCCTGGGACGGCAGGATCGTCGCCACCGGCAACGGCAGCCACTGGCTGACGGCGGCCTCCGCCCAGCTGTGGTTCCACCGCCGCCTCCGCAAGGCCCTGCCCCTGGCAGCGGCACCCGACGCCGACACGGCCGACGCCGACGACATTCCCGTCCCCGCCGATGCCGCCCCCGGCCCGGACACGCCCGTTCCCGACGCCGACGCAACCGCCGAAGACTCCGACGACCAGAACCCCGAGGCGCACGCATCATGACCCAGACCCGGAACGCGAACCAGCCCCGGAACGCCGGTTACAGCCGCCCCTTGGGAATCACCGGCACGGTCGTTCACGAGCTCATCACACCCATCCAGCGGGGCTACCTCGCCGTACCCGACCGGCCGGAGGCCGTCGCCGCTCTGGCCCGGCTGCGCCGGGGAGCCGGCCGGCCCATTGAGGCCGTCCCCGACCTGTGGGGCCTCACCGGCGACCCGCGCCTCTACCCCGGCGGTGCACTCCTCGACGAGGACGCCGAACACGGCGAACTCGCCGCGCACATCGCCCTCACCCTCTACGCGGTGCACCAGCAGTCCCACCGCAACGACAGGATGCACGTCCGCGACAGGCCGGGTACCGACCTCGGCGGCGCAGTGCGCAGGCTCATGCCGGGCGACGAAATCGACGAGGCGCTGCGCCGCCGCTTCGTCCAGGCCGGAACCGCCCCCGACATCACCACCCTCTCCCAGCGGCTGCGGGAACTCGTCACCCTCCTGCGCCGCGACGCAGTGCCGCTGGACTACGCACGCCTCGCCGACCAGCTCCACCGCGCCCAGCAGCCGGGCGGTCTGGCGGAGGTCCGCCGCGCCTGGGGCCGGGGCTTCCACGCCTACCGGCCCCCGGCGAAGAAGAAGGACGGCCAGGGCGACGGCGACGCTCCCGACCCCGGCACCGCCACCGGCAGCCCTCTCTGACACCGAGCGGCGACCGGCGCGCTCTGCCGCCCGTCCAACCGCCGCATCAGCTCCTCCACACACGAACCACCACTACCTAGGACGACTCGTGAGCCGTACCATCCTCGACCTGCACGTGATCCAGACCGTGCCGCCGAGCAACATCAACCGGGACGACACCGGCGCCCCAAAGACCGCCGTCTACGGCGGCGTGCGCCGCTCCCGCGTCTCCAGCCAGGCATGGAAGCGCGCCACCCGCGAGGCGTTCACCGAACTGCTGGAACCCGCCGAACTCGGCGTCCGCACCCGCAAGGTCGCCGAGCTCGTCGCGGACAGCATCCAGCAGCAGGACGACACGGTCGAGCGGGCCGAGGCCGTGAAGCTGGCCGCGGAGACCGTGCAGATCGCCACCGGCAGCAAGATCGAGGTCCCCAAGCGCAAGGCCAAGTCGGCCAAGGACGCGGACGCGACGGACACCGACGCCGAGCAGGCCGCCCCGGAGTCCTCCTACCTGATGTTCCTCAGCAGCCGCCAGCGCGACGGCCTGGCCGAACTCGCCCTGCGCGGACGCGAGGACATCAAGGCGTTCTTCAAGTCCAAGGAGAACAAGGCCGAGGCCAAGCAGATCGCCAACACCCGGCACTCGGTGGACATCGCCCTGTTCGGCCGCATGGTCGCCGACGCCGCCGACATCAACGTGGACGCCTCCACCCAGGTGGCCCACGCCATCAGCGTCCACGCCGCCGAGACGGAAGCCGACTACTACACCGCCGTCGACGACCGGAACACCGACGAGGAGTCCGGCGCCGGCATGATCGGCACCGTCGAGTTCAACTCCGCCACCCTCTACCGCTACGCCGCGCTCAACGTCGACCAGCTCGCCAAGAACCTCGGCCCCGGCATCCGCGACGACGACCCCGCCGCGGACCCCGTCCGCCGCGCCGTCGAGGCGTTCGTGCGCGGCTTCATCTCCTCCATGCCCACCGGCAAGGTCAACACCTTCGGCAACCACACCCTCCCCGACGCCGTCGTCGTCAAGCTCCGCTCCGACCGGCCCATCAGCTTCGTCGGCGCGTTCGAGCAGCCCACGAAGGGCGACTCGGGCCACGTCCGCGAGGCCTGCGAGAAGCTGGCCAAGTACATCCCGGATGTCGAGTCCACGTACGACGCCGCCGAGGGCACCGAAACCTGGGTCATGCGTGTCGGCGACGCCACCGCCGACCTCGCCGGCCTCGGCACCGAAGTGACCCTCTCCGAACTGGTCACCGCCGTCGGCCGGGCCGTGCAGCAGCGCCGGGAGCAGGGGGCATGAGTGTCCTCGTGCTGCAACTGGCCGGCCCCCTCCAGTCCTGGGGCGCCTCGGCCCGCTTCGCACGCCGTACCACCGAAGCGGTACCCACCAAGAGCGGCGTCATCGGCCTGCTCGCCGCCGCCCAGGGGCGGGACCGCACCGCCGACCTCTCCGACCTGGCCGACCTGCGCTTCGGCGTCCGCGTCGACCAGCCGGGCACCCGACTCACGGACTTCCAGACCGCACACCACTTCGACACCGACAAGTCGATGCCCGTCTCGCACCGCTACTACCTGGCCGACGCCGTCTTCGTCGCCGCGGTCGAGGGCGACGACGACCTCATCGCCGACCTGCACGAGGCCGTGCGGCGCCCGGTGTTCCTGCCCTACCTCGGACGCCGCTCCTGCCCCCCGTCCCGCCGCCTCGACCTCGGGGTGCGCACCGGAACGGACGTGACGGGCGCCCTGGCCGCCGAACCCTGGCGGGCGTCGGAGTGGCACCAGCGCGCCAGACGAAGCGAACCCACCGTCCTGCTCCGCACGTTCACCGATGGCCCGGCCTCCGACGCCCCGCCCTCCGGGGAACCGCGGCCCGGTAGCGGGGACAGCGGCCCGGCGGGCGGCGACGCGGACGGCAACGGCCAGGACACCGCAGACACGGGCCCCGGCGACCTGCTGCGCGACCACCCGCTCAGCTTCGACCCCCTCCACCGCCGCTACGCGCTGCGCGCCGTGCGATCCGGACACGTCCGGATCGCCAATCCCCGCGCCACCGGTGACCGGCGCACCGGCGGCCACGGCATCCTTCTCCACCACGACCCGGAAGCCGCACTGGGAGGCGGCAGCTGATGCACCTCACCCGCTTCCGCTTCAACACCGCACGCGCGGGCGCGCGCAGACTGCTGTCCTCACCACAGCGCCTGCACGCGGCCGTCATGGCCGGCTTCCCGGACCTCCTGCCCGGCGACACCACCACCCCCGGCAGCCCACGGGTGCTGTGGCGCGCCGACCACAACGCCCGGGCCGAAGTGCTGCTCTACATCGTCAGCCCTACTGCCCCCGACCTCACCCACCTCGTCGAACAAGCCGGATGGCCCGCAGCCGCGCAACCCGGGTGGAAGACGCACGACTACGCGTCCTTCCTCGCGCGCCTCACCCCAGGCAGCACCTGGAACTTCCGGCTCACCGCCAACCCGGTGCACTCCATCCGCCGCGAGGACGGCGAACCCACCAAGCGCACCGCACACCGAACCCCGCACCACCAGGTCGGCTGGCTGGTGGAGCGCCAGGACGCACTGGGCATCCGCCTGCTGGAGCGCCCCGCCCACCTCCGCGGCCCCCGCGAGCGACACGAGCACCTGCAGGTCGTCGTCCACGACCGCCACCGCCGCGAGTTCGACAAGACCACGGCGCCCGGTCAGAACGTGGCGACCGGCCCCGACGGCAGGCCCCAGGCTCGGAAACGGAATCGGGTCACCATGGTCACCGCCACCTTCGACGGCCTGTTGGAAGTCACCGACCCCGACGCACTCCGCCACACCCTGACCACCGGCGTCGGCCGTGGGAAGGCATACGGCTGCGGCCTGATGACCCTGGCTCCCGCCCCGGACACCGCGCCGGCGGGTGCCACGTCATGACCACCGCCGGCCAACGCCGCGCCTCCAGTCCGCGCGAACTCACCCGGGTCGGCGACCGCTCCTCGTTCGTCTACCTGGAACGCTGCACCGTGCACCGGGACTCCAACGCCATCACGGCGGACGACGTCGACGGCACCGTCCACATCCCGTCCGCCACCATCGGCACCCTGCTGCTGGGCCCCGGCACGCGCATCACCCACCAGGCGATGAGCGTGCTCGGGGACAGCGGCGCGGGCGTCGTGTGGGTCGGCGAACGAGGCGTCCGCTTCTACGCGGGCGGCCGCTCCCTGACCCGCTCCGCAGCCCTGGCCGAGGCACAGGCCACCGCGTGGGCCAACCGCCGCACCAGACTGGACGTCGCCCGGGCCATGTACCGGATGCGCTTCCCGGACGAGGACCCCTCCGGCGCCACCCGGCAGGAACTCCTCGGCATGGAGGGCGACCGGGTCAAGCGCTGCTACCGCGCACAGGCCGCACGCGTCGGCATCCCGTGGCACGGACGCCAGTACGTCCCCGGGGACTTCACCGCCGGAGACGCACCCAACCAGGGCGTCACCGCAGCCGCCCAGTGCATGTACGGCATCGCCCAGGCCGTCGTCTCCGCCCTGGGGTGCAGCCCCAGCCTCGGCTTCGTCCACTCCGGCCACGAGCTGGCGTTCGTCCTCGACATCGCCGACCTCTACAAGACCGAGATCGGCATCCCCGTGGCCTTCGACGTCGCGGCGGAAAGCCCCGAGGACATCGGCTCCCGCACCCGCCGCGCGCTGCGCGACCGGGTCAACGAGGCCGGCCTGCTCGACCGCTGCGTCAAGGACATCAAGACGCTGCTCCTCCCGGCAGGCGGTACCACCGACCCCGGCACGGAACTCGACACCGAGGACCGCGTCACCCTGCGCACCGACCGGGGCCCCGACCTCGACGCCGGCCGCAACTACGCCGAGGGAGTGATCTGGTGACCGTCATCGTGCTCACCGACTGCCCAGTCGGCCTGCGGGGCCTCCTCACCCGGTGGCTGCTGGAGATATCCCCCGGCGTCTTCATCGGCGGCCCCTCCGCCCGCGTCCGGGACGTGCTGTGGGACGAGGTCCGCCAGTACGCGGGCAAGGGCCGCGCCCTGCTCGCCTACACCACGAACAACGAGCAGGGCTTCACCTTCAGAACACACGACCACAAGTGGCACCCGGTCGACCACGAGGGCATGACCCTCATCCGCCGCCCCAGCGACCGCAGCACCACCCCCACCATCAAGCCCGGCTGGAGCAAGGCCGGCAAACGCCGCCGCTACGGAAACAGGTGAGCCGATGTCTGTATTGCCGCCAATGCCGGACTCTCAACAAGTAAGGAAAAACAGCCTCCCCCGCCGATAAACCCGCAGGTCAGCAAGTCTGCTCCCCGCGCACGCGGGGATGGCCCCAAGGAGGCGTCATGCCCAAGATGGTGCTGCTCCTGCTCCCCGCGCACGCGGGGATGGCCCCCGCTGCATCCGGACCCCGTACCGGAAGCCCCCCTGCTCCCCGCGCACGCGGGGATGGCCCCCGCCAGCGTATCGGAAGCGAGATCAGCGGCAACTGCTCCCCGCGCACGCGGGGATGGCCCCAGCGCAACCACGGCCGCCGATACCTGCCCCGCCTGCTCCCCGCGCACGCGGGGATGGCCCCCAGCCTCCCTCACCGTAGCAATCGTTGCAGACCTGCTCCCCGCGCACGCGGGGATGGCCCCGCTGACCCGTTTGAAATTGGGCGCGAGGTAGCCTGCTCCCCGCGCACGCGGGGATGGCCCCTGGAGGCCATCGCCACCGCCCTTGGCACCCAGCTGCTCCCCGCGCACGCGGGGATGGCCCCGGGACCACATGGCGGAACATCGCCGACCCGCCCTGCTCCCCGCGCACGCGGGGATGGCCCCAATAGCCGCAATGACCAGCGCAATCGGGCCCACTGCTCCCCGCGCACGCGGGGATGGCCCCATCCGGATGTCCGGGTGTTCGTGACTGTGATTCTGCTCCCCGCGCACGCGGGGATGGCCCCGAGTTTGTGCCCGTTGGAGTTCTGTCCCCCGCCTGCTCCCCGCGCACGCGGGGATGGCCCCCTACGCAGCTAAACGGCCGGACCCGAAGACTTCCTGCTCCCCGCGCACGCGGGGATGGCCCGAGCTTGCCAAGCTTGAGGCCAAGGAAGCCGAGCTGCTCCCCGCGCACGCGGGGATGGCCCCATCGCCGCGCCCGGACGGAAATTCGCCGCCGACTGCTCCCCGCGCACGCGGGGATGGCCCCAAATCCCGGGGCGGTCCCGGAAATCAGGCCGGCTGCTCCCCGCGCACGCGGGGATGGCCCCCGACAGTAGAAATCCCGGGGGCCGGAAAAGTCCTGCTCCCCGCGCACGCGGGGATGGCCCCGGTGGAAGCCGACACTACCTATGAGGCGCACGCTGCTCCCCGCGCACGCGGGGATGGCCCCGTAATTCACGCCACGTGCACAGTTCCCATCGACTGCTCCCCGCGCACGCGGGGATGGCCCCTGGCTCACGTACCAAGGCCAAGGCGCCGGCCGCTGCTCCCCGCGCACGCGGGGATGGCCCCAACAAGTACTTGAAAGCGGCTGAGTACGCCTTCTGCTCCCCGCGCACGCGGGGATGGCCCCTGTGGCGGCTGAGCTCGACCACGCGGCCCGCGCTGCTCCCCGCGCACGCGGGGATGGCCCCTGGGTCATCGGGAAATGGAACAACTTTAGCTTCTGCTCCCCGCGCACGCGGGGATGGCCCCCCTGCGGGGCAGCGCCCGACGCTGCTGGTGACCTGCTCCCCGCGCACGCGGGGATGGCCCCAGGCAGCCGTCGTTGTCGGCCGGGTCGGTGGGCTGCTCCCCGCGCACGCGGGGATGGCCCCATCCCCACGGCTATCGCGGTGACCGGGCTGGACTGCTCCCCGCGCACGCGGGGATGGCCCCCGTACTGGCCCGACCACTTCAGCGCACACCATCTGCTCCCCGCGCACGCGGGGATGGTCCCTTCATTGCCATCGTGCGGCCGATCTCGCGGGCCTGCTCCCCGCGCATGCGGGGATGGGCCTGGGGGTACGCACGGTGTCCCTCAGGCGGGCGGCTGAGCTTCAGTGGGAGGCCCCGGCCCCGCCGTTCAAGTCCCCCTGTCTCGGCTGGAGCGGTACGCGTGACGGCGGCGAGGTGGGCGTGAGGGGGCATGTGCACCACACCGTCTTCCCACTGAAAGGGGCACGGCTACGGCTACCCCACGCGGTCGAGAGAACGGCGACGAGAAGCATGCCCCGACCCGATTCCGCCTCCTGGCAAGGGGCTGTTTCCGCTGTTGGGGGATGCGTTGCACACCCATCGGTCACCTCGATGAGCAGCGTGGTGGTTGCGGGAGTGAGGAGGCAGCGACCCGGCTCCGGCAAGTTCTCCTGTGAATGATCAGTTGACTGGCCTGGCAACCTTTCGCTGCATGAGAGCTGGCTTGTGCCCTCGTATGTGGACATGCCCAGATGGAGGCCGGGCGACGGTCCTCGCCCGTGAGTCGTGGCATTCGCGACCAACTCGCCGATGAGGAGCGTCGGTGTATCTGTGAGGTACCCCCACTCGGAGAGCTGGAGTGCGGCGATCCGTCGTGCCAGATGGGCGCCCTCGGCTGAGGCTGCGAACGAGGTTGTGAAGTTGCGTGACGGGGTGCGGAGCTGTTGCGCGAGGTGGGACATGGGCTACCTCTCTCGTGATGGCCGACTGCGACACGGCGTGAAGTAACGCAATGCATGTGTTCGCTTGCAATGTGTCGCTCTCGTGCGACAGCATGAAGGTGCAACGCCACGGAGTGCAACACGAACACCACGATCGGTTGAACGTTCGTCGCGGACTTGTCGTCAGGCGCCAGGCCTGGCAGCGGAGATGCAGGGGAGGGCCCACGTGCCCGTTGACCGGAACCCGACTGTGCGCAGAAGGCGTCTCGGAATGTTGCTGCGACGCAGGCGAGAGGAGGTTGGGCTGACTCTGGAAGAAGTGGCCCGGCACCTGGAGTGTCACAAGGCGACCATCTCGCGGCTGGAGCTGGGAAGGTCAGGGTTGAGGGCTCGTGACCTGCGTCAGTTGCTTGAGCTGTACGGCGTGACCGACGAGGAGCGGGTCGAGTCGTATGTGGAGATGTCCCGTCAGGGGCGGAAGTCGGGGTGGTGGGAGCGGCATGCCTCGGGGCTGAGGCCCGCATACACGGACTTCATTGCGCTGGAAGCTGAAGCGGTGGGAATGCGTAGCTACCAGCCTCTGCTCATCCCGGGGCTGCTCCAGACGCCTGCCTACGCGAGGTGCATCATCGCCGCTCATCCGGCAGTGGTGAGTGAAGAGGAGTTGGAACGTCGGGTTGAAGTGAGGTTGGGGCGTCAGGCGTTGCTGGCCGGCGGTGGAAGTCTCACATTTCGTGCGGTGATTGGTGAGGCGGCCCTACGTAGCGGCGTCGGCGGTGAGTCGGTGATGAGGGCGCAGGTCGAGCACTTGCTCGAAGTGGCCGACAGGCCGAACGTCGATGTGCAAGTGTTGCCGCTGGGTGTGGGTGAGCACCCTGGTGGTAGTGGGCCCTTCGTGATCTTCACCTTCCCGCTTCCGGAGGAGAGCCACGTTGTGTGCGAGGAGGGCTTGCTCACGTCGGTCTATCTCGACAGTGTGGATGAGGTGCGGGCCTATGCGTCGGCCTTCGACGCTCTGTGCGCTGCGGCGCTCAGCCCTCGCGTGTCCTGCGACATGCTCGCCGAGTTGGTGCTCGGTCTGAAGTGAGAGGTGACGGTGCATGGCAAGCAATCGAGGCGACGGAGCCACCCCAGGCGTAGCTTGGTGGAAGTCCAGCTACAGCGGGGGAGAAGGGGACTGTGTGGAGGTGGTCCGTCTCGCCTCCCGCGCCGTAGGCGTGCGCGACTCCAAGCGCGCGTTGGGGCCTCACCTCGATGTGCCAGTCGAGGGGTGGCGAGCTTTCATACTCGGTGCCCAGTCGCACAACTTCGAGCCAGTGCAGAGGCGTTAAGGTCGCCCCATATGTCTCTTTGTTGCCCCAGCTTCGGCTATGCCGGAATCTCGACAAGTAATGAAAAACGGCTGCGCCTGTAGGTGAAAGCGCTGGTCAGCAAGTGTGCTCCCCGCGCATGCGGGGATGGTCCCCCGATGACCCTCACCGCAGACGAGTGGAACGAGTGCTCCCCGCGCATGCGGGGATGGTCCTTCGGCGGTTACACCGGGCATGGTGACATTGTCGTGCTCCCCGCGCATGCGGGGATGGTCCCTTCACTGGTTCCACCATCGTCCACAGCGGGCCGTGCTCCCCGCGCATGCGGGGATGGTCCCCCCATGCGCACCGCGTACAGGTCGGTGAGGCCGTGCTCCCCGCGCATGCGGGGATGGTCCCGACCGGTGTCCGCTGGCAGGATGTCGCCGAATGTGCTCCCCGCGCATGCGGGGATGGTCCCTTGACCGGCTCATTCGCTGGCAAGCCTTTCCGGTGCTCCCCGCGCATGCGGGGATGGTCCCGCCGCCTTGGACCAGTACTGCGTGGTCTGGACGTGCTCCCCGCGCATGCGGGGATGGTCCCACCGCGCGCAGGGCGTGGCGCTCGCTGGGGCGGTGCTCCCCGCGCATGCGGGGATGGTCCCCGAGGATCGACCGGCTTCCGGCGCGTCAGCTCGTGCTCCCCGCGCATGCGGGGATGGTCCCACCAAGTTCGCCGATGGTGATGGCCAGGCCCTGTGCTCCCCGCGCATGCGGGGATGGTCCCCCGAAGCCCGGCAGCATGACCGCCAGGCCCACGTGCTCCCCGCGCATGCGGGGATGGTCCCACGGACAGCGGGACTCGCTGGGGGTTCGTGACGTGCTCCCCGCGCATGCGGGGATGGTCCCTGCCATCCCGCGCCGAGGCAGTCTCCACCGCCCATGCGGGACCAGGCCCGTTGCGCATTCGCCAGGGCTGGCGGGGGTAGGGCCTCCAAGGCCGACCGTCGTTCCGGCGGTGATCCGAAGTCCTCGTGCGTGGTGATCCCTGGCCAGGCCGAAGAAGGTGCCACGTCAAGGGCCCAGCTGTTCACGCTGGTGCGAAATGTCTTCCGAGTCGGGAGGGCGGGGGGAGCCTCAGCCAGGCCGTGCTCTCCGAGTCCCAGCCTCTCAACATCATCGTCCCGAGCCTGGTCTCGACGGGCACGCCTTGAGAAAGGATGAGCCCGGTGAATGTCAGGTGGACTGCGTGGTAGGTCTCAGCCACCCGGGGCCAGTCGATGGTCGGCGGTCCTTGCGAATCTGCGGATCCGAATCTGTCGCACAGATCTCTGAAGTCACTGGCCCGGCTGATGGTGAAGACGTTGGCATCTTTGGGGTCGGAGGAACTCAATCCCTCTCAGTGCTCGCCCCGGTGCGAAGTGGTCGTTGACCCGCATCGCACTCCATGCCGGGGCGTCCGGTGCCAGGAAGGACGAAGTCCAGAGTGCCCCGCCAGGTTTGCCGAGCAAGCGTGGGTCGTTGAAAAGCCTCGGAGGGCGGAGTGTGGTGACAGGATCGGTGCTGATGATCGCCTGAGGGTAGGAGAGGTGGTGCATGGCCCGCAGCGCCGGGTGGTGGCTCAGGGTGGCCAGTAGGATCCCGGCCGCTTCCCTGTTCAGTGCTTCGCCCTCTGGCAACCGGGATGTGAGCTCCGGATCGTGTGCAAGGGATGCAGCGGAATACACTGCCGCCTCATACACATCGCAGGCAGATGAAGGGTCGACGAATCCGTCAGCAAGCTCACGGGCGAGCATTCGGGAAATGGGTGCGGCTATTTCGGCGACGCTGATGGGGAGAGAATCCACGATATCCCCCAACGGAGCCCCGGCATGTCGGCGACGTGATGGTAGCAACGCCACGTCGACGCCATCGACAAGGCGGCACGGTCACTGGGGGCGGGACTGCCCACCGGCGCCCTTTCCTGCCGGTCGCCGCCCGGCCATCCCGCCGAAGTGCCGTGGCGTGCGTGACGCCCGGGGCTGAGTCCACGGAATCCCGGGCCGCGACAGAGGAGATGCGGCCCCTCGCCCGCAAGGGAGGGGCATCCGGCGAGAGAGGTCACGGCTGGCGGTCAGCATATGTCACCCACTCTGTGTCCTTCTGTTTCCTTGTGGGGAACTAAGTTCGACAGATACCGTACCGGCGCAAAGAGCCATCCCTGTGACGAGTGGAGCGTGTGCCGGTGAAGCTGCTGCGAGTGGGTGCGCCCGGTGAGGAGCGGCCGGCGGTTCTGGCCGGGGACGGACGGGTGCTGGATCTGTCCGGGCTGACCGGTGACATCGACGGCGCGTTCCTGGCGTCGGGCGGTGTGGAGCGGGCGCGGGAGGCGCTGGAGCGCCGGGAGCTGCCGGAGCTGGACGCGTCGGGGCTGCGGGTCGGGGCGCCGGTGGCGCGGCCGGGCAAGGTGGTCTGCATCGGCCTCAACTACCGGGACCACGCGGCCGAGACGGGTGCCGAGCCGCCGAAGCGGCCGGTGGTGTTCATGAAGGACCCGCACTGTGTCGTCGGCCCGGACGACACGGTGCTCGTGCCGCGCGGCTCCACGCGCACCGACTGGGAGGTGGAGCTGGCGGTGGTCATCGGCCGCAAGGCCCGCTACCTGGAGTCGGAGGACGACGCGCTGGCGGCGATCGCCGGCTACGCGGTCAGCCACGACGTGTCGGAGCGGGAGTTCCAGCTGGACTTCTCCCCGCAGTGGGACCTGGGCAAGTCCTGCGAGACGTTCAACCCGCTCGGCCCGTGGCTGGTCACCCCGGACGAGGCCGGTGACCCGCAGGACCTGCGGCTGACCCTGGCCGTCAACGGGGAGCGGCGGCAGGACGGCACCACCGCCGACATGATCTTCCCCGTCGCGGAACTGGTCCTCTACCTGAGCCGGTTCATGGTGCTGTATCCGGGCGACGTCATCAACACCGGTACTCCCGCCGGGGTTTCGCTGGGCAAGCCGGACGTGCCGTTCCTGCGGGCGGGTGACACGGTCGAGCTGGAGATCTCCGGGCTGGGACGGCAGCGCCAGACCCTGGCCCAGGCGTGAGCGCCACCGGCGGTGCGCGTCCGTCCGGGCCGCGCCCGGCGCGGGTGGTGGCCGCCGACACCCGCGATGTCCGGTTCCCGACCTCCCGGGAGCTGGACGGCTCGGACGCGATGAACCCGGACCCGGACTACTCGGCCGCCTACCTGACGCTGCGCACCGACGCGGCGGACGGCGCGGAGGGGCACGGCTTCGTGTTCACCATCGGCCGGGGCAACGACGTGCAGGTCGCCGCGATCGAGGCGCTGCTGCCGTACGTGGTGGGACGGGACGCGGACGCGCTGTGCGCGGACCCGGGGGCGCTGTACCGGGAGCTGACGGGGGACAGTCAGCTGCGCTGGCTGGGCCCGGAGAAGGGCGTCATGCATATGGCCATCGGCGCGGTGGTCAACGCGGTGTGGGATCTGGCCGCCCGCCGGGCCGGCAAGCCGCTGTGGCAACTGCTCGCGGACGCCGAGCCGGAGTGGCTGGTGTCCCAGGTGGACTTCCGCTATCTCACCGACGCGCTGACCCCGGGCGACGCGCTGCGGCTGCTGCGCCGCGGCAAGGAGGGCGCGCACACCCGCGCCCAGGTACTGCGCGAGCGCGGCTACCCGGCCTACACCACCAGTCCGGGCTGGCTCGGCTACAGCGACGAGAAACTGACGCGGCTGGCCCGGCAGGCGGTGGCCGAGGGCTTCACCCAGATCAAGCTGAAGGTCGGCGCCGACCTGGACGACGACATCCGGCGGCTGCGCGCCGCCCGCGCCGCCGTGGGCCCGGACATCCGCATCGCGATCGACGCCAACCAGCGCTGGGACGTCGGCGAGGCCGTCGAATGGACCCGCGCCCTGGCCGGGTCCGGCCCGTACTGGATCGAGGAGCCCACCAGCCCGGACGACATCCTCGGCCACGCCGCCGTCCGGGCCGCCGTGGCGCCGGTGAAGGTCGCCACCGGCGAACACGCCCACAACCGCGTCATGTTCAAGCAGCTGCTGCAGGCCCGTGCCGTCGACGTGCTGCAACTGGACGCGGCCCGGGTCGGGGGCGTCAACGAGAACCTGGCGATCCTGCTGCTCGCCGCGTATCACGGCGTGCCCGTCTGCCCGCACGCCGGGGGCGTGGGGCTGTGCGAGCTGGTGCAGCACCTGGCGATGTTCGACTACGTGGCACTCTCGGGCACCACGGAGGACCGGGTGATCGAGTACGTCGACCACCTGCACGAGCACTTCACCGACCCGGTGCGGATCACCGGCGGCCACTACGCCGCCCCCACCGCCCCCGGGTTCTCCTCACAGATGCGCCCGGCGGCGCTCGCCCAGTACGGCTACCCGCACGGCGCCTTCTGGACCGCCGACCGTGCCGCCGCCGGTGCCGCCGCCATCGCTGTGGACCGCCGGGCCGCCCGCGCCTCCGGCCGCCCCGGGATCCCCGCACCCCGGCGGCCCCCGCACGGCACACCGCACCCGCCGGCAACGGAAGGAGAGGCATGAGCGACACCGCCCCCGCCCCTGTCCCCGCCCCGGCGGCGCCCGGTGACCTGGCCGGGCTGCGGGCGCTGGTGACCGGCGGCGCCTCCGGCATCGGCCTGGCCACCGCCCGGCTGCTGGCCGCCCGGGGCGCCCACGTCGCCGTCCTGGACCGCGCGGCCACCGCCCTCAACCGGGACCACGACGGCACCGGCGGCGAACCGCTGCGCGGCTTCCGCGCCGACGTCCGCGACGACGCCGCGGTGCGTGCCGCCGTCGCCTCCGCCGCCCGCCACCTGGGCGGCCTGGACATCCTGGTCAACAACGCCGGCATCGGCGCGGCCGGGACCGTCGAGGACAACGACGACGAGGAGTGGCACCGCGTCCTGGACGTCAACGTCCTCGGCATCGTCCGCACCACCCGCGCCGCGCTCGGCCACCTGCGCCGCTCCCGGCACGCCGCCGTCGTCAACACCTGCTCGATCGCCGCCACCGCCGGGCTGCCGCAGCGCGCCCTGTACTCGGCGAGCAAGGGGGCCGTGCTGTCGCTGACCCTGGCCATGGCCGCCGACCACGTGCGCGACGGCATCCGGGTGAACTGCGTGAACCCGGGCACGGCCGACACCCCGTGGGTGGCGCGGCTGCTGGAGGCCGCCGACGACCCGCAGGCCGAGCGGGCCGCGCTGCGCGCCCGGCAGCCGATGGGCCGGCTGGTCACCGCCGGCGAGGTCGCCGCGGCCGTCGTCTACCTGGCGAGCCCGGCGGCGGCCTCCGTCACCGGCACCGCCCTGGCCGTGGACGGCGGCA
Source organism: Streptomyces sodiiphilus (assembly GCF_039529215.1). Classification (NCBI taxonomy): domain Bacteria; kingdom Bacillati; phylum Actinomycetota; class Actinomycetes; order Kitasatosporales; family Streptomycetaceae; genus Streptomyces; species Streptomyces sodiiphilus. The sequence goes on along the minus strand of NZ_BAAAMJ010000038.1, from coordinate 10,392 downwards.
TGGCGGGCCTGCGCCCGCGCCCCGTCGGTCAGTGACCCGGGCGGGAAGGAACGGGTCCGGGCCCCGAAACCGCGACGAGGCCGCTGTTTCAGGGCCCGGTCCCCGGCTCCCACCCACGCGGCGCCCCCGTCCCTCCGCCCTCCGACGTGAAGGAGCAGCATGCGGCACCGTCCTCTGGGGCGCAGCGGCGTCACCGTCACCGAGCTGAGCCATGGCACGGCCGCTCTGGGCGGCCTGTACGCGCCGGTGGGGGAGGAGGAGGCGCGGGCGGCGGTGGACGCGGCCTGGGAGGAGGGTGTGCGCTGCTTCGACACCGCGCCGCACTACGGCCTGGGCCTGTCCGAGCGGCGGCTGGGCGCGGCGCTGGCGGACCGGCCGCGCGAGGAGTATGTGCTGTCCACAAAGGTGGGACGGCTGCTGGTGCCCGCGCCCGGGGCGGTGGGTGACGACCTGGCTCACGGGTTCGCGGTGCCGGCGACGCACCGCCGGGTGTGGGATTTCGGTGCGGACGGGGTGCGGCGCGGCCTGGAGGAGTCACTGGGACGGCTGGGCCTGGACCGGATCGATGTCGTCCTGCTGCACGACCCGGACGACCACGAGCGGCAGGCGCTGGAGGAGGCGTACCCGGCGCTGGAGCGGATGCGTGCCGAGGGCACGGTGGGGGCGATCGGCGTGGGCATGAACCAGTCGGCGATGCCCGCCCGCTTCGTGCGGGACACCGACATCGACGTGGTGCTGTGCGCGGGCCGCTACACCCTGCTGGACACCGGTGCCCTGAGCGACCTGCTGCCCGCCGCGTCGGCCCGGTCGGTCTCGGTGATGGTGGGCGGGGTGTACAACTCGGGGCTGCTGGCCGACCCGCGCCCGGGGGCCTCCTTCGACTACGCGCCCGCCCCGCCCGCCGTGCTGGAGCGGGCCCTGCGCCTGAAGGCGGTGGCGGGGCGGCACGGGGTTCCGCTGCGGGCCGCCGCCCTGCGGTTTCCGCTCGCCCACCCGGCGGTCGCCGCCGTGCTCACCGGCGGCCGGTCGGCGGCCGAGGTGCGGGACGCGGCGGCGATGCTGCGCCGTCCGGTGCCCGCCGCGTTCTGGGAGGAGCTGCGCGCCGCGGGCCTGCTGCCGCCCGACGCGCCCGTCCCGGAGCCGGCCGGGGGGCCCGCCGTGGCGGGGGAGGAGGAAGCGGACCGTTGATCGTCGACGCGCACCATCACGTGTGGGACCTGTCCGTCCGCGACCAGGAGTGGATCACCGGGGAGGCGCTGGCGCCGCTGCGCCGCGACTTCACGCTCGCCGACCTGGCGCCCCTGGCGCGGGCGGCCGGGGTGGGCGGCACGGTGCTGGTGCAGACGGTGACCGTGCCGGAGGAGACGCCGGAGCTGCTGGAGCTGGCGCGCGGTGACGGCCTCGTCGCCGCGGTGGTCGGCTGGACGGACCTCGCCCGCCCGGGTGTGGCGGAGGAGCTGGCGTGGCTGCGGGCGCTGCCGGGCGGGGGGAAGCTGGCCGGGATCCGTCACCAGGTGCAGGCCGAGCCCGACCCGCGCTGGCTGCTGCGCCCGGACGTGTCCCGGGGGCTGGCCGCCGTGGGCGAGGCCGGGCTGGTCTATGACCTGCTGGTGCTGCCGCATCAGCTCCCGGCTGCGGTGGAGGCGGCCCGGGCGTATCCGGGGCTGGTCTTCGTGCTGGATCATCTGGCGAAGCCGCCGGTGGCCGCCGGCCGTCCGCCGGGCAGCGGCGGTCCGGCGGACGGGTGGGCGGCGGATCTGCGGCGGCTGGCGGCGCTGCCGAACACCGTGTGCAAGCTGTCGGGGCTGGTCACGGAGGCGCGGTGGGACCGCTGGCGTACGGAGAACCTGCGCCCGTACGCGCAGGTGGCGCTGGACGCGTTCGGTCCGGGGCGGGTGATGTTCGGCTCCGACTGGCCGGTGTGCCTGACCGCCGCCGGCTACGGGGAGGTGCTGGAGGCCGCCCGGGAGCTGACGGCCGGGCTGGGTCCGGCGGAGCGGGGGGCGGTGTTCGCCGGTACCGCGGCCCGGGTCTACGGCCTGGAGGGCCGGGCGGCGGGCTGACCGGGCACGGCCGGGAGGTGTCCGGCAGCACCGGACAGGCACGGGCCACGGCATGACGGGCCGCGACGGGCCGGGCCGCAAACGGGGCCGGGCCGCGCGCAGGCCGCGAGGGGACGCCACCGGCCCGAGGCAGGCGCAGGAAGAAGCCCGTGTCCTTCCGCCCGACCGGCCCGGCCGATTCGCCTCGCGGCCCGAGGCGCGGCAGATTGGGGAGTGTGCCCCACACGGTGTCGAACCTGAGCCGCGCCGGCTACGCCCGCTGGCTGCCTCTGGCGCTGCTCGTCCTCGGTACCGTGCTCAATCTGCTGACGCCGCCGGACATCACCTTCGTGCCGGTGTTCGCCGCCGTGCCGCTGGTGGCGGCGTCCCTGTCGTCGTTCCGCAACACCGCCGCCATTGGCTTGCTGACCACGGCGGTGGTCGCCGCCCTGCTGGTGGGGCGGCACGAGGCCGGGCTGAGCGACCAGGGCGTCAACATCGCCACCGTCGGAACGGTCTCGCTGCTGGCCCTGGGCATCAACAGCACGGTGAGGCGCGGCATCCGGCAGGTGGCCTCCGCCCGCGGTGTCGCCGAGGCGGTGCAGCGCGCCGTGCTGCCGCCTCCGCCCGACCGGATGGGCCAGGTGCGTGTCGCCGCCCGCTACGTGGCGGCCCAGTCCGACGCGCTGATCGGCGGCGACCTGTACGCGGCGCAGAGCAGCCCGCACGGCGTGCGGCTGCTGATCGCCGACGTGCGCGGCAAGGGGCTGCAGGCGGCGGAGTCGGTGGCCGTGCTGCTGGGCTCGTTCCGGGAGACCGCCCAGTACAAGGCCGATCTGCGCACGGTCGCCCGCCGGCTCGACGCCGCCCTGGCCCGGGACACCGCCCGGCGCGAGGAACGCGGCGAGGACACCGACGAGAGCATCGAGAACTTCGCCACCGCCTGCCTCGTGGAGATCCCCGCGGACGACACCGGCACGTTGCGCATCCTGAACCGCGGCCATCCGGCCCCCCTGCTGCTGGTGCCGGGGCTCACGCCGCGCTACCTGGAGCCCTCCGCGCCGGCCCTGCCGCTGGGCCTGACAGGGGTGGGGGGCTGGGACGACCACGTGGACACGGAGATCTTTCCCCCCGGTGCCCAGCTGCTGCTCTACACCGACGGTGTGAGTGAGGCCCGCGACGAGCGCGGCACCTTCTACGATCCGGCGCGCGGACTGCGCGGCCGGACCTTCAAGGACCCGGGCGACCTGGCCGATCAGCTCATCGCGAGCGTCACCGCGTTCTCCCGCGGCGGTGTGCACGACGACATCGCGATCCTCGCGGTCCAGCAGCCCCCGCGCCCCGCGCACGGGCCGCTGTCCGGGGCCGGCGGCCGGGCCGGTGACGCCGGGGGCGGGCAGCACGCGTAACGCCGGAAACTGGTCCGTTCCGGGAACTGTTCCGGCACGCTGTGCGACTTTAGAATGACGGGACGATACGGGCGCGGGGGCCGCATCGCGCGCCCGAAGGCCATGGGGAGGCCGAAGATGGCCGCACAGGCGGGGGACATACCGAGGCTGCGCGTCGCTGTGGAGGACGGCGAGGCGCGCGCCGCCGGGGAACTGCACAGGCTCGGATCGTGGCTGGACGCCGACCCGGCACTCAGCGGAGTGGTGACGGTCGAGCGGCGCGAGGGCGCGCCCGGCAGCTCGATGGGCCTGGAGGACGAGCTGCTGATCGGGCTGGTCACCACCGCGGTGGTCGACAGCGTGTTCCGGCTCCTGAGCGCGGCCTGCAACTACCTGCGCAACCGCGGGGGCCGCCGCAGGATCACGATCTCGGTCGAGGACACCGATCTGCGGATCACCCTGGACAGCCGCACCCCGTACCGGCGCGGTGAGCTGGAGGAGATGGCCGAGCGGGCGGCGAGGGCCATCCGGCGCGGGCTTCCGGAGTGATCCGGCCATGCCTTACCAGCAGCCCGACCCCGGACGGTCCCGGGCGGTGCTCATCGGCGTGTCCCGGTACGCACACGGCGACTACCCGGACCTGCCTTCGGTGGCGGCCGGTCTGGACGAACTGAACGCCGTTCTCACCGACGACAGTCTCGGGCGCATGGCCGCCGCCCGCACCACCGTGCTGCACTCCCCGCGCCGGGAGCGCATGGTGGCGGCGGTGCGGGACGCGGTCGCCGGCGCGGAGGACCTGCTGCTGCTGTACTTCGCCGGGCACGGCCGGCTGGAGCCGGGGCCGCAGGAGCCCCGGGTCGGTGAACTGCACCTGCTGCCCACCGAGGCCGCCCCCGATGAGGCCGGGCTGCACGGCATCAGCTACCGGCACCTGACCGGCCTGCTGCGGGAGTCCCGCGCCGAGCACATCGTGGTGATCCTCGACTGCTGCTACTCCGGCAGCGCCCTCAACGGCGGGCAGCCGGCCGGCCGCCGGTACGCGCTGATCACCTCCTCGCGGGAGATGGGACGGCAGTGGTCGGGGGACGGCCGCAGTCCCACCCCGTTCACCTCCGCGCTTCTGCGGGTGCTGCGCGAGGGAGTGGTCCCGGGCCGCCCGGTGACCGTCGAGGACCTGCCGGAGGCGCTGGGGCAGCACGCGGCGGCGGACGCCCGGCGGGCCGCCCGTGACCCCGGCAGCCACCCCGAGGACTGGTTCCCGAACGTGCTGACCGTCGGGGCCTGCGGCAGGACAGTGCTCTCCCAGGCCATCACCTCGCCCGGCCTGTCGCGGGCGGCGCGCCTGGCGGCCCCGCTGCGCCGGGGCGTCGCGGCGGTGCGCCGCAGCGCACCGGGGCGCGCAACCCGTGCGGCCCGGGCGGCGTTCGAACCGGGACGGCCCTGGTGGCACCGGGTGCTGGCCGTGGCGGCGGGGGCGGCCGTGGTGGGACTGGCGCCGGCAGCCCTGGCAGTGGGCAGACTGTTGCAGCCCGGCCCCGATCCCTGCCTGCCCGCGCTGGAACTCCGGATCCTGACCACGCCCGAACAGGAGGCGGCGATCGCCCGGGTGCTGGAAGGTTTCCACGCCTCCCCCCTGGCGGACCGTCCCCTGGGGGACCGGCCGGAGGGCTGCCGCCAGATCGGCACCACGGTCCACGCCGCGCCGACCGGTCCGGCCGTCCGGGCGTTACGGGACTCGGCCGCCTGGGCCGAACCGGAGCGGGCCTGCCCCCGGACGACCGCGGAGCGGGACTGCGCCGCGCCGCTGCGCGACGTCGGCCCGCAGCCCGACGTGTGGCTGCCCGCCGCCTCCACCTCGCTCGCCCGGGTGCGCGACGCCGTCGAACGGCCGGAGAGCGCCCTGTACCTGGGCGAGCCGGAGACGCTGGCCCGCTCCCGGGCGGTCCTCGCGGTGCCGGGGTCGCTCAAGGGAGTCGAAGAGGACTGGAGGCCGAGACACTCTCTGGGTGAGCTGCTGGCCATCGCTGAGCGGGAACAGTTGCCCGTCCGGCACGCGGACCCGGACTCCTCCGAGGCGGCTCTCGCTCACGCCTTGGCCGAATCCCTCGCCCCGGACAACACCGGCCTGCCGGAACAGGACGAGGAGGTCCCGGCGGACGACAGCCGACTGCTGTGCGCCCTGGCTGGCGAGGAGCCCCGGGCCGCTCTGCTGATCGCCGAGCCCACCGCCGCGATGCTTCTCGAAGAGTCTCTGGGGCCCGCCTGCCTGACCGGCAGCAGAAGCAGGTACCTCTACGGCGCAGCCGACGCCGGGTTCACCGCCTACTACCCCAATGATGTCCCGGCGCTGGACCTGACGTTCGTCCCGGTGCACTGGGAGGGCGCGACCGCGGACGCCGCCGACCGGCGGGAGGCCGTGGAGCGGCTGCGGCGGTGGCTGCGCTCGGACGAGGGCCGCTGGGCCCTGGCCGAGCAGGGCTTCCGGGACCGCGACGACCGCCGGGAGTATCTGGGCGGGCGGTCGGCCCTCAACCAGCAGGACGCGCTGTGGGCGTATCCGCTGCCGGTGGCGCCGCCGGTCCGGGAGGGCCGCATGGTCCGGTTGCTGGACAACGCCGGGGCGGACCGGCGAGCCGGCCGGGGGAACCCGTGAGAGCCGCCCGGGCCCGGGGGGCCGTGCTGGCGGCGCTCGCCGTGCCGGCGCTGCTGGCCGCGTCGTGCTCCGGCGGGCCGGAAGCGGATGCGTTCCCGGCCGACGACGGGCGGCCGCTGGTGGTGGTCAGCAGCGCGGACCTGACCACCAGGGACGGGCGCAGCGTGCGCCGGGAGCTGATCGACGCGTGGAACGCGATCGAGGGCAACCGGGAGGCCCGGCTGGTGGAGCTGCCCTCGGGGGCGGACACCGCCCGCAGTCAGCTCGTCGCCTCCCTCCAGTCGGGCACCGCCGACTTCGACCTGCTGAACCTCGACATCGTGTGGATACCCGAGTTCGCCGAGGCGGGGCTGATCGCGGAGCTGGACGAAGAGCTGCTGGAGCCGGACTTCCTGCCGCAGGCCGCCCGGGCGGGCCGGTGGCGCGGGGCGGTGTACGCGGTGCCGTTCAACACCGATGTGGGGCTGCTGTACTACCGGACCGATCTGCTGGGCGAGCTGGACCGGGGGCCGGAGCGGTTGCGTGAGGAGACGCTGGGGGAGCTGCTCGGGAACTGGCCGCGGGGGGCCCGCCATCCCCTCTACATCACCCAGCTCGCGTCCTACGAGGGGCTCACGGTCAACGCCATGGAGGCGCTGTGGAGTTCGGGGGCGGAGCTGGTGGACGAGGACGGCCGCTACGTCGGCAGCAGGGAAGAGCTGGAGGCCGGCCTGAGGGAGCTGGAGCGGATCACCGGCGCCGAGATCAACCCGCTCGCCGACGAGGCGGACGAGACGCTGTCGCTGCGGGAGTTCAGCGACGAGGACAGCGGCACGGTGCTGATGCGCAACTGGCCCTATGCCGCGACGCAGCTGGACGCCGCCCTTCCCCCGGATGTCGGGTTCGGGATCACCACCCTGCCGGGGGCGGCGGCCCTGGGCGGGCAGAGCCTGGCCGTCGCGGCGGACAGCGTCCGGGCGCGGGACGCCGAGAAGCTGATCGAGTTTCTGACCCACCCCGGTACCGACAGCCAGCGCAGCCTGCTGCGGGCGGGGTTCGCGCCGGCGCTGCGCGACGCGTACCGGCTGGAGGGTTCCGGCGGGCCGGACTGCCACAGGTCGCGCTTCTTCGCCCGCCCGGAGCCGCCGTCGGGGGACCGGCGGGAGCTGCCCCCGGGGGCGCCGTCGGGGAGCGCGCCGGTGTACGGGGCGGTGGGTTACGCGGAGTTGCTGTGGTGCGCGCTTCAGGAGGCGCGGCCCCGGCCGGCCACCCCGCACTACCCGGAGTTCTCCCGGCTGCTGCGGACCGAGGTGAAGCGGATGCTGGACGACAAGGGCTGGACGCCGCGGTCCGCGGCCGAGGCGCTGCACGAGGCGCTGCCCGGGGTGCTGGGCGGCGAACCGGTGCGCCCGGCGGAATCACCGTAGGTGAGTGAGAGGCGGCGCTCCGCATAACATTTGATGAACTGTCAATTGTTATGTCCACGCTAGGGTCGGCAGATTTTGCCCGGTTTGCTGGAGTTGGCCACTGAAAGTCCCCGGGCTCTCCTCTAGTTATTCCCTCCGCCACTTGGAATATGGCGGTCGGGTCTATTAACGTTCGATAACGCAGCGCGGTCGTCATCGCCGTCACGAGACGGCGCCGTGCTCTGTCGCCGAATCCGGCGCGTGCGCAACAACTGCACCGAAGGAACCGGGGAACCACGTTTCTTGGGGTGAATCGGACAGCCGGCAGCCACCGGCTGACCGTAGGAGACCTTCCTGCTCCGAACCCGTCAGCTAACCCGGTAGGCGAAGGAAGGAAAGGAGAGCGCCTCCGTGGCGTCTAACCGGCATGCCTACGGCGAGGGTACGACCGACACCCTCGCCCCGTACGACCCTCACCACCAGGAGGGGAACGGCCCCGCGTACTTCGGGCCCGAGCGTACCGACGGTGAGCCGATCAGCGAGTGGAACCCCAGCGCGGACACGATCCGCCCCGTGCGCGGCCGCCACCGGGTCGCCAAGCAGCGCGGCGGCAGCATCGCCCGCAGCCGCGCCGTGCTCGGCGTCGGCGTCTTCGCCGCCGTCGGCGCCGGAGGCATGACGACCGCCGAGGGCAACGCGGGCGTCCCCGGCATGGACGCCGCGGCCGACAAGGTCCGCTCCATTCCCGACCAGATCCCCGGCCTCGGCACCCTGGTCTCCGCCGACGAGGACGTCCAGGACACCGTCGCCTTCACCTCCGCGCCCCTCACCCAGGCCGCCGCCGTCACCGCCACCGCCGACACCGGCAGCGGGGCCGACGCCGGCGAGGCGCTGCGCGCCCGCATCCTCCAGCAGGCCGACCAGCAGGAGGCCCAGGCCGAGGCAGAGGCACGCGCCGCCGCCGTCGAGGCCGCCGCCGCGGGCGCCGCAGCCGAGGCCGCCCAGCAGGCCGAGGCCGAGCGGCTCGCCGAGGAGGAGCGCAAGCGCAAGGCAGAAGAGGAGCGCAAGCGCAAGGAGGAGGAAGAGCGCATCGCCAAGCTGCGCGCCAGCTTCACCCTCCCCCTCAGCAGCTACAACATCACCTCCCGGTTCGGCGACAGCGGCACCATGTGGCAGAGCAACCACACCGGCACCGACTTCGCCGCTCCCACCGGAACCCCCGTCAAGAACGTGCACACCGGCGTCGTCACCGAGGCGGGCTGGGCCGGCTCCTACGGTTACCGCGTCACCGTCGAACTCTCCGACGGCACCGAGGTCTCCTACAGCCACCTCTCCTCGATCACCGTCTCCACCGGCCAGGAAGTCATCACCGGCGAGACCGTCGGGCACGTCGGCTCCACCGGCAACTCCTCGGGCCCGCACCTCCACCTGGAGGTGGCCCCCGGCGGCGGCAGCTTCGTCGACCCGCTCGCCTGGCTGCGCGACAAGGGCCTGTCCGTCTGACCCACGGCCCACCCCGACCGGTCCCACCGGCCCCCGGTGTGTGACCGGCCCACCACCCCGGCGGCCCTGGCGACCCCCCCGACGCCAGGGCCGTCGGTCTGCCTCCCCGCGACCCGGCGGCCCTGGCGCCACTCGTGAGGTCCCGGGCCGCCGGCCCCCTCCCCGCCCCGGCCGCCTTCTCTCCCCGCCGCCTCCGGCGGCTCCGCGCGGCGGGCCCCTACGCTGGCCGCCATGACCGACATCACCCGACGCCCGGTGGGCACCCTGCGGATCTCCCCTCTCTGCCTCGGCGGCAACGTCTTCGGCTGGACCGCCGACGAAACGGCCTCGTTCAAGATCCTCGACGCCTACGCCACCGCGGGCGGCAACCTCATCGACACCGCCGACTCCTACACCGCCCGGGTCGTGGGCAACAAGGGCGGCGAATCGGAGACGATCATCGGCCGCTGGCTGGACCGCCGGGGCCGCCGCGACGACGTCCTCGTCGCCACCAAGGTCGGCGCCCACCCCGAGTACCAGGGCCTGGCCGCCGACACCATCAAGCGCGCCGCCGACGCCTCCCTGCGCCGCCTGAACACCGACCGCATCGACCTCTACTACACCCACTTCGACGACGAGAGCGTCGAGGTGGGCGAGATCATCACCGCGCTGGACGACCTCGTCCGGGCCGGCAAGGTCCGCGAGATCGCCGCCTCCAACATCTCGCCCGCCCGCCTGGAGGAATCCCTCGCCTTCTCCGCGCGCGAGGGCAAGGCCGCCTACGTCGCCCTCCAGCCGCACTACAACCTGGTCTCCCGCGACACCTACGAGGGCGAACTCGCCGACGTGGTCGCCCGGCACGGCATGGCCTGTCTGCCCTACTTCGCCCTTGCCAAGGGCTTCCTGACCGGCAAGTACCGGCCCGGAACCACCGTGGACAGCCCGCGCGCCGCCCGCGCCGCGCAGTACCTCGACACCGCCGAGGGCCCTCGTGTCCTGGCCGTCCTCGACGAGGTCGCCGCGAACCACCGCACCGACCACGCCGCGGTCGCCCTCGCCTGGCTCGCCGCCCGGCCCACCGTCGCCGCCCCCATCGCCAGCGCCCGCACCACGGAGCAGCTGCGCCCGCTGCTGGCCTCCATGGAGCTGACCCTGACCGCTGACGAACTCGCCGTCCTGGACCGGGCGTCCGCCCCCGCCGGCGAGCCCAGCGCCTGAGGGCCGCCACGAACGGCCCTGCCGCGGCTCACTCCTTCGGGTGGAGTTCGATGCTTGACCTGCTGTTTTCACGGGAGGTTCGAAAGAATGGGGGGAGTCGGAGCAGGGAAGGGGACGGGGAGCGTCATGGAGGATCGGGTGGGTTCGGTCGGGTTGGTGGAGGAAGGGCTGCCGGATCTGAATGAGTTGGGTGCGGGGGAGCGGGTCGAGTTGTTGCGGTGGCT
>NZ_BAAAMJ010000037.1:2500-3990 GCF_039529215.1 Streptomyces sodiiphilus | reverse complement strand
TTAGGGTACGGGCCGCCATGAAACTCGCTAGAGGCTTTTCTCGACAGCATAGGATCATCCACTTCGCCACAATCGGCTCGGCATCAGGTCTCACCCTTATGTGGATGGCGGATTTACCTACCATCCGGGCTACACCCTTACCCCGGGACAACCACCGCCCGGGCTGGACTACCTTCCTGCGTCACCCCATCACTCACCTACTACAAGTCTGGTTCATCGGCTCCACCACTCCCCCGGAACCCGAAGGCTCCGAAGGCGGCTTCACGGACTTAGCATCGCTCGCCTCAGCGTTGACGCTTCACAGCGGGTACCGGAATATCAACCGGTTATCCATCGACTACGCCTGTCGGCCTCGCCTTAGGTCCCGACTTACCCTGGGCAGATCAGCTTGACCCAGGAACCCTTAGTCAATCGGCGCGCACGTTTCTCACGTGCGTATCGCTACTCATGCCTGCATTCTCACTCGTGAACCATCCACAACTACCTTCCGGTGCTGCTTCACCCGGCACACGACGCTCCCCTACCCACCCACACAACCGTTAGGTTTCATATGTGAGTGACACGACTTCGGCGGTGTACTTGAGCCCCGCTACATTGTCGGCGCAGAATCACTTGACCAGTGAGCTATTACGCACTCTTTCAAGGATGGCTGCTTCTAAGCCAACCTCCTGGTTGTCTCTGCGACTCCACATCCTTTCCCACTTAGCACACGCTTAGGGGCCTTAGTCGATGCTCTGGGCTGTTTCCCTCTCGACCATGGAGCTTATCCCCCACAGTCTCACTGCCGTGCTCTCACTTACCGGCATTCGGAGTTTGGCTAAGGTCAGTAACCCGGTAAGGCCCATCGCCTATCCAGTGCTCTACCTCCGGCAAGAAACACACGACGCTGCACCTAAATGCATTTCGGGGAGAACCAGCTATCACGGAGTTTGATTGGCCTTTCACCCCTAACCACAGGTCATCCCCCAGATTTTCAACTCTGGTGGGTTCGGGCCTCCACGAAGTCTTACCTCCGCTTCACCCTGCCCATGGCTAGATCACTCCGCTTCGGGTCTTGAGCATGCTACTCAACCGCCCTCTTAGGACTCGCTTTCGCTACGGCTCCCCCACACGGGTTAACCTCGCAACATACCGCAAACTCGCAGGCTCATTCTTCAAAAGGCACGCAGTCACGACCGCACACAGCAAGCTGCNGCAGGCTCATTCTTCAAAAGGCACGCAGTCACGACCGCACCGGTCCGAAGACCAACACGGCGACGCTCCCACGGCTTGTAGGCACACGGTTTCAGGTACTATTTCACTCCGCTCCCGCGGTACTTTTCACCATTCCCTCACGGTACTATCCGCTATCGGTCACCAGGGAATATTTAGGCTTAACGGGTGGTCCCGCCAGATTCACACAGGATTTCTCGGGCCCTGTGCTACTTGGGTGGCTCTCAAACGAGTCGCTGACGTTTCAGCTACGGGGGTCTTACCCTCTACGCCGGACC
>NZ_BAAAMJ010000036.1:0-8163 GCF_039529215.1 Streptomyces sodiiphilus | reverse complement strand
CCGCTGCCCGCACCGCCGCCCCGAGCCGCCGGCGGCTGAGCCCGGAGGCCGGGCCCCGCCCGGGCGCGAGGAGCGCGGGCAGCCACGGCGGACCGCCCTCGACCGCCCAGGCGGCGGCGAGCGCCACCACGAGCACGAACAGCGGCAGGCTGACGGCCGCACTCGCCGGCACGGCACGGAGCGGGCCGTCCGCGGTGAGGACCACGGCCGCGGCGCCGGCCAGCAGATAGCCGGCGGCGACGCACAGCACCACCCGGAGCGCCTGCCCGGGGTGCGGGACCAGAGCGGTGCGCACGGCCCGGTACAGGAGCCGGCAGGGCAGCACGGCCAGCAGCAGCGGGGTCAGCCCGACGGGCGCGGGGACACCGCTGAGCGTCTCGGTGCGCAGGAGCTGGACTCCGTGGCCCAGCAGCCACAGGTCGGCGGCGATCCGCAGGGCGCCGCCGGGGCCGCTGTCCGGATGCGGGGAGACGGTCCACAGCAGCAGCACCACGAGCGCGGGCGCGCCGAGCCCCAGCCCGGCCGCCAGCACCCCTTCACACACCCACGCGCCGGTCACGGACGCCCGGACGGGCTGTCGCGGCGTCACGTTTCGCTGACTCACGCGGACATGCTGTCAATTGCACCCGGTCGGCGTGGGTAACACGCATTTCGCCGCCGTGTCGCCTAAAAATAGGCTTATACACCTTTTCCGATCGGTGGGAGCGGCATGACGGTGCACACCACACTGCGCACACGCACACGACCCCGCACGCACGGCGAGGCGGACGCCCCGGCCGAAGCCCTTGCCGAAGACCTTGCCGAAGACCTTGCCGACGATCCGGCCTGCGAGCCCGGGACGGACGACAGCCCGGCCGGCACCGCGGACGACGCCGGGACCGGAGACGGCCCCGAGGGTTCGGCTGCCCGCGACGACGCCCCCGCACACGTGGCTCCCGGCGAGGTCTCGGCGGCGGGGACGGCGGAAGGCGCGAAGGAGCGGACGAAGACCGAGGACGGCACGGACCGGACCGGGGAGGAGGAAAAGGAGACCACCGCCTCCATGGAGACTGCCACGGACGCCACGGCGGAAGCGGACCGCGGACCGGCGGCCACCACGGACGCCGGGGCCGCGACGGAGGCTCCGCGGGAGGCAGGGGACCACGAGCCGGGAGACGGGGCCGGGGAGGAGCCCGTCTCCGCCGACGCGGCCGCCGCGGCCGCCGCGGCCGCCTTCGACCTGCTGCACGCCCGGCACGCCGCCGGGCTGACCCGGCAGGCCTTCCTGCTGTGCGGACACCGCCGGGTCGCCGCCCGGGCCGTGGAGCACGCCTTCCGCCTCGCCTGGGAGCGGTGGCCGGAGGTGGCGTCGGACGGCGATCCGGTGGGCTGGCTGCGGGCGGCGGCGTACGAGTACGCGCTGTCCCCCTGGCACCGGTTCCACCCCTCGCACCGCGCCCCCCAGGCGTACCCAGGTCAGCCGGAGGACCGGGAACTGCTGGACGGACTGCTGAGCCTGCCGCCGGTCTACCGGCGCAGCCTGGTGCTGGCCGATGCCGTGGGCCTGGGGGTGCGCGAGACGGCGGCCGAGGCGGAGGCGACCACCGGCGCGACGGCCCGCAGGCTCGCTCGGGCAAGGGCGGCGCTGGCCGGCCGGATTCCGGAGCCGTACGCCGACCCGGAGCGGACGCGCGACCCGGAGCTGACCGAACGCCTCAACCGGCTGGCCGCCGCGCAGCCGGTGGACCCGCTGCCCGCGCCGCGGCTGCGGGCACACAGCGAGCGTGCCTCCGGCCGCTGGGTGTGGGCCAGCCTGCTTCTTCTGCTGGCCCTCGCCGTCCCGGCGGTACTGACCACCCTGTCCGGCTGACCGAGCCGGCCGGGACCGGCCGGACACGCAGCCGCCCGCCTCCGTCGCGACGGGGGCGGGCGGCTGCGGGGTGGGCCGGTACCGGGTCAGCCGGCCAGGATCTCCCGGGCCAGCCGGGCGGTCTCGGACGGCGTCTTGCCGACCTTGACGCCCGCGGCCTCCAGGGCCTCCTTCTTGGCCTGGGCGGTGCCGGAGGAGCCGGAGACGATGGCGCCGGCGTGGCCCATCGTCTTGCCCTCGGGCGCGGTGAAGCCCGCCACGTAGCCGACGACCGGCTTGGTGACGTTGGCCTTGACGAAGTCGGCCGCCCGCTCCTCCGCGTCGCCGCCGATCTCACCGATCATGACGATCAGGTCGGTGTCGGGGTCGGCCTCGAAGGCCTTCAGCGCGTCGATGTGGGTGGTGCCGATGATCGGGTCGCCGCCGATGCCCACGCAGGTGCTGAAGCCGAGGTCACGCAGCTCGTACATCATCTGGTACGTCAGCGTGCCGGACTTCGACACCAGGCCGATGCGGCCCGGCTTGGTGATGTCGGCCGGGATGATGCCGGCGTTGGACTGGCCCGGCGTGATGAGGCCGGGGCAGTTCGGGCCGATGATGCGGGTCTTGTTGCCCTTGGCGCCGGCGTGCGCCCAGAAGGCCGCGGTGTCGTGCACCGCGATGCCCTCGGTGATCACCACGGCCAGGCCGATCTCGGCGTCGATCGCCTCGATGACGGCGTCCTTGGTGAACTTCTCGGGCACGAAGATGACGGTCACGTCGGCGCCGGTGGCCTCCATGGCCTCCTTCACGCTGCCGAAGACCGGGATCTCGGTGCCGTCGAAGTCGACGCTGGTGCCCGCCTTGCGCGGGTTCACCCCGCCGACGATGTTGGTGCCGGAGGCCAGCATGCGCCGGGTGTGCTTCTGGCCCTCGGAGCCGGTCATCCCCTGGACGATGACCTTGCTCTCCTTGGTGAGGAAGATAGCCATTGGTTCTCGGTGTCCTCGTCTGTCCTGGTCCGGGGTTACTTGGCGGCCAGCTCGGCGGCGCGGTCGGCCGCGCCGTCCATGGTGTCCACCTGCTCGACGAGCGGGTGGGCGGCGTCGGTCAGGATCTTGCGGCCGACCTCCGCGTTGTTGCCGTCCAGCCGCACGACCAGCGGCTTGTTGACGTCCTCGCCCTTGGCCTTGAGGAGCTCCAGGGCCTGCACGATGCCGTTGGCGACGGCGTCGCACGCGGTGATGCCGCCGAAGACGTTGACGAAGACGGACTTGACGTCCGGGTCGCCGAGAATGATCTCCAGGCCGTTGGCCATGACCTCGGCGGAGGCGCCACCGCCGATGTCGAGGAAGTTGGCGGGCTTGGCACCGCCGTGGGCCTCACCGGCGTAGGCGACGACGTCCAGGGTGCTCATGACGAGCCCGGCGCCGTTGCCGATGATGCCGACGTTGCCGCCCTCGAGTTTGACGTAGTTCAGCCCCTTGGCCTTGGCCGCGGCCTCCAGCACGTTGGCCGAGGCGACGTCCTCCAGGGCCGCGTGCTCCGGCTGGCGGAACTCGGCGTTGGCGTCCAGGCTGACCTTGCCGTCCAGCGCGATGATGGTGCCGTCGCCGGTCTTGACCAGCGGGTTCACCTCGACCAGGAGGGCGTCCTCCTTGATGAAGACGTCCCACAGCTTCTGCAGCGCGGCCACCACCTGGTCGGCGATCTCCGCGGGGAAGCGGGCGGCCTCGACGATCTCGCGCGCCTTGGCCTCGGTGACTCCCTCGATGGCGTCGACCGGCACCTTGGCCAGCGCCTCCGGCTTGGTGGCGGCGACCTCCTCGATCTCCACTCCGCCCTCGACGGACGCCATGGCCAGGAAGGTGCGGTTGGTGCGGTCCAGCAGGAAGGAGACGTAGTACTCCTCCGCAATGTCGGCGGTCTGGGCCAGCATCACCTTGTGGACCGTGTGGCCCTTGATGTCCATGCCGAGGATGGCGCCGGCCTTCTCGACCGCGTCGGCGGGATCGGAGGCGAGCTTCACACCACCGGCCTTGCCGCGGCCACCGGTCTTCACCTGCGCCTTGACGACCGCGCGACCGCCGAGTCGCTCGGTCACCTCGCGCGCCGCCTCCGGCGTGTCGATGACTTCGCCGGCCAGCACCGGCACGTCATGCTTGGCGAAGAGGTCCCTCGCCTGGTACTCGAACAGGTCCACGCGCGTCCGTCCCTCAATCAGTTATCTCGCGGTTTCGTCAGTCAGCGTGGGCGTGCCGCATGGCCGCGCTGCGGAAGCACGCGGCAGGTCCGCAGGGCAGCGTATCGGGGCATCCCGGAACGCTCATAAAGCGCACGTCACACGAGCGTGGTGACAAGGGTCACACATCCCGCTCCGCGATCACCTGCGTCACCGACGCGGGGCCCCGGGCCCACTCCCGGAACACCACCCGTCCCACCCGCCTCAGCCATCTCAGCGCCGACCCGCCAGGCATATTCATTTCATTACATCATTTATCTTCGCGGACCGGATTCGTGGCCATTCCGCGAAGATCGCGGCATGGCTTCTGTGGAGACTTCCGCCAATTCCCTCCGTTCGATTGACCGCGGCGTACGACGGCCCCAGACTCGTAGCGAGTCGTAGCATCAGAAGTCACCAGCGGCCGCCCGGAAGATCAATCCGGGAAAGTCCGCTCGGGGGGAAGATCAGGGGGGTCTGATCACGCCGGCCTCTTCCGCGCCTCCGCTTCTCGATGCCCGAGCGGAATGGAGGGGGAATGACGGCATCATCACCGACGTATCCCGGTGTGTATATCGAGGAGCTTACCGGCGGCGTCCGCACGATCAGCACGGTCACGACCTCGGTCACGGCCTTCGTCGGCCACACCCGCCGGGGGCCGGTGAACCAGCCGGTCACCGTCACCAGCTTCTCCGACTTCGAACGGCGCTTCGGCGGGCTGACGGCGGACAGCCCGGTCTCCTACGCCGTGCAGCAGTTCTATCTCAACGGCGGATCCCTGGCCGTCGTCGTCCGGGTCACCGCGTCCGGCTCGGGGGCGCTCGCGGGCACCACCCTGTCCTCCACGGCCGGCCAGTCCCGGACTCCAGCCCTGCGGGTGACGGCCGCGGAGCCCGGCGCGTGGGGCTCCGGGCTGCGGGTCACCGCCGACCACGACACCCAGGCCCCAAGCGACACGTTCAACCTGCGCGTCTTCGGCTCGGCCGGTGAGGCGCGCGAGTCCTTCACCGGGCTCTCCATGGAGGAGGACAGCGGGCGGTACGCCCCCACCGTGGTGAACGCGGCCTCCTCGCTCATCCGGCTGGAGGCCCTGAGCCCGCAGCTGCCGGACCCGTCCGGCACCGTCTCCAAGCCGTTCGCCGACCCGCTCCCGGATCTCGGCGTCACCGTCACGGTCGGGATCGGCGAGCAGGAGCGGCAGCTCACCCTGCACGACCCCGGGCGGGACGGCGAGCCGCCGGCCACCGTCACCGGGCTGGCCCTGCTCCTGGAGCGCAAGCTCCGCTCCCTGCCCGACGCCCCGGGCCGACGCGCCTTCGCCGGGGCCACCGTCACCCCCTTCGGCCGCCGGCTCCAGGTCGTGGCCGGCTCCACCGACCCGCGGGACGTGGTCCGGTTCGTCGGGGAGAGCGCCAACGACCTGGGCCTGGAGGCATCCGTCCAGCCGCCGGCCTTCCCGCTGGAGGGCGGCGAGGACGGCGAGCCGCCCCGGTGGACCGACCTGATCGGCAGCGAGGCGGAGAAGACCGGCATCCAGGCGCTGCGTGACGTCGCCGATGTCAATCTGCTGTGCCTGCCCGGGCTGAGCGCCTCCCCGGCCCAGGAGATGGTGAGCGTGCTGTCCGCGGCCGACGCGCTGTGCGGGGACAAGCGGATGTTCCACATCGTCGACGCCCCCGACTCCTGGGGCAGCCTGGAGGCCGCCCGCGCCGGGCTGGCCGACTTCGAGCCGGTGCGCAGCGGTCACGCGGCCCTGTACTTCCCGCACCTGGAGATGACCGACCCGCTCACCGGCCGGCTGCGGCGCTTCCCGCCGTCCGGTGCCGTGGCCGGGCTGATGGCCCGGACCGACAGCACCCGCGGGGTGTGGAAGGCCCCGGCCGGGACGGATGCCCGGCTGGCGGGCGTGCGGGCACTGACCGTGCCGATGACCGACCCGGAGAACGGACTGCTCAACCCACTGGGCGTCAACTGCCTGCGGTCCTTCCCCGTGATCGGCCCGGTGGTCTGGGGTGCGCGCACCCTGGAGGGCGCCGACGCGCTGGGCTCCGCGTGGAAGTACGTGCCCGTCCGGCGCCTCGCGCTCTTCCTGGAGGAAAGCCTGTTCCGGGGGCTGAAGTGGGTCGTTTTCGAGCCCAACGACGAACGGCTCTGGTCGCAGATCCGGCTCAATGCCGGGGCGTTCCTGCACACCCAGTTCCAGCGGGGAGCGTTCCAGGGGTCGTCACCCCGGGAGTCGTACTTCGTGAAATGCGACAAGGACACGACCACCCAGGCGGACATCGACCGGGGAATCGTCAACGTCGTGGTCGGATTCGCGCCGGTCAAGCCTGCGGAATTCGTGATCGTGAAGATCGAACAGATGGCCGGGCAGTTCGAGATTTAGGATTTCGCCGTGGAGTTCACTGTCAATGCACAGCGCTTCGACCCCTACAAGAACTTCAAGTTCCTCGTCATCTGGGACGGCCGGACCGTGGCCGGCATCAGCAAGATCAGCCCGCTGAAGCGGACCACGGAGGTCGTCAAGCACCGGCACGGCGGGGATCCGAGCTCCCCCAGGCTGGCCCCGGGCCGCTCCGAGTTCGAGGCGGTCACCCTGGAGCGCGGGGTCACCCACGACCTGGAGTTCGACCGGTGGGCCAACAAGGTCTGGCAGGTGGGCGCCGGTCCCGGCTCGGAGGTGTCCCTGGCCGACTTCCGCAAGGACATCGTGATCCAGGTGCTCAACGAGGCCGGTCAGGTCGCCGTGACCCACAAGCTGTACCGCACCTGGCCGAGCGAGTACCAGGTGCTCGGCGAGCTGGACGCCAACGCCAACGCGGTCGCCATCCAGAGCCTCAAGCTCGAGTGCGAGGGCTGGGAACGCGACTACGAAGTGTCCGAGCCCGAGGAACCCTCCTTCACCCACCCGGCCTGACCGGGGCCGGGCGGCGAGCGGCGCGGGGACGGCGGGAGAGGCGGGGGCATGACGGGCACCGGGCCGGCGGAGCTGCTGGCGCTCTGGGAAGCCGGGCAGTCACGGGACGACGCCGGGCGGGCCGCGCTGCTGCACGCGGCCGCCCATCCGGAGACCGGCGGCCGGGAGCTGCCGGCGGTCCCGGTGGGCGAGCGGGAGGCCGACCTGTTCGCGCTGCGCCTGGCCCTGTTCGGTCCCCGGATGGAGCTGCGGGCCGAGTGCGGCGACTGCGCCGAGCCCTTGGAGTTCGACCTGGACGTGGAGGGTGCGGCCCGCGCCCCACGGCCCGGCCGGGATCCGCTCCGGGCCGAGTCCGGCGGCTGGGCGGCGGAGTTCCGCCTGCCCACCGTCGCCGACCTCACCGCCGTCGCCTCCGCGACGGGCGACCCCGGCGAGGCGAAGCTCCTGCTGCTGGAGCGGTGCACCGCCTCGGCGACCCGGGACGGCGCTCCGGTGCCCGTCCGGCAGCTCCCGGACGGGCTGCGGCAGCGGATGGCCGAGGCCGCCGCGCTCGCCGCCCCCGCCGCCGACACCACCGTGGACATCACCTGTCCGGCCTGCGGCACCGGGACCCGGGCCGCCCTGGACATCGCCGCCTGCCTGTGGGCCGAGCTCGACGCCTGGGCCCGGGACACCCTCCTCGACGTTCATCTGCTCGCCGGTGCCTACGGCTGGAGCGAACCGGAGATTCTGGCGCTCAGCCCACTGCGGCGCCGCTACTACCTGGAGCTGTGTGCGGATGGCTGACTTCTTCGACCGGCTGCTGGCCCGGCACGCCCCGCCCGGTGCGGCGGCACCGGTGCGGCCCCGGCTGCCCGGCCCGTTCGAGCGGATCGGGACACCGCGGGCGCAGCCCCCGCTGCCGGAGACCGGCGCGCCCGCCCCTCCGGACGCCGCCCCGCCTCTTGGCCGGGCCCTGCCCGGGGCGGTCCTCCACCACCTGAGGGAGATCCGCACCGAGCACCGCACCGTCCTGCAGACCGAACCGGCCTCCCCGGTCCCGCCGGAAGGCCCGCGGGCCCGGCCGGGGCCGCCGCTGCTGCGACCGGAGGCACAGCCGCTGCCCGCGCGGCCGGCCGAACGGGCCCCTCGGCCCGGGCCGGACGTCGCCGCGCCCGCGCCCTCCGGCCCGGCCACGGGCCACCGGCCGCCGACACC
>NZ_BAAAMJ010000035.1:0-1137 GCF_039529215.1 Streptomyces sodiiphilus | reverse complement strand
ATCGTCCTCCACCACCCCGAAGCCACCTACTTCAACGCCGGAGGCCGGCCGTGAGTCATGTCCGCCGACTGCTCGCATCAGGTGAGACGACCTATTCCTTCGAATTCTTCCCGCCGAGGACAGACGGCGGGGAGCGGGCCCTGTGGGACGCGCTGCGCCGGGTGGAGGCTCTCGGTCCGTCCTTCGTTTCCGTGACCTACGGGGCGGGGGGCTCGACCCGGGACCGTACCGTGGACGTCACCCGCCGGATCGTCACGGAGACCACGCTGCGGCCGGTGGCCCATCTGACGGCGGTCGGTCACTCGGTGGCCGATCTGCGGCAGGTCATCGGCCAGTACGCCGACGCCGGCATTCGTGACGTGCTGGTGCTGCGCGGCGATCCGCCCGGCGACCCGAGGGGCCGCTGGGTCCCGCATCCCCAGGGGCTGACCTACGCCCGTGAGCTCGTCGAACTGGTCGCAGGGCTGGGGGACTTCGGTATCGGCGTGGCCGCGTTCCCCGAGGGGCATCCGCGTTCCGGGAGTTCGGAGAGCGACCTGCGGCACTTCGTCGACAAGTGCCGGGCCGGAGCGGACTACGCCATCACCCAGATGTTCTTCGATGTCGAGTACTACCTGCGGCTGCGGGACCGGGTGGCGGCCGCGGGCTGTGACACGCCGATCATTCCGGAGATCATGCCCGCCACCGATGTCCGGCAGAT
Source organism: Streptomyces sodiiphilus (assembly GCF_039529215.1). NCBI lineage: Bacteria > Bacillati > Actinomycetota > Actinomycetes > Kitasatosporales > Streptomycetaceae > Streptomyces > Streptomyces sodiiphilus. Next base: position 437 of record NZ_BAAAMJ010000035.1, on the reverse strand, counting down.
CAGCCGGTTCGCGCAGCTCAGCGGCGCGGCCTTTCCGGACGCTCTGGCACATCGCCTGGAAGCCGCCCGTCATGACCCCGCGGCCGCACACCGCATCGGCGTCGATCACGCCACTGCCATGGCCGAACGGTTGCTGGCCGAGGGCGCTCCCGGGCTGCACTACATCACGCTCAACCGTTCCACCGCCACTGCCGAGATTCACCGGTCCGTCACCACCAGGAGGAGCCACCATGTCCGTGCGACCCGCTCTTGACCGCACTTCGGCCGATCGCGATGCCGTTCTCCGGACGGAGGACTACAAGGTCGCGGATCTGTCGCTGGCCGAGTTCGGCCGGAAGGAGATTTCGCTGGCCGAGCACGAGATGCCGGGGCTGATGGCGATCCGTGAGGAGTTCGCTGCCGCGCAGCCGCTGGCGGGTGCGCGGATCACGGGTTCG
>NZ_BAAAMJ010000034.1:0-52015 GCF_039529215.1 Streptomyces sodiiphilus | reverse complement strand
GCAGGTGCGCTGTCCTCACACCTGCCTGCGGGCGGCCGCGACCGGGGCCCCCGGGGCCCGTCGAGTCAGTCCTCGACCATCAGCCCTCTGCGGAGCCTGCCCAGAGTCCGCGCCAGCAGCCGGGAGACATGCATCTGGGAGATGCCGAGCTCCTCGCCGATCTCCGACTGGGTCATGTTGGCCACGAACCGCAGGGAGAGGATCTTGCGGTCGCGGGGGGCGAGGCCGGCGATCAGCGGCTTGAGGGACTCGATGTACTCGATGCCCTCCAGTCCGTGGTCCTCGTAGCCGATCCGGTCGGCGAGCGCGCCTTCGGAGTCGTCCTCCTCGGGCTGGGCGTCGAGCGAGCTGGCCGTGTAGGCGTTGGAGGCGGCCATGCCCTCGACGACCTCGTCCTCGGAGAGGTTCAGCCGCTCGGCGAGTTCCGCCACGGTGGGGGAGCGGTCCAGCTTCTGGGCGAGTTCGTCGCCCGCCTTGGCCAGGTCCAGGCGCAGCTCCTGCAGCCGCCGCGGCACCCGCACCGACCACGACGTGTCGCGGAAGAACCGCTTGATCTCGCCGACGATGGTGGGCATGGCGAAGGTGGGGAACTCCACCCCGCGCTCGCTGTCGAAGCGGTCGATCGCCTTGATGAGGCCTATCGTGCCGACCTGGACGATGTCCTCCATCGGCTCGCTGCGGGAGCGGAAGCGGGAGGCCGCGAACTTCACCAGGGCGAGGTTGAGCTCGACCAGGGTGTTGCGCACGTAGGAGTACTCGTGGGTACCTTCCTCCAGCGTCCGCAGCCTCTCGAAGAGAGTCTTGGACAGGGCACGGGCGTCCAGCGGGGCCAGCTGGTCGGCAGGGGGGATGTCCGGCAGGCCCTCCAGTCCCTCGGGCATCTCCGCCGCGGGTGGGGCGGGCTCCTCCGTCGTCCGGAGCTCATCGGTGCGGGGGGCGGGTGACATGGTGTGTCCTCCGTTCTCTCGGCATCAGGCTGCCGAAACCGTGACGTGCACTGCTCTGGTGCGGGCGCCTCCAAGCCGGCGTGTGCTGATCGGTTTCCCTACTAGCCCTACCCGTCCTCAGCGGAATATGGCAAGTTTCATCATGCCCCGAAATGAGCGCTTTGCGGGCCCTGTTCGGGTACCGGGAACTCCCCGGACGGGCTAAAGTTCGACGGTATCCAGGTACAAGAGGAGAACTGAAGGGGTCTGCATGCACCCGGGAACACCGGACAGCGCGGGCCGGCGCCAGTTGTCGGTCGAGACACGGCGGCTGGAGACGTGCGATGTGATCAGGCTCAAGGGTGAGCTCGATCACCACTCCGCGGACGAGCTCCGGGGTCCTCTGGAGGGCTGCGTCGCCGAGGGGTGCCGACGGATCGTCCTGGACTGCGCCGCACTGGAGTTCTGCGACTCCACCGGCCTCAACCTCCTCCTCTCCGCGCGGATGGACGCCGAGGCGGCCGGCGGCACCATCCACCTCGCGGGTCTGAATGCCGCCGTCGCCCGGGTCTTCCAGATCACCGGAGCGGACGCGGTGTTCCCGCTCCACGAGACCGTCGACGCCGCGCTGGCCGAGCTGCCCGCGGAGTGAGGGCCGGCCACCCTTTCCGCTCGCGAAGGGCGAAGAGTCCGGCCAGAATCACACTATTGCCCGGAACAGATGGGTGTTCCTGCCGTCCTGCAGGGCAGGAGACCCCTCACGCCGGGCCCACAGGGACGGTCCCGGCGCCGTCGGAAGGTTGATCATCGTGGCGAAACGGCGAGGGGAGGCATGCAGTGACGACGACCCATCCTTTCCATCCGGCCGGCGGCCGCGGGCCGGAGCCGGGTGACCGGGCACCCGCCTCCAGCCGTCCGATCCGGCAGGTGAGACGCCTGCGGTTCGCCGGGAGCTCGGGCGTCGTGCCCCGGGCACGGGACTTCGCCCGGCAGGCGCTGCACGACTGGGGCTGGCTGCCCGCGGACACCGAGGAGCGGCAGGAAGCCTGCGAGGACATCCTGCTCGTGGTGTCCGAGCTGGTCACCAACGCATGCCTGCACGCACAGGGCCCCGAAGAACTGCGCATCGCCCAGGGAGCCGGAAACCTCCGTGTCGAAGTCGTCGACTCCGGCAGCGGTGCCCCGGAGCCCCGTCTCAACCGCAGCCCCGGACGTCCTGGGGGCCACGGCATGTTCATAGTGGAGCGCCTCAGCCGCGACTGGGGAGTCGCCCAGGAGGCCGGGGGGACCAAGACGGTCTGGGCCGAGCTGCCCGCCCCCTTCTGACCGCCGGGCGTCTACCATCTGTGCATGACCCGAGTACTGCTCGCCGAGGACGACGCGTCCATCTCGGAGCCCCTGGCCCGAGCGTTGCGCCGGGAGGGCTACGAGGTCGAGGTCCGGGAGAACGGCCCGGACGCGCTGCGCGCCGGACTGCGGGGAGACGTCGACCTGGTCGTCCTCGACCTCGGGCTGCCCGGCATGGACGGGCTGGAGGTCTGCCGGAGACTGCGCACCGAAGGCCTGGGACTGCCGGTACTGGTGCTCACCGCCCGAGCCGACGAGGTGGACACCGTCGTCGGGCTGGACGCCGGTGCCGACGACTACGTCACCAAGCCGTTCCGGCTGGCCGAACTCCTCGCCCGGGTCCGCGCACTGCTGCGCCGCGGCACCGCCGAGCCCATCGTCCACCCGGCCGTCCACGGCATCCGGATCGACATCGAGTCGCACCGCGCCTGGCTGGGTGACCACGAGCTCCATCTGACCGCCAAGGAGTTCGACCTGCTGCGGGTGCTGGTCAGGGACGCCGGCCGGGTCGTCACCCGCGAGCAGCTGATGCGCGAGGTGTGGGACACCACCTGGTGGTCCTCCACCAAGACGCTGGACATGCACATCTCCTGGCTGCGCAAGAAGCTCGGCGACGACGCGGCCAACCCCCGGTACATCACCACCGTGCGGGGTGTGGGCTTCCGCTTCGAGAAGGCCTGACCCCGCCGCCCCGGAGGGCACCGTGCGCCGCCGTCTGATCCACTCCACCCTGGCCGTCGTGCTCGTGGTGATCGCCGTCTTCGGCGTCTCCCTGCTCGTCATCGAGGCCCGCTCCATCGAGGCCGGCGCCCGGGAGCGGGTGCAGTCGGAGGCGGCCCGGCTGGTGGCGGTGGTGGAGAGCCGGCTCGTCGCAGGCGAACAGGTCACCGCCCGGAGCATGCACAACGCCGTCCCCTCCGACCGGCACGTGGTGATCGACCTCGCGGGCGAGGCCCCCTTCACCATGGGCGACCGCCCCGAGGGCGGGGTCATCTCCGCCACCGAGACGGGTGCGCACGGCGAGGCGGTCACCGTCCAGCAGTCCGCCGGCGCGGTCAGCGACGGCGTGCTGCGGATGTTCCTGATCATCCTGGCCGTCTCGCTGCTGGCCGTGGCCGCCGCCGTCCTGCTCGCGGTGCGCCAGGCGAACCGGCTGGCGGCACCGCTGACCGACCTCGCCGAGACGGCCGAGCGGCTGGGCTCCGGCGATCCGCGCTCCGGCCGCCGCCGCTACGGAGTGCCCGAACTCGACCGGGTGGCCGACGTGCTCGACACCAGTGCCGAACGCATCGCCCGGATGATCACCGCCGAACGCCGGCTGGCCGCCGACGCCTCGCACCAGCTGAGAACCCCGCTGACCGCGCTGTCCATGCGGCTGGAGGAGATCATCGGGACGGCCTCCGACCGGGAGGCGGTCCAGGAAGAGGCCACCATCGCGCTGGCCCAGGTGGAGCGGCTGACCGATGTCGTCCAGCGCCTGCTGACCAACTCCCGTGACCCCCGGCTGGACTCCGCGGTCAGCTTCGACCTCGACGAGATCCTCATACAGCAGATGGAGGAGTGGCGGCCCGCCTACCGCAGCGCGGGCCGGGCCATCGTCCACTCCGGCAAGCCCGGCCTGCGGGCCGTCGGAACTCCCGGGGCGGTCACCCAGGTGCTGGCCACCCTGGTGGAGAACGCCCTCATGCACGGAGACGGCACGGTGGCGCTGCGGACCAGGACCACCGGCACCCAGGTGGTGGTGGAGGTCGCCGACGGCGGCCCGGGCGTGCCGCCCGAGCTCGGCTCACGGGTCTTCGAGCGGTCCGTCAGCGGCCGCAACTCCACCGGTCTGGGACTGGCCGTCGCGCGGGACCTCGCGGAGGCGGACGGCGGACGGCTGGAACTCCTTCAGCAGCGCCCGCCGGTCTTCGCGCTCTTCCTCAGCCGGGACACCGGGGCCGGAAGCGGCTGACCCGTGGCGCGCCCGGGCGCCGCGGAACACCCAGGTCCGGTAGGACCAGAAGCGGAACAGCGAGGCGATGGAGAGGCCCACCACGTTCTTGGCGATGTTGTCGGCCAGCGGCGAGGTGAACCCCAGCCCGTAGTGCGACAGGGCGAGCACCCCGTTCTCGATCACCATCCCGGCGCCGGAGAACAGCAGGAACAGGCTCGCCTCCCGGCGCCGGCGGCGCTTGTCGGCGTGCCGGTAGGTCCAGTAGCGGTTGCCCAGATAGTTGGTGACCACCGCGGCCGAGGTGGCCAGCACCCCGGAGCGGACCGGGGCCAGCCCGGCCCCCTGGGTGCACAGATTGAACACCACCACGTTGACCAGGACTCCGAAGGCGCCGACCGTCCCGAACTTGGCGGCCTCCCGGACCAGCCGCCGCAGCCGGAGGCGCAGCGTGCGCTCCTCACCCATGGCGGCCACTTCCGATCACGTTCCCGCCCGTGGTTCCCCCTCCCGTCCTGTCCCGAAGGCCACGGCCGCGCCCTGCCGCCATGCTAACGATCGGCCGGGGCCCGGGTGCGCAGGTCGGCCGGATACGCTGGACGCCGTGACATTCCCCGTAGTCGGCATGATCGGCGGCGGCCAGCTCGCCCGCATGACCCACGAGGCGGCCATCCCCCTGGGCATCCGCTTCAAGCTCCTCAGCGCCACCCCGCAGGACTCGGCCGCGCAGGTCGTCAACGATGTCGTCATCGGTGACCACCGGGACCTGGACACCCTCCGGGCCTTCGCGAAGGGCTGCGACGTGGTCACCTTCGACCACGAGCACGTCCCCACCGAGCATCTGCGGGCCCTCCAGGCGGACGGCATCGCCGTGCGACCCGGCCCGGACGCGCTGATACACGCCCAGGACAAGGGCGTGATGCGGGCCCGTCTCGACGAGCTGGGGGTGCCCTGCCCCCGGCACCGCATCGTGACCGGCCCGGCCGACGTCACGCGCTTCGCCGGTGAGGGCGACGGCTTCCCCGTCGTCCTGAAGACGGTGCGCGGCGGTTACGACGGCAAGGGCGTGTGGCTGGTGCGCTCCGAGGAGGAGGCGGCCGAACCGTTCAAGGCCGGGGTGCCGGTGCTGGCCGAGGAGGCGGTCGACTTCTCCCGCGAACTGGCCGCCAACGTGGTGCGTTCCCCACACGGGCAGGCCGTCGTCTATCCGGTGGTGGAGTCCGTCCAGGTCGGCGGGGTCTGCGACACGGTCATCGCCCCGGCCCCCGGGCTGCCGCCCGAGCGCGCGCTGCGGGCCCAGGAGATCGCCCTGACCATCGCCCGGGAGCTCGACGTCACCGGCCACCTCGCGGTGGAACTCTTCGAGACCGCGGACGGCCGGATCCTGGTCAACGAGCTCGCCATGCGCCCGCACAATTCCGGCCACTGGACCCAGGACGGCGCCGTCACCTCGCAGTTCGCCAACCACGTCCGCGCGGTCCTGGACCTGCCGCTGGGCGACCCGCGTCCGCGCGCCCCGTGGACGGTGATGGCCAATGTGCTGGGCGGTGACTACCCCGACATGTACGCCGCCTACCTGCACTGCATGGCGCGCGACCCCCAGCTCAAGATCCACATGTACGGCAAGGACGTGAGGCCCGGCCGCAAGGTCGGACACGTCACCACCTACGGCACGGACCTGGCCGACGTGCGCGAGCGCGCCCGCCACGCCGCCGACTACCTGCGAGGGACCATCACCGAATGAGCACGCCCAGTACACCGGCCGCCGGCGAGGCGGCCGGCGGCGTCACCGTCGGCATCGTCATGGGATCGGACTCGGACTGGCCGGTCATGTCGGCCGCCGCCGAGGCACTGGCCGAGTTCGGTATCGGCCACGAGGTGGACGTCGTCTCCGCCCACCGGATGCCGCGCGAGATGGTCGACTACGGCGAGCGGGCGGCCGGCCGCGGACTGAAGGTCATCATCGCCGGGGCCGGGGGCGCCGCCCACCTGCCCGGCATGCTGGCGTCCGTGACCCCCCTCCCGGTCATCGGGGTCCCCGTCCCCCTGAAGTACCTGGACGGCATGGACTCGCTGCTGTCCATCGTCCAGATGCCCGCCGGGGTGCCGGTGGCCACCGTGTCGGTGGCCGGGGCCCGCAACGCCGGGCTGCTGGCGGCCCGGATGCTGGCCGCCCACGACCCCCGGCTGCTGGAGCGGATGCGCAGGTTCCAGGACGACCTCAACGCCCAGGCCACCGAGAAGGGCCGGCGGCTGCGCGCCCTGCACGCCGGCGACGACGCCGCGCGGGGGGACGCGTGAGCGCCCCCGCCCGCCGGGAGCGGGACCTCGCCCGGGCCCGTGAGCTGCTGGCCGCCCATCCCGTGGTGGACGGGCACAACGACCTGCCGTGGGCGCTGCGCGAACAGACCGGCTACGACCTGGACCGGCGGGACATCGCCGCCGACCAGAGCGCCCACCTGCACACCGACATCCCGCGCCTGCGGGCCGGCGGGGTGGGGGCGCAGTTCTGGTCGGTGTACGTGCGCACCGACCTCACCGGTGACGCCGCCGTCAGCTCCTGCCTGGAGCAGATCGACGTCGTCGGGCAGCTGCTGGACCGCTACCCGGACCACCTGCGGCGGGCGCTGACCGCCGACGACATGGAGGCGGCACGCGCCGAGGGCCGCATCGCCTCGCTGATGGGCGCCGAGGGCGGGCATTCCATCAACAACTCGCCGGCCACGCTGCGGGCGCTGTACCGCCTGGGCGTCCGGTACATGACGCTGACCCACAACGACACGATCGACTGGGCGGACTCGGCCACCGACGAGCCCCGGCACGGCGGCCTGTCGGAATTCGGCGAGGACATCGTGCGGGAGATGAACCGGCTCGGCATGCTGGTCGATCTCTCCCACGTGGCGGACACCACGATGCGGGACGCGCTGCGGGTGAGCGAAGCCCCGGTGATCTTCTCGCACTCCTCGGCCCGGGCGGTCTGCGACCATCCGCGCAACATCCCCGACGACGTCCTGGAGCGGCTGCCCGCCAACGGCGGGGTCGCGATGGCGACGTTCGTCCCGAAATTCGTGCTGCCCGAGGCCGTCGCCTGGACCAGGGCGGCGGACGCGGCCCTGGCCGAGCGTGGCTTCCACCCGCTGGACGGCTCCGGGGAGGCCCGCGCGGTGCAGCGCGCGTTCGAGCGGGAACATCCCCGGCCGGTGGCCACCGAGGCCACCGTCGCCGACCATCTGGACCACATGCGTGAGGTGGCCGGCATCGACCACATCGGCATCGGCGGGGACTTCGACGGCACCGCCTTCCTGCCCTCCGGGCTGGAGTCGGTGGCCGGCTACCCGAACCTGATCGCCGAGCTGCTGCGGCGCGGCTGGTCCGAGTCCGACCTGGCGAAGCTCACCTGGCACAACGCTGTCCGGGTGCTGCGGGACGCCGAGGCGGTGGCGGCGGATCCCGCGCAGCGCGCCCGTCCCCTGATGGCCTTCCCCGTCTCCGGCCCCGCCCACTGACCGGCGGCCCCTTTCGGGCCGCCGGGGCCGAGTCGAGGATCAAAACGGGCATCAGCGCCCATCTCGTGTGATAAGGCTTCAGCTTTTCGGCGGCCAGTGACCGACGTCACGGTGTAAACCGGGTGTCATGCCCTGGTGGGTGGGACATGACATGTCCCGTAAGGCGACTTCGCAGGCCGGGCCGCAAGTTGACGGTGTGTCGCGATGATGTCGCGCGGCTGCAGGTGGTGTCCCGAATGCGCTCGGTGACCGAAATGGCGGGGGAGTATTTCCGATCATGATCAGACTGTGCCCGCTTTCTTGTGTTGTCCCGATTGTTGTGCTTAACGTGCATGCCGTCGCCGCGCCTCCGCGGCGGCCCGCCACCGGACGCCGAATCCTGTCACCGGGTGGGGGACGCATGAGCACTTCCGTATGACAGGAGCGGGGGACCCACTTTCTGCCGGACGGCGCGGTCACGCGCGTACCGGCTCGGGGTGAAGCCGCCTGCCGGATCCGACGCCTTGCGCCGGGTCCGTCTGCGGCCGGGCACCTTTCCGGCCCGAACCCGACAGCTCACCTCGCAGGCGTCGGAGAGGAGCACACCTATGTCCGCACGCGGACGTCACCGTCGCCCCCGGGCGCGTCGCATATCCCGCATTTCCCTGATGCTCACCGCCGGCGGCGCCGGCGTGGCGCTTCCGCTGGTGGCCGCCGGCCAGGCGAACGCCGCCCCCGCCGTGGCCCCCGCCGCGGCGTTCGGCTCCGGTCCGGTGGTCTCCGCCGCGGCTCCGCAGGCCGCCGCGCCCCAGACCTTCGTGCAGACCGCCGCCCCCTCCACCGTCGCCGAGGAGAGCGGTTCCTACACCGTCGTCAGCGGGGACACCCTCTTCGGCATCGCCACCGCTCAGGAGGTCGAGGGCGGCTGGCAGGGCCTGTACGAGAGCAACCGCGAGGTCATCGGGGGCAACCCCGACCTGATCCACCCCGGCCAGGAGCTGTCCCTGGACGGCCAGGCGGTGCTGCCGCGGCAGAAGGCCGCGCCGAAGACCGAGCACAAGGCGAAGCCGAAGCACGCCAAGCCGAAGGCCGAGTCGAAGCCCGCGCCCAAGGCCGAGCCGAAGGCGGAGCAGCAGGAGAAGCCCGCGGCCTCCGCGCAGTCCTCGGCGCAGTCCTCCGCCGGCAGCGCGGCCGCCCCGGCGGCCCCCGCCGCCCCGGCCGCCACCGGCTTCACCGCCCCGGTCGCCGCCTCGCCGAGCACCGCCTACGGGGCCACCGGCTCGCTGTGGTCCAGCGGCTACCACACCGGCGTGGACTTCTCCGCTCCCTCCGGTGCCCAGGTGAAGGCCGTCACCAACGGCACGGTCGTCTCGGCCGGCTGGGGCGGTGCGTACGGCAACGAGGTCGTCATCCGGCACAACGACGGCCGCTACAGCCAGTACGCCCACCTGTCGGCGATCTCGGTCTCCGCCGGCCAGTCGGTCTCGGCCGGCCAGCAGATCGGTCTGGTCGGCTCGACCGGCAACAGCACGGGCCCGCACCTGCACTTCGAGGTGCGCACCGGCTCCGGCTACGGTTCGGACATCGACCCGCTGGCCTACCTGCGGGCCAACGGGGTCAGCATCTGACCTGACGGCGCCACGCGTCCTACGGGCCCTTCCCCGCCGCACGACGGGGAAGGGCCCGTAGGCCGTCCGGAGTGTCAGAACATGCGAGACAGTAACGCATACTGTCAGATCTTCATATGAATAATGCGTTTGCCGCACCCGCCCGCATCACACGGACAATCCTCCTCGTGCTCCTCGTGGCCCTGCTCCCTGTCACGGCCTGCACCGGCCACTCCGGTGCCGGCACCGGAGCCGGCGGTGCTCCACCCGGCGACGACCCGCCCCCCGTCGTGGAACCCAGGGAGTTCACCCTGGTCGCGACCGGCGACATCCTCCTGCACGAGCGGCTGTGGAACCAGGCCCGCGACGACGCCGCCCAATCCGGCGCGGGCCCCGAGGACTTCGCCCCGCAGCTCGCCAGGATCGCCCCTGTCGTCTCGGGCGCCGGCCTGGCCGTCTGTCACCTGGAGACCCCCCTCGCCCCCGAGGGCGGCCCCTACCGCGGCTACCCCATGTTCTCCGGCCCGCCCACCATCGTCCCCGCCCTCGTGAGCACCGGCTACGACGCCTGCACCACCGCCTCCAACCACACCTTCGACGCCGGGGCCGAAGGCGTGGACCGCACCCTGGACCTCCTGGACTCCGCCGGCCTCGCCCACGCCGGCTCCGCCCGCAGCCCTGAGGAGGCGGAACGGACCACCCTGATCGAGGCGGACACCCCGGCGGGGCCGGTCACCGTCGCACTCCTCTCCTACACCTACGGCTTCAACGGCATCCCGCACCCCGGCGGGGACGCCTGGCGCGGCAACCTCATCGACGAGGACCGCATCCTGACCGACGCCGCCCGTGCCCGGAAGGAGGGAGCGGAGTTCGTGGTCGCCGCGATGCACTGGGGCGACGAGTACCGGCACGAGCCGAACCAGGACCAGCTGGAGACCGCCCCGCGCCTGCTGGCCTCCCCCGACATCGACCTGCTGCTCGGCCACCACGCCCACGTCGTCCAGCCCGTCGAGCACATCGGCGGCAAGTGGGTCGTCTACGGCCTGGGCAACCTGATGTCCGCCCACCGCAAGCCGGGGCAGCCGCAGCAGGAGGGGCTGCTGGTGCGCTTCACCGTGACCGAGAACCGGGACGGCGGGGGGTTCACCACCACCGGCGCCGAGTACCTGCCGCTGCTGCAGACCGACGCCTTCCCGGTCGGGGTGGTCGATGTCGCCGCCGCGGTGCTCGACGGCGGCGACCCCGGAACCGCCGGGCCCGGAGAACTGGCCACAGCTCTGGAGCGCACCACCGACATCGTCGAGAGCCGCGGCGCGGCCGAGCACGGCCTCACCCTGCTGCGGGAGGTCAGCGACTGAGCCGCTGGTACCGGCGGACCGCCGGCGGAGCGAACACGGCGATCAGCAGCACCGGCCATACCACGGCCGGCACCAGCGGGTGCTGGGCGATCCACGACTCGCCGCCCGTGCCCGGGTTGCCGAACAGCTCCCTGGCGGCCGCCGCGGTGGACGACAGCGGGTTCCACTCCGCCACCGTGCCCAGCCACCCCGGCATCAGCTCCGGAGCCACGAACACGTTGGACACCGCCGTCAGCGGGAAGGCCAGAGGAAAGACGATCACGCCCACCAGGTCGGGGTCCGCCACCATCAGCCCCAGCCAGATGCCGACCCAGGTGACCGCCACCCGCAGCAGCAGCACCAGCGCCACCGCCAGCAGCGCGGGCCCCGCGCCGCGATGCCACTGCCACCCCACCAGCAGCCCGCAGCCCAGCAGCAGGACCATCTCCAGCAGCGCCCGGAACAGGTCGGCGGTGCCGCGCCCGGTCAGCAGTGCCGAACGCGCCACCGGCATGGACCGGAACCGGTCCGCGACGCCCCGCCGCACGTCCGAGGCCACCGCGGTGGCCGTGGCCCCCATCCCGTAGAGCATCGTCATGACGAACACCCCCGGCAGCAGGAACTCGCGGTACCCGCCCCCGTCGGGCACCGTCATGCCGCTGCCGAAGACATAGCCGAAGACCAGCACGAAGAGGATGGGCAGCGAGAAGTAGATGCCGATCTCCTCCGGGGACCTGGCCAGGTGCGCCATGTTGCGGCGGGTCATCGTCCAGCCGTCGGCCGCCGCCCGGCGCAGCCGCGAGGACGGCCCGGCCGGGGCCGGGCCCGGGGTGGTGAGAGCGGTCATGACGGAACCCTTCCGGTTTCCGGTGCGCCCGCGCGGCGCCCGGTCAGGTGGAGAAACGCCTCGTCCAGGGTCGGGCGCCGGGACCCGATGTCCTCCACGGTGATCCCGGCGTCGTGCAGCGCCCGCACGGTCTCGGTCAGCGCCGTCATGCGGTCGGCCACCGGTGCCCCGATGCGGCGCAGTTCCCGGTCGCTGACGGGCGGACCCGCCGCCACCCGGGCGACGAGCCGGGACACCTCGGGCAGGTCGGCAGCCTCCCGCGCCACGACTTCGAGGCGGTCCCCGCCGGTCCTCGCCTTGAGTTCGTCCGCCGTCCCCTCGGCGACCACCCGGCCGGCGTCGATCACCGAGATGCGCCGCGCGAGCCGGTCGGCCTCCTCCAGGTACTGGGTGGTCAGCAGCACGGTGGTGCCGCCGGCCGCCAGCTCGCGGACGGTGTCCCAGACCTGGTTGCGGCTGCGCGGATCGAGGCCGGTGGTGGGCTCGTCCAGGAACAGCACCCGAGGGGTGCGGATCAGACTCGCCGCCAGGTCCAGGCGGCGGCGCATGCCCCCCGAGTACTGTCCGGCGGACCGGTCGGCGGCCTCGGCCAGCCCGAACCGCTCCAGCAGCTCCTCCGCCCGCAGCCTTGCGGCGCGGGTGCCCAGCTTGAACAGGCGCCCGAACAGGATCAGGTTCTGCCGCCCGCTGAGCGTCTCGTCGACCGCCGCGTACTGCCCGGTCAGCGCGATCCGCTCGCGCACCCGCTCCGCGTCCCGCCGCACGTCCAGCCCGCAGACCCGGGCGCGGCCGGAGTCGAAGCGCAGCAGGGTGGCCAGCACTCTGACGGCCGTGGTCTTGCCGGCCCCGTTGGGCCCCAGCAGGCCGTGCACCGTGCCGGCCGGCACGGTCAGGTCGAGCCCGTCGAGCGCCCGCGTCGGGCCGTAGCGCTTGCGCAGCCCGGCGGCGATCACCGCGTTCTGTTCCGTCGTCATCTCCCTCTCCCCACGGCTGTGAGCGCCGCACCGGATAACTGTGTACGGCGTACAGTTAAGTCTACGGCATACACAGTTTTAGGATGGCGCCCGGGACCCGACGAACCGGCCGCGAGCGTTCTCAGGAAGCCGCTGCCACGAACCGAGGAGACGCATGGCCGGCGAGCGGCCCGCACAGCGCGACCTGCAGCACACGCTCCGGCTGCTGTGGCGCGCCCAGGAACCGCCCCGGCGCGGGCCGCGCGGCAGCCTCAGCCTGGACAAGGTCGTCGCCGAGGCCGTGCGCCTCGCCGACGAGGAGGGGATCGGGGCGGTGTCCATGCGCAGGGTCGCCGAAGGGCTCGGGGTGACCACGATGTCCCTCTACCGCTACGTCCCCGGCAAGGACGACCTGCTGGACCTGATGCTGGAGATGGTCACGGGCCGGCCGGACACCTCCGCCTGGCCGGGCACATGGCGCGGCGACCTGGAGTGCTGGGCGCGCCAGATGCGCCACCGGCTGCACGAGCACCCCTGGATGCTGGACGTGCACATCTCCGGGCCCCCGCTGGGCCCCGACAATCTGGCCTGGATGGAGGCGGCGCTCGGCTCACTGGCGGAGGCCGGCCTCGACGCGCGGGACGCGGTCGGTGTCCTGATGATCCTCAGCGGCTACGTCCGCTCCCAGGCGCTCCTGGAACTCTCGCTGGCCCGTGCCGCCCACCGCACCGGGGTCAGGCCCGAGGAGTGGGGCCGGGTCTACACCGGCATGCTGAGGAACGCCGCCGACGACGGCCGGTACCCCCACCTGATGCGGGCGGTGGAGAGCGGGGCGTTCACCGACGGGGACGAGGACGGGGACGCGGACTTCGAGTACGGCCTCTGCGTCACCCTCGACGGCATCGCCGCCCGCGTCCCGCCCGCCGCCGGCTGACCGGGCGCCGTCAGCCCAGCGGACCGGTCCGCTCCCGCAGCGCGGCCAGCGCGGGGACGTACATGCGGGACTTGATGGTGCCCAGGGTGTCACCGGCCTTGCCCGCCAGGGCCGCGGCCATCTCCACGGCGGTCGCGCGCACCGCGTCCTCCGCCACGGCACGGTCGACGATGCCGGCGGCGAGGGCGTCGTCGCCGCCGTAACGGCGGGCGCAGGTCATCGCCTCGTGTGCGGCCCTCGGGTCGAGACGGGCCTGGATGAGCGCGGACATGCCCGGCGTGAAGGGGATGTTGATGTCCGCCTCGGGCAGGCACCAGAATCCGCGGTCGGCACGCATCACCCGGAAGTCGTGGGACAGGGACAGCATCGCCCCGGCCGCGAAGGTGTGGCCCTGCAGCGCGGCCACCGTGATGAGCGGCAGCGACAGCACCCGGGCCAGCAGCGCGTGCACCGAGGCGACGTACTCCTCGTGCCGGTCGGTGTTGCCGAACAGCCAGTCCAGATCGAGACCGTTGGACCAGAACTTCCCCCGCGCCGCCGTCACCAGGGCGCGCGGCCCCTCGGCCCGCTCCACCTCGTCCAGCGCGCTGTTGACGGCGGCGATCCAGTCGGGGTGGAAACGGTTCTCACCGTCCCCGAGATCGAGGATGAAGACGGAGTCCTCACGGTCGAGAACAGGCATGAAACGCTCCCTCGGTATGGCGGGTCCCGGGACCGGTGCCGCGCGTGCCGGGACAGGCCCCGGACACCTCGGCCGGCCCCACGCCCCTGCGGCACGGACCTCCGGCCGGGCTGCCCCGCGACCCCCGCATATTACTGGCCAGTCACTTCCGTGGACACGCACAGGCCCCACGAGTGCTCCGGACGGGTCGCGGACGCCGCCGCCCACGCGAAGCGGTGGCCCCCTTCGGGAGGTGCGAGGATCGACGAGATCCGCACCTGCCGCCGGGACACAGCGGGCCCGGCGGCGTTCGCAAGCCTTCCGTGGCGATCGGCACCTTGGTGTACTCGAAGCGCCGCCTCTTCGATTTGGGATCCTTTGCGGGCCGCGGAGTTGCCGACGGCTCATGACGCCTGGGCCCTCTCCCTCAGCGAGGCAATCAATTCTTCCCACGCAAGGGACGGGACTGCGCCATATCTTCCGCCCAGATAGCGGCGTTCCACGTTGTGGTCCTTCTTGACGGAGAAATCCGTCAAAGGGTAAAGCTCCGTGGTCCCATCGGTGGACTTCTGTGCCAGCCAAAGGTCTTCGGTGTCGAGTCCATCGCCGGACAGGTGGCCCATCAAGGAGGTGTCGTGCGAGGTGAAGACGAGTTGAGCACCTCGAGGATTCAGCTCGGGCGACTTGAACAGCGCGACGAGAGCGGACGCAAGCTTGGGGTGCAGGCTGGAGTCCAGTTCGTCAACGATGAGAACTCCCCCCTCCTTGATCTCCCTCATTGCGGGCAACGCCAAGGAGAGCCAGGCAATCGTACCGCTGCTTTCGTCGCGGATATCGAGCCTCTTGGCGTCATCGGTGGAAGATCCTTCATGCCAGAAGCTGATCGCCCGCGCGTTGCTGTGCCCCTTCGCCGTCCTGCTGGCCGCACGAGGTCCCGAGCTGCTCTTTCCGGCGGACCCGTTCCGGTACATGCTGGTCTACTTCGTCGGCGTGGCAGCCGCACTGGTGACGCTCCCCGCGGCCATTTCCCTGGCCGTTGCCTCGCTCGGCCGGATCCTCGCCCGCCTGGGTGCCCGGCTCGGCGGCCCCGGCGGTCTTGTCGCGGGGCGCTGGATGTCCGCGCATCCGGGGGTGACTGCCCGCCTCGTGGCGGGGCTGGCCATCGGCATCGGGCTCGTCGGCCAGGTACAGGTCAACGCCAGCAGACTGAGCGAGCCCATGGTCGAGGCGCAGGCGACCGCCGAACGGATCGGCACCAGCGTGGTGACCCTCAAGGCCCCGCAGGATGGTGAACGCTTCGAGAACTTCGCCGCCGCGCTCCCACCGGGCGTGGATGTGGCGGCCCTGTCCGAGCCGGACGCCGAAGGCCACACAACCCTGCACGCCCCCTGCGACGTGCTGACCAGGCTGCAGCTCGGCTGCGTCGCGCGACAGGAAGTCACCGCGGCGGAACCGGACTCCCGGCTGACCGACCTGGCCGTCTGGGCCACCCCCGGAGGGGGGATGACAGCCGTTCCGGGGCCGGTGGACGAGGTCCCCGCTGCGCGGCTGGTGCTGCTGTCGGCATCCGGCGGGGATCTCCCGCTGCCGGAGCTCACTGGCCTTGCGTACCGCCATCTGTCGCTCAGTCCCGGAGTGGAGCCGCTGGGGGGTGGCTGGCTGGTCGGCGCGGCCGAACGCGCCCAGGAGGCCGACTGGGCGATCCTCCTCGGCGTGTTCTCCGTGATCTTTCTCGGGCTGGCCATGGCGTTCAACAACGCCGGAGAGTTCCTTCGGTTCAGCCGCGCGGCCGCTCCGCTGAGCGTCCTCACCGGCCGCAGTCGCCTCCACTTCGCGGCAGCCGGCCGGGCCGTGCTGGTGCCGTTGCTGATCGGCACGGCTCTCGGCCTGGTGACGCACTACTGGCTGGCCACCCCCATGACGACGCCGCTGTCCGGCGGCAGCGTGTCGCTCACCGCTCTGCAGATCATGGGCACCGTCGGTGCGGTGCTGGCGATCTCCGGCTGGGCTGCTGCTTCGGTGCTCTCCGCCGTCCAGGCGCGGAGCTGGCGGCCCCGGGCCGACTGACCGGAGTTGTCCCGTTCAGCCGGCCCCAGGCTGCTCTGCCTGCGCAGTGGTCGGGCGTCACCGGGGTTCTCGTCATGGTGGTCATGACGCCCGAGCGCTGCGTGCGCCTGCCCGGACGGGCGGTTGGTTCTCGCGATCACCGGCCTCACCCGCTGACCTCCTGCATGAGCATCCGCAGGGTCAGGGAGTGCTTCTCCGGTGGCAGCCGGTCGAGAGCGGTCCGCGCATAGGCCACGCCGCCGTCCCGGTCCCCGGCCCGCGCCAGCATCACACCGCGGTGCATCTCCAGGTGCGTGGCAAACCTCGGCAGGGCTTCCGGAAGTTCCTTGCGGGCCGCGTCCTGGGCCTCCACGGCTCGTTTCTCCTCGCCGAGCCGGGCCAGCAGCAGGGACGTGAAGACGTTCATGCGCCACCACGGCACCGCGTAGTCGCTGGTCTGTTCGTAGGAACCCGAGGCATCGAAGACCCGTTGCGCCTCTTCCAGCAGACTCAGCGCCGAGCCGCGGTTGCCCCGGACGGCCGCGGCATGGGCCTTGCCCATGATCGCGTTCAGCAGCCCGAGTGAGGGCTTGTCGCTGATGGCCATGGCCTGGTCGGCGAGCATGTCGGCCACGCCGAGGGATGCCCCTTCATAACCGAGAGCAATGGCCGCGCGGCCCCTCACCCACACCCGGACCTGCCCGTCCCCGGACTCGTCCGCCGCCTGCGCGGCCATGCGGTACCAGCTCACGGCCTTTGAGCCGTCCGACCCCGGGAAGGTCTTGGCGTACAGCATCATGAGCCGTGAGGCGACGGACCAGAGGCGGGGGTCGTCGAGCTGCTGTTGCACCACGACAAGTTCTCCCGCGATCCGGCGCTGGATTTCGGCGGCCCCCAGGCTCATGTACTCCGTGCCGTACGTTGCCAGCTTTTCCTCCCAGCCGTCGGTGGAAGGGCCGCCGCGAAGGCGTGACGCAAACCCCGTGGCCAGGAGATCGGAGGCGACCACGGGAGCTATGGCCGTGGCGGCTGCCTCGCTGAGGAAAGTCCGTCGCTTCACTTCACCCTCCAGGACGGCCAGGGGTACATCAAGAACTGCCGAGAGACACCGCAGGTAGAACGGCCCAGGGGCTACCTGGCAGCGCTCCCAGCGACTGATGTATTCGCGGGTGAGGCTGGTCCCGAACACTTGATTCACCTGCGAAGCCAGCCGTCCCTGACTCCACCCCCGCGCTTCTCGCAGGTCCTTGATCAAGCAACCGATGGCCATGTGTCCATCTTGCCCTCGGGAGCGTGGGCAGACTTGCTCCAAGGTCAGCTCGAACGAAGGGGTCGGCGCGGCATCACTTCTGTCACACGTGCAACTGCCCCTTCTTGATGGCTGAGACGAAGCCGGTCCAGTGGTCCGCTCTGACGAGCAGAGTGGGACCGTCCGGGTTCTTGCTGTCGCGAACAGGAATTATTCCCGAGCCGACGCAAGCCGGTGCCCACTCGATGCAGCTGCCGCCCCCGTTTCCGCTGTAGCTGGACTTGATCCACTTCGCATGAGAGAGGCTGGCTATGGCGGTCACGTCGGAAGTCCCTCCAGTACGGTCCGGATGAATGCCGCCGAATCGCGCGGCGACAGAGCGCAAGCTCTCAGTAGATCGTATGCCCGCTGGCGCTCCCGGACTGCCTCCACGTCTTCGAAGAGCATCCCGGTGGTAATCGCCTCCTCGTAGGCCACTTGAGCCCCATCCTTCAACGTCATGAGCGTGAGCGTGCCACCCATCAAGGCATGCCCCCCGTGTTCGACGGGGAGTACTTGAACGACGCTGTTCGAGGTGAGAGTCAGCGCTTCAAGCTTCGTCACTTGCGCACGCATGACGGCCGGACCGCCGAAGAAGCGGCGCAGTGCCGCTTCGTCAAGGATCAGTGAAAGGTCAGGCGGCGGAGTGGCGTGCAGCAGTGCCTGCCGACTCATCCGGGCTGCCATCAACTGCTCGATCTCTTCGGAGGTAGCCTTCGGATTGGACACCACGAACTGCTGCCGTGCGTAGCCCTCGGCCTGGACGAGTCCGGGCACGATCTGTCCGGCGTACTCCTCGATCAGGCATGCGCGCGCCTCAAGTTCCATGCGGCGACGGAACTGGTCCGGGTGAATCTCCCGGGCCGCGAGTTGATACAGCTCCATGAAGATCCCGTCAGTCCTGAAGGCCACGTCCAGGCGAGGAGGCAGGTCCGGTGGTGGCATCGCCTCCGCGGTCTCGATGCGGGACAAATGACTCCGGCTGATGTTCACGACTTCCGACAGCCGCTCCAGGCTCATGGACGCCCGTTCTCGGTAGGAACGCATTTTCGCGCCGAACAGATGCCGTGCACCTCGATCGGGTGTCAATTCGCGTGAACGTGCGGGCATGGAGTTCCTCCGATCTCCCCAAAGAAGCCATGGGACATGAACCTCTGTTGATCGCCCTCTGAGATGACGACGCTGAGTGGTGCACGGTAATTGATGCCCTGCTGGAGCGCGGGGCGGAATCTACGGAGCGGCAGATATGTCGACGGTACACAGCCAGCGCGCGGCCAGAGGAGAGATCAGCGATGTGGAAGAACACCATGAGCCGCCTGAGCCCGTGGAGAAGAGCTCTGAGGGGGACAGGACGGAACCGCCGACGCTTGATGAGCTGAACGAGCGGCGGGCAGCGCTGAGCGCTCGCATCGCGGAGCATTTCAGGTCTCTTGGGGGAGTGGATGGCTGATGGCTGAGGTTCACGGGTTGCGCTGGTTCGCCGTGCGGGTGGACACCGAACCGGATGCCGAGCCGGAGACGGTGTCGATGCGGTGTGCGGTGTGCGAGGAGTCCGGCCCGGTGGTGGAGTTGCCGGATGATGCCTCCCCGGAGGATTGGGCGGCGGCGCGGCGGGCGGCGGCAGGGTGGGTGCGGGAGCATCGCAGCGGCCATCGGGAGCACTTCACCTATCGGCTGGTGGAGACGCATCCCTGTCGACTGGTGCCGGGGGAATGGCGGTGACGGATCCATGACGCCATGGGCGCGAGGTGACGGCTCGGAGTCCGGGCTCCGAGGGGGAATGGATGCCGGCCGGCCACCGGGCCGGCAGTCGCGGCGCGGCGTTGTGCTGGCCGCGCGGGCGGGCCAGGCACCGGGCGGACGCGCCGGAGCCGCTGGCCGGGAGCTGTCCGTTCCCGGCCGGTAGTCCGCGGCTCGCCGATCCCCGGTGCCCGGACCCTGGCCGTGCGCTTCGGGAGCGGCTCTTCGGACTCCGGTACCAGGAAACGCGGTTGGCCGCGTTGAGGGCGGGGCGGCACGTCGGTGTCGATGTCGTGGCCAAGGCTGTGCGGCGGAGGAGGTGCGATGCCGCTGCCCCCACCGGCCGGAGAGCGGCGCTGTCACGGAACATCCCGGCCTGAAGGGCCCCCGGCGGGTGTCCCGGCAGCGTGGTGCCGGTCGGGCAGACGGACGACGACCCCCGGGCGGTGCCGGGGGTCGTCGCGTCGGTACGGGGAGAGCGGGCCGTGGCCGGTGCCGGCCCCGGGCAGCCCGTTACGGCAGGTTGCGGGCCATGACGATCCGCTGGACCTGGTTCGTGCCTTCGTAGATCTGAGTGATCTTGGCGTCGCGCATCATGCGCTCCACCGGGTAGTCGCGGGTGTAGCCGTAGCCGCCCAGGAGCTGGACCGCGTCGGTGGTGATCTCCATGGCCGCGTCGGAGGCGTAGCACTTGGCGGCGGCGCCGAAGAAGGTGAGGTCGCTGTCCACGCGCTGGGACTTGGCGGCGGCCGCGTAGGTGAGCTGGCGGGCGGCCTCCAGTTTCATCGCCATGTCGGCGAGCATGAACTGCACGCCCTGGAAGTCGCCGATGGGCTTGCCGAACTGCTTGCGCTCGGCGACGTAGCCCTTGGCGTAGTCCAGCGCGCCCTGGGCGATGCCCAGTGCCTGCGCGGCGATGGTGATGCGGGTGTGGTCCAGGGTCTTCATCGCCGTGGCGAACCCGGTGTTCTCCTCGCCGATCATGCGGTCGGCCGGGATGCGGACGTTGTCGAAGTAGACCTCGCGGGTCGGCGAGCCCTTGATGCCGAGCTTCTTCTCCGGCGCGCCGAAGGACACGCCCTCGTCGCTCTTCTCCACCACGAACGCGGAGATGCCCTTGGTCCGCTTGTCGGGGTCGGTGACCGCCATCACGGTGTAGAAGTCGGACACCCCGGCGTTGGTGATCCACCGCTTGACGCCGTTGAGCACCCAGCTGTCGCCGTCGCGGACCGCGCGGGTCTTCATGCCGCCCGCGTCCGAGCCGGCGTCCGGCTCGGACAGGCAGTAGGAGAACATCGCCTCGCCCTTGGCCAGCGGGGTGAGGTACGTGGCCTGGAGCTCGCGGGAGCCCGACAGCATCAGCGGCAGGGAGCCCAGCTTGTTCACCGCGGGGATCAGCGAGGAGGACCCGCACACCCGGGCGATCTCCTCGATCACGATGACGGCCGCCAGCGCGTCCGCCCCGGCCCCGCCGAACTCCTCCGGCACGTGCACGGCGTGCAGGTCGTTGGAGACCAGCGCCTCCAGGGCCTCCTGCGGGAAGCGCCCCTCCTCGTCGACCTCCGCCGCGTGCGGGGCGATCTTGGCCTCAGCGAGTGCGCGTACGGACTCGCGGAGCATGTCGTGCTCCTCGGCCGGCCGGTAGAGGTCGAAGTCTGCGGCTCCTGCCACCTGTCTCACTCCCTGAGCGACGATGCTAACGACTGTTAAGTAACTAGATCCTAGAGCCGCGCCCCCGCCGGGGATACGTGAGCTTGCCGACAACCCGGGGATTATGCTCGGTCAGCGCATCCGCATCGCAGACCAGGAGTCCGGCATGGCCGCCCCCAAGATCACCGTCATCGGCACCGGCTACCTCGGCGCCACCCACGCCGCCGCCATGGCCGAGCTGGGTTTCCAGGTCCTGGGGCTGGACGTGGTGCCGGAGAAGATCGAGATGCTCGGCGCCGGGCGGGTGCCGATGTACGAGCCGGGTCTTGAGGAGATCCTGCGCCGGCACGTCGCCGGCCTGCCCGGCTCCTCCGGGCGGCTGAGCTTCACCACCTCCTACGCCGAGGCGGCCGAGTTCGGGGATGTTCATTTCATCTGCGTCAACACTCCGCAGAAGCACGGCGAGTACGCGGCCGACATGTCGTACGTGGACGCCGCCGTCGAGTCCCTGGCCCCCCACCTCGCGCGGCCCGCGCTGGTCGTGGGCAAGTCCACCGTGCCGGTGGGCAGCGCTGCCCGGCTGGCGGCCCGCATCGCCGAACTGGCCCCCGCGGGCCAGGAGGTGGAGCTTGCCTGGAACCCGGAGTTCCTGCGCGAGGGGTTCGCCGTCGAGGACACCCTGCACCCGGACCGCATCGTCGTCGGGGTGACCAGTGAGCGCGCGGAGAAGCTGCTGCGCGAGGTCTACGCGGGCCCGGTGGCCGAGGGCAGCCCGTTCCTCGTCACCGATCTGCCCACCGCCGAGCTGGTCAAGACCGCCGCCAACGCCTTCCTGTCCACCAAGATCTCCTTCATCAACGCCATGGCGGAGATCTGCGAGGCTGCGGGCGGGGACGTCGCCAAGCTCGCCGAGGCCATAGGCCACGACGACCGGATCGGGAGGAAGTTCCTGCGGGCCGGGATCGGCTTCGGCGGGGGCTGTCTGCCGAAGGACATCCGCGCCTTCATGGCACGTGCCGGTGAGCTGGGCGCCGACCAGGCCCTCACCTTCCTGCGCGAGGTCGACTCCATCAACATGCGCCGCCGCGCCCACATGGTGGAGCTCACCCGGGAGGCCGTCGGCGGTGCCGTCCTCGGCACCCGCATCGCCGTGCTCGGCGCCTCCTTCAAGCCCGACTCCGACGACGTGCGCGACTCGCCCGCACTGAACGTGGCGGGCCAGCTCCACCTGCAGGGGGCGCAGGTCACCGTCTACGACCCCAAGGGCATGGAGAACGCGCGCGCCGTCTTCCCCACCCTGGGGTACGCCCCCTCGGCCCTGGAGGCGGTGCGGGGTGCCGACGCCGTGCTGCACCTGACCGAGTGGCGGGAGTTCCGGGAGCTGGACCCGGAGGTGCTGGGGGAGGCCGTCGCCCACCGCCGGATGCTGGACGGGCGCAACACCCTGGACCCGGCGCTGTGGCGCGAGGCCGGGTGGAGCTACCGGGCCCTGGGCCGTCCCACCGCCTGACGCGGTCCGCCGTCCGGTCCGCCCGGACTACCGCCGCTTGGCGCGGTAGGCGCGCATCTTGGCGCGGCTGCCGCACACCTGCATCGAACACCAGCGCCGCCGCCCCGCCGGGCTGCGGTCGTAGTACGCCCACTGGCAGTCCTCGGCCGGACAGGCCTTGAGCCGCTGCCAGCTGCCGTCCACCTCGGCCCGTGCCACCGACGCGGCGATCCGTGCCGCGAGCTCCCGTGCCCCCGGGGCCGGTGCGGCGGGGGCGAGCGCGGCCCGGCCGGCGCCGTCGAAGCGCACCACGAGCGGTGCCCCGGTGAACCACCGCTCCAGCTCGGCGGCCCGGTCCGCGGGCAGCTCGGCTCCCGCGTGCGCCAGGCACGCGGCGCGCAGCGCCTCGCGCAGCTCCCGCACGCCCGGCAGGTCCTCCGGGCCGAGCGTCAGCCGGTGCCGGGCGGCGAACGCCGCGAGGCCGCCGGGGGCGTCCAGCGTGTCCGTGCCGGCGCCCATGTCCAGGCTGTTCACCAGGTCCTGCACCAGGACGAGGTGCTCCGGCGTGTTCCCTTCTCCCACCCTTGAGACGTTACCGGTAATGCGGCATCATGAGGTTTCGTTACCGGTTGATGGCTGTTGGCGGTAACGCGCGGTCGCCTCCACGGACACCGGCGCGCGACCGGCCGGCAGGAGGCACGAGGAGAGGAAGAGCATCATGGCCGTAGCCACGATGGGCATCACCGTCCTGGACTGCCCGGATCCGAAGGCGCTCGCGGAGTTCTACGCCGCCCTGCTGGACGGCGATGTCACCGGGGAGGGCGACTGGTACGAGCTGGCCGCACCCAACGGTGCGCGCCTCGCCTTCCAGGAGGCGGCGGACCACATCCCGCCGCGCTGGCCGGATCCGCAGGCGCCCCAGCAGCTCCACCTGGACTTCACGGTGCCGGACCTGGCGGCGGCCCGGGAACCCACGCTGGCCGCCGGGGCGCGTCTGCTGGACGACACCCACGAGACGTTCCACGTCTACGCGGACCCCGTCGGCCACCCGTTCTGNCCCCGGCGCGGCCGAGGCCGCCCGGGGGCGTCACTTCCCGTTGAGGGCGTTCTCCAGATACGGGCCGAGGACCTCCGCCATGTCCCGCGCGGTCTCCCGGGGGGTTCCCTCCGGGGAGGCGGCGTGGCTGATCGCCAGCCGGACCAGGTAGTTCGCCAGCAGGCGCAGCGCCTCGGCGTCGGCCGACGGCCAGGAGTCCGTCAGGCTGTCCGCCAGGCGCTTCGTCGCCCCGCTGAGCACCGGCCCCGCCTGATTGGTGACGTAGGGCAGCAGCCCGTCGTCACCGTCACCGGCCACGATCGCCTTGATGAGCGGTTCCTCGGCGGCCGCGGCCAGGAACACCTCGACCGCCGCCGAGATGGCATGGCGCGGCTCGTCGAGGTGACGGGTGAGGGCCTCCTCCACGGCGGTCAGGAACCTGTCGGACTCCCGCAGGATGTAGGCCTGGGCGAACGACTGGCGGGAGCCGAACTCCTTGTAGAGCGTCTGCCTGCTGACCCCGGCCGCCTTGGCGATGTCGGCCATCGTGACCTCCGGCCACGGCTTCACCCTCAGCAGGTCGGTCGCGGCGTCCAGCAGAGAGGTCCGGAGCAGGGCGCGGGCGGCTTCGGCATAGGGGACCCTTGCCGGGGTGGCGGTCATGTCCCCATGATGGTCAGCCCCCGACGGGGGTGTCAAAGAAGTGGACGCTCCACGCGCTCCCGCAGCGCGCGCATCTCCTTGGGCCGGTTGACCGAGACGGCGCCCGTCATCAGGCCGCCCCGGTGGAAGGCCGCCGTGAAGTCCATCCCGTCGGGGTCCCCGTCGAAGCGGATGTCGTCCCCGGCCTCCGGCCAGCCGCAGATCTGCAGGTTCACGCCGTACTGGTCGGACCAGCACCACGGCACCCGGGGCGGACGGGCCGGCCGGCCGAGCATGGCGTGGGCCGCCGCCGCGCCCTGTTCCTGCGCCGCCTGCCAGTGCTCGGCGCGGTAGCGGCCGCCGAGCAGCGGGTTCGGACGGCTGGCCACGTCCCCGGCGGCGAAGACGCCGGGCGCCGAGGTCCCCGCGTGCTCGTTCACGACGATGCCGTCGCCGGTGGTCAGTCCGGCGGCGTCGGCCAGAGCCGTGCACGGGCGCATGCCGATCGCCACGACCACCACGTCGGCCGTCCACCGCCGGCCGTCGGTACCGGTGGCGACGAAGGCCCCGTGGTCCGTCCGCTTCAGGCGCTCCAGCGCGATCCCCGTCCGCAGGTCCACGCCCTGTCGGCGGTGCAGCGAGGCGAAGAGCCGGGCCACCGGGGGCGGAAGCACCCGGGCCAGCGGGTACGGTTCCGGCTCCAGAACGGTCACCGGGCAGCCGAGTGTCCGCGCGGTGGCCGCCACCTCGGCGCCGATCAGACCCCCGCCCACCACCAGAACCCGCGTGCCCGGCACGAGTGCGGCCCGCAGCCGGGCGGCGTCGGCGAGGGTGCGCAGCGTGTGCACGCCCTCCAGTCCTTCCGCGGCCGGCAGCCGCCGGGCCCGGCCGCCGGTGGCCAGCAGGAGCCTGTCGTAGGCCAGCTCGGAACCGTCCGCCAGACCCACCAGCCGCCGGCCGGTGTCCAGCCGCACGGCACGGGTGCCGGTCCGCAGCTCGATACGGTGGCCGGCCCAGTGCTCCGGGGGCCACAGCCGGGTGCGCTCCGGGGCCGTCCTGCCGAGCAGCACGTCCTTCGACAGCGGCGGCCTGCGGTACGGGTGCTCGGGCTCGTCGCCGATGAGTACGACCCGGCCGTCGAAGCCGGCGCTCCGCAGCGTCCGGGCCGCCGTGGCCCCGGCCACCCCGGCTCCGACGATGACCATGGTGCTCACGGGCGTCCGACCTCCGCCATGACGAAGTCCGCCTTCGCGGCCCCGCAGTCCGGGCAGGTCCAGTCCTCCGGGATGTCCTCCCAGCGGGTGCCGGGCGCGATGCCCTCGTCCGGCCAGCCGAGCTCCTCGTCGTACTCGAAACCGCACACCTCGCAGCGGTAGAGCCGCATCAGGGGACCTCCTCGAAATCGATCTTCTCCCGGACCCCGCAGTCCGGGCAGCACCAGTCGTCGGGCACGAGACCGAAGTCGGTCCCGGCCGGGAAACCCTCACGCGGCTCGCCCCGGGTCTCGTCGTAGACGTACTCGCAGACCGGGCACCGGAAGCGGCTCATGCCGCGCTCCGCCGGCGGGCGAGCAGTCCGGCCCGCGCGGGAGGATGGATGTTGGCGAGCTCCACGTCGCCCCCGTAGTGGGCCAGGACGCGCTTGTCCATCACCCGGCGCCACAACGGGGGGAGACAGGCGAGAAGGATCATCGACGCGTACCCGGCGGGCAGTTGCGGTGCCTCGTCGAAGTGCCGCAGGGCCTGGTAGCGGCGGGTCGGGTTGGCGTGGTGGTCGCTGTGGCGCTGCAGGTGGTAGAGGAACACGTTCGTGCAGACGTTGTTGCTGTTCCAGCTGTGCCGCGGCTGCGGACGCTCGTACCGGCCGCCGGGCGTCTTCTGCCGCAGCAGCCCGTAGTGCTCCAGGTAGTTGACCGCCTCCAGCAGGCCGAAGCCGACTACCGCCTGGATCGCCAGGTACGGGAGCACCGCCGGGCCGAAGGCGACGGTCAGGGCGGTGAACAGCACCACGGTCATCAGCCACGCGTTGAGCACGTCGTTGCGCACGTTCCACGGGCCCTTCCCGGAGCGGGCCAGGCGCGCCTTCTCCAGGTGCCAGGCGGAACGCGCGCTCCCTGCCACCGAGCGCGGCAGGAACCGCCAGAACGTCTCGCCCAGGCGGGAACTGGCCGGGTCCTCCCGGGTGGCCACACGGACGTGGTGGCCCCGGTTGTGCTCGATGTAGAAGTGCCCGTAGGCCGACTGGGCGAGGGCCACCTTCGCCAGCAGCCGCTCCAGCTTCTCCTTCTTGTGCCCCAGTTCGTGCGCGGTGTTGATGCCGATGCCGGCCACCACCCCGACCGTGACGGCCAGTCCGATCCGGTCCGTCAGCGACATCGGGGACGTGGTCCACAGCCAGCAGGCGGTCACCAGCGACCCGTACTGCAGGGGCAGATAGAGATAGGTGATCCAGCGGTAGTAGCGGTCCCGCTCCAGGTACTCGATCAGGTCGTCGGGGGGATTCTCCCGGTCCGTGCCGACGAGGACGTCGATCAGCGGGATGAGCCCGAAGACCAGGAGCGGCCCGGTCCACCAGAACAGCCCCAGACCGGTGGCCGAGACCAGCCCCCACGCGATGAAGGGGGCGACGGGGACGACCAGGCCGAGCAGCCACGCGTACCGCTTGCCGTCCCGCCAGGTGACATCTCCCGACGGCTCCGCGGACGGGACGTCCCTTCCGGATGCAGTCGCCATGACCGGCCTCCTCGAAGCGCCATGCGCCAGGTTGACACGAGTGAATGATGGGTCGGGACGCTAGACGTGGGCGCGTCTCGTGTCAACGAGATGGGCAGTAACGCTTGGAGCGTAAAGGTGGTCTGTGGGGGACCATCCGGTATGTCCGGCGGGCGGCCCCGGGGGAGCAGCGCGACGGGCCCCTTCCCAAGCGGGGAAGGGGCCCGTCGCGGGGGCGCGGCCGGAGGTCTGCCGGCCGTCTTCGTCAGTCGTCGGAGACGGTGACCTTCTCGTCGTTCCTGAGCTGGTTCATCAGTTGCTCGGTGCGCTCCATGTCCCACTGCACCGCCGAGCCCTTGTCCGTCTGCAGACCGGGGTTGGCGACCGGGATGTTCATCTGGGTGCCGCCCTCGCCGCTGACCCCGCGCAGGGCCAGGAACATCCGGCCGAGCTGCCAGACGCTCATGTCGTGATCCACGACCAGCGAGTCCAGACTGGCGCTCATCGTGGGGTAGAGCTTGAACGGGTTCAGCAGGGTGCTGGGCTTGGCGACCTGGTCGCCGAGAGCCCCGAGAAACTTCTGCTGGTTCTTGGTGCGGCCCAGGTCGCCCATGGCCTCCTGGTAGCGCTGCCGGACGAACGCCAGCGACTCGGCGCCGTTGAGGTCCTGGCAGCCCTCGGCGAAGTCCGCACCGCTGTTCTTGTCCTTGATGGGCTTGTCGAAGCACATCTCCACGCCGCCGAGCGCGTCCACCACCGAGGCGAAGCCGCCGAAGCCGATCTCGGCGTAGTGGTCGATGCGCAGGCCTGTGTTGTACTCCACGGTCCGGGCCAGCAGTTCGGGGCCCTGGATGGCGTAGGCGGCGTTGAGCTTGTTCTGCTGGGCGGGGATGCGGTTGCCGGACTCCGAGCCGGTGAACTCGGGGATCGTCACCCAGGAGTCGCGCGGCAGGCTGACCAGGGTGTTCCCCTCACTGCCGACGTGCAGCAGCATCATGGTGTCGGCGCGGGCACCCGAGGCGTGGCCGGTGCGCATCTCCCGGCGCTCCTCCTCGCTCAGCCCTTCCCGGCTGTCGGTGCCCACGATCAGGTAGTTGGTGCCCTTGCCGGCGGCCGGCCGGTCCTCCAGCGAGGCGAGGTCGACCTCCCGGCGCAGCTTGGAGTCGGCCCAGAAGTACGTGCCCACGCCGGTCACGAGCAGCACCAGGACCAGCGTCCAGACGACCGTCTTCAGGCGGAGCCCGCGGCCCCGGGGCTCGGGGTAGTCGTCGTACCGGTCCGGGGGCGGCCCGGGATGCTGCCCGCCGCCGCGGTAGGTCCGGCCCTGGTTGTATCCGCCGTCGTACCCGTAGTCGTGACCGCCGGACTGCTGCGGCGGCACGTGCGGCATGACACGGGCGTTCTCCGGGCGCGGACTGGCGCTTCCGCGGCCGTATCCGCCCTCGTCGGTCCATCCCTGGGGCCAGTTGTTCATAGCGCGGAATTCTGCCCGGACATGAGCGCGGTGGACAGGGCGGGGGACGGCTTCGTGGCAGAGCTGATGCAATCAGGGGCGCGCGTAGGGTGGAGACATGAACGACCTCCCGGGCAAGCCGGCCTCCGCGTCGCGCACCACTCTCTCCCACATCATGACGCACAACGACACCAACCTGCTGGGGACCGTGCACGGCGGCGTGATCATGAAGCTGGTGGACGACGCGGCGGGCGCGGTGGCCGGCCGGCACTCCGGCGGCCCGGCGGTGACCGCCTCGATGGACGAGATGCTGTTCCTGGAGCCGGTGCGGGTGGGCGACCTGGTGCACGTGCGGGCGCAGTGCAACTGGACCGGGCGGTCCTCGATGGAGATCGGGGTCCGCGTGTTGGCCGAGCGGTGGAACGAGTCGACACCCGCCGGCCATGTGGGCACCGCCTATCTGGTGTTCGCGGCGGTCGATGAGAACGGCAAGCCGCGCCCGGTGCCGCCGGTGATCCCGGAGAACGAACGGGACCGGCGCCGCCATCAGGAGGCGCAGATCCGGCGCACGCACCGGCTGGCCAGGCGCCGGGCGATCAAGGAACTGCGGGAGCGGCGCGCCGCGGACGGCATGGACCAGCAGTCCGAGACGGTCTGACACGGCGCAGGCGCCTTGGCCCGCCCCGGCGGGCACTCACAGGCGGGCGATGTCACCGCGGGGAAAGCGCGGCGCGCGGCGCGGCGGGGTGCGGCCGGTCAGCAGGATGAGCCGGGTGGCGCGGTGGCGCTGCCCGGCGTAGGGGGCCAGCAGTTCCAGCATGCGCGCGTCGTCCGCGCCGCGGACGCCGGTGAGCGCGTAGCCGACGATGCCCGGCAGATGCAGGTCGCCGACGGTGACGGCGTCCGCGGCGCCGTTGCTGCGCTGCAGGGTCTCGGCGGCGGTCCACGGGCCGATGCCCGGGATCAGCCGGAGCCGGGCCTCGGCCTGTTCCGGCGGCATGGCTGCGGCCTCCTCCAGGCGGGCCGCGTGCCGGGCGGCCCGGACGATGGTCGCGGACCGTTTGCCGTCCACGCCGGCGCGGTGCCATTCCCAGGACGGGATCATCGCCCAGCCGCGCGCGTCGGGCATGACCCGCATGCCGTCGGCCGGGCCCGGGGCCGGTTCCCCGTGCCGGTGCAGCAGCAGACGCCAGGCCCGGTAGGCCTCGTCGGTGGTGACCTTCTGTTCCAGCACCGAAGGGATCAGGGATTCCAGGACCAGTCCGGTGCGGATGAGCCGAAGCCCTCGGTGGCGGCGGCGGGCCTCGGCGAGCAGCCGGTGATGCGGGACGAACGCGTCGGGGTCGTCGTCCGCGCCGAGCAGCGCGGGCAGCGCGTCCAGTGCCCAGTCGGCTCCCGGGCCCCATGCGGTGGCGTGCACGGGCCCGTCGGGTGCGGGGCGGGCGAGGCGCAAGGTGGCCGGGCCCGGCGGAGTGCGGGTGGCGCGCCACAGGGCGCCGTCGGGTGTGCGGCGGAACGCCGGGTCGTACGGCCCGCGCCGCAGCACGGTCAGGCTGCGGCGCAGATCGAGGGGCGCGGGAGGCATCCACTGGCGTTCGGGCATCGCCCGGCCAGGCTACCGGCGGCGGTCATCTGCCCTGGAGCCGGTGGGCGGTGGACCGCACGGCGGGCAGCTTCTGGTAGAGCCGGGCGCCGGGGCACTCGGTGGCGAAGCCGTCCCGGTGCCCGGAGACGGTGTTCAGCGTCACCGTCGTCCCCTTGGGGTACTTGCCGCCGGCGGACGTCCGTTTGCCGCTGCCCTGCGGGTTCACGCCGTACAGGCCCAGTTTCCAGGCGGTGAGTTTGGCCACACCGTCCAGCGCTTCCTTGCTGGGTTCGGTGGACGCGTAGGTGCCCAGCACGGCGATGCCCATGCTGTTGTGGTTGAAGCCGAAGGTGTGCGCGCCCAGCACGGCGTTGACCACGCCGCCGGCCCGGCCCTCGTAGATCTGTCCGCAGCGGTCCACGAAGAAGTTGTAGCCCACGTCGCGCCACCCCTGGCTGCCGGTGTGGTAGCGGTAGATGCTGCGCAGCACCGAGGGGACGTCCTTGCAAGCGTAGTCGTTGCTCATGGCCGTGTGGTGGACGAACGCGGTCTTCACCGTGTCGGTGTAGACGAAGCCGCCGGTGCGCCACCGTTCGTCGGCGCCCCAGCCGGCCCGGGTGACGATGCCGGGGCGGGGCCCCACATGGGGACCGCCGGGTGCCGCGGCGGTCGCGTCGGCCTCGCTGCGGGCCAGGGCCGCGGCCTCGGCCTCCGAGTCGGCCTTGCCGGCGGCCGGGATCCGGGTGGCGCCCAGCGGGGCGAGCCCGGCGTTGGCGGCCGAGCTCTCCCGGGCGCGCTCGCCCAGGCCCTCGACGACGGCCGGGCCGGCGCCGTCCTCACCGCTGTCGTCGCTGTCGCTGTCGCTGTCGTCCGCCGCGGACCGGTCCTGGGCCGCGGTCCCGCCCGCGTCCCCGTCCGGGGAGGGCCGGTCCTCCCGCTCGCTCCAGTAGGCGTCCCAGTAGGTGTCCCCTACGGGATAGCGGGAGGGGGACCCGGCAGGGTCCCCCTCCCCCTCCCCGGCCGGATCTCCGGCCGGGGAGTCACCGGGCGAGACGAGCTCGACCCGGAGGCCCTCGGGAAGCCCCGAGGACGGGGAGGCGGCGCGCTCGCCGCTCTCGGGGAGCACCCGGACCTGCACGGCATCCGCGTCGCCGACCCAGAGGGGGGCGGTGCCGCCGCGCATGCTGCTGCCCGCGGCCTCCTCCGTTCCCGGATCGGGGGCGTGGTCGTCGTGCGCGTCGAGTTCCTGCCAGTCCGACCAGGTGCCGCTGCCGGTCTCCCGGGTGCGGACCTCCACCCGTCCGTGCAGTTCGGCTTCGGGGTCCTGCCAGACGACACCGACCAGCGAGAACGGTTCGACCTCGGTGACGGGAAGCCCGTGTGCTCCCTGGTCGGCACCGGACCGGTTGGCGGACAGCGGCTGGAGCGGCAGGGACTGGGTGCCGCCGGTGTCCCGGGCAGGGACGTCGACGGCCCGCGGTGCCGCGTGTGCCGAGTGCGCCGCGGACTGTCCGGTGTCGGTCAGGGACATCGGGATTATCAGGGCGGCCGCGCACGCGGCGCCGAGTGCGGTAGCGATGAGGGATCTCATGACCTCATCGTGGACAGACCGGGACATAGGTGCCATCCGTGAATTGACACTTTGTAGGAAAATCGCCCGTTCGCTGCGGTCTGTGCCTCGCTCGGCGGTCCCCCGGGCGGCGTACGCTGACGGCGATGAACACCACCGACCGGACCCCCGCCGATCTGCTGAACTCCGCACTGGCCGCGGACGCCGCCCGCCCCCTGGTGACGTACTACGACGACGCCACCGGAGAACGGGTGGAGCTCTCCGTGGCGACCTTCGCCAACTGGGTGGCCAAGACGGCCAACCTCCTCCAGGACGAACTGGGCGCCGAGCCGGGCGACCGGCTCGCGCTGCTGCTGCCCGCCCACTGGCAGACGGCCGTGTGGCTGCTCTCCTGTGCCGCCACCGGGGTGGTGGCGGAGGTCGGCGGAGACCCGGCCGGCGCCGGCATCGTGGTGGCGGGCCCGGACCGGCTGGAGGAGGCGCGTGCGTGCGGAGGGGAGCGGATCGCGCTGAGCCTGCGGCCGATGGGCGCCCGGTTCCCGCAGCCGCCCGGGGGCTTCACCGACTACGCCGTCGCGGCTCCCGGTCAGGGCGATGTCTTCGGCGCCCATGAGGAGCCGGGTCCCGGTGACCCGGCGCTGACCGTGGGCGGGGAGCGGTTCACGGCCGGGGAACTGGTCGCCCGGGCGGCCGGGGACGCCGCCGCCCGCGGGCTCGCGGCCGGCGGCCGCCTGATGTCCTTCCGGGGGTACGACGACTGGCCGGGCCTCTCGGCGGGACTGTTCGCCCCGCTCGCCGCCGGGGCTTCCGTCGTGCTCTGTCCTCGGGCGGACCTGCTGGATGCCGCCGCGCTGGCCGCTCGCGCGGAGAGCGAGCGGGTCACGCACACCGCCGAGTGACGCCCGCCGGCTGACGTCCGCCCCCGGCGCGGGGGCCGGACGGGGCAGCGCGTCCGGGCGCCGGGGAGGTGCCTTGCCCGGCGTCCGCGGGGGCGTGAAATGCCGCCGCCCCGGGTACGGTTCCCCAACGCGGCACCCAACTCCCGATGGTGGCCCGGGCGGAGATGCCGGATGCGACGGCGGCCCGGCGGGCCCGGCCGGAAGGAAAACCGCGCACTGCCGGATTTCCCCAGAGGCCGACAAATATGCCGATAAGCGGCTGAGCCCAATAGAAGTGCATACACCCCGCGTTCGCCTGGGCCCTATCCGTCACCGCCATCGCCACGCGGGGAACCGTGGGGCTAATGTGAGCCCTCCGATGGACAGTCGGCAGCACGGAGGGCGCACGGTCACGTGGACGCGCATGGACGTGGGGACGCGGGAGAGATCGACCCCGCGGATCAGTGGGTATTCAATCCGGACACGGGCAGTTACGAACTGCGACTGACCGGAACGGACCGTGTTCCGACAGGTTCTGCCGCGGGAGCCCGCACCGCCCGTGGTGCCGCCCGCACCGGTGCGCCCCGGCGCGGAACCGCCTCGCCCGGGCGGCGCGCGGCTCCCGCCGGTGACCGCCCTCCGCCCGGCGCCGGGGACCGGCAGGTCCCCGCCCAGCGTGACCGCCGGGCTCCGCGAAACCGCCGCAAGCAGAAGGAGGTCAAACGGCGCAGCGGCAGGAAACGGGCCCTGATGTGGGTGGGCGGGGCCCTTGCCATGCTGCTGATCGTCGGCGCCGCGGGTGTCTTCTGGGCCTACCAGCGGCTGAACGACAACATCGACAAGGTGGATGTCGGCATCCGGAACCCGGCCACCAGCGACGGCCCCGTCAACATCCTCTTCATCGGCACCGACCAGCGCCTCGGTGAGGGCAACTCCGGCTACGGCGACGCCGGCAGCGAAGGCCACGCCGACACCACGATCCTGCTGCACGTCTCCGCCGACCGCAGCCACGCCACCGCCCTGAGCATCCCCCGGGACCTGATCACCGACATCCCCGACTGCGAGACCATCGGCTCCGACGGCTCCACCACCGTCATCCCCGGCGACCAGCGGGTGCGCTTCAACCAGAGCTACGGTCAGAAGGGCCGCGACCCCGGCTGCACCTGGCGCACGGTGGAGCAGCTCACCGGGCTGGAGATCAACCACTTCATGATGGCCGACTTCAACGCGGTCAAGGACCTCTCCACGGCCGTCGGCGGCGTGCCGGTCTGCGTGGCCAAGGACATCGACGACCCGAAGTCCCACCTGAAGCTGTCCGCCGGGACGCACAGGGTGGAGGGCGAGGAGGCGCTCGCCTTCGTCCGGACCCGCTACGCCGTCGGACACGGCAGCGACCTGAGCCGCATCGGCCTCCAGCAGCAGTTCCTGGCCTCCATGGCGCGGGAGATGAAGTCCGGGGACACCCTCACCAACCCGGTGAAGCTCTGGGACCTGGCCGAGGCCGTCACCAACGCCATGACGGTCGACACCGGCATAGGCAGCATCAACAAGCTCAGCGACCTGGCCCGGGACCTCTCCCGGGTCGAGGTGTCGGACATCACCTTCGTCACCCTTCCGGTGATCGACAATCCGGACGAGGAAGTGCGGGCCACCGTCGTGCTCGACGAGGCCAAGGCCGCCCCGCTGTTCCGGATGCTCCAGGAGGACATCTCGCTGACCTCGCCCGAGGCGGAGGACGAGGACGGCAAGAACGGCGACGACGCACCGGAGATGGCGCCCGCCTCGGAGGTCCGCGTCGACATCTACAACGGCGGCAGCCGGATCGGCGCCGCCCAGGAGACCCTGGACTGGCTGCAGAACACCCACGGGGTGCACCTGTCGACCAACGCGGGCAACGCCGGCACGCCGCAGCAGACCACTACCCTGGAACACGGCCCCGACCAGGCCGGCCAGGCCGCGCGGCTCGCCGACCTCATGGGTCTGCCCAAGGACGGCCTGCGGGAACTGCCCCAGGAGACGGGCGATGTGCCGATGACCCTGGTTCTGGGCGATGATTTCCGCGGCGCGGGCACGCCCGTCGAGGTTCCGGCCAAGAAGCCGAAGGACCTCGACAGCGTGATGGCGGACGACGAGGACGTCTGCGCCTCCTGACGGGATCACCGCCGGAGGCGGCCACACACAACTGCAACGATCGGGGGAGTTCCCGTGCGGCAAGCCGGCATACGTGACGAGGGCGAAAGCAGCCCGGTCACCAGGGCCGAACAGCTGGGCTGGGACGACAGCCTGTACGACGACGCCCCCCGGCGGCCCGGCGCCGCCGGTACCGCAACGGAAGCGGGCGGTCGGGTCGCGGGCGGCGACAGCGAGACCGACGGCGAGAGCGAGGACGAGAGCGAGAGCGACAAGCGGGCCGTCGCGGGCGGCGGCGGGAACGACGGACCGGTGGCGGACCGGGAAGCCGGACACGGGGGCGTGCCGCCCGCCCGCCCCCGCCGGACCTGGGCGCGTGCGCTGCGCTGGACCGCGCTCGCGGTGGCGCTGCTGCTGCTGACCGGCGCCGGCGCCGGCTACCTGTACCTGCGCCACCTGGACGGGAACCTCACCAAGGAGGATCTCAACCTGGGCGATCGGCAGCTCGACAAGGCCCCGCCGAACGCCGACGGCCAGACACCGCTGAACATCCTGTTGCTGGGGTCCGACTCCCGGGCTTCCGAGGAGAACATCGCGCTGGGCGGCTCCCGTGCCGACGCCGACCGCAAGCCGCTGGCCGACTCCCAGATGCTGGTGCACATCTCGGCCGACCGCAGTCACATGACGGCGCTCAGCATCCCGCGCGACACCCGGGTCACCACCCCGCAGTGCACCGACCCGGCGGACGGCACGGTCTACCCGGAGACGGACAGCCGGACCATCAACCGCTCCCTGCAGAACGGCGGCCCGGGCTGCACGGTGGCCACCTGGGAACACCTGACCGGAATCCCGATCGACCACTTCATGATGGTCGACTTCGCCGGGGTGGTCAGCATGGCCGACGCCGTCGGCGGCGTGCCGGTCTGCGTGCGGGACAACGTCCACGACCACCGCTCCGGCCTCCGCCTGCCCGCGGGCACCTCCACGATCCGCGGCGAGCAGGCCCTGCAGTGGCTGCGCACCCGCTACGGGTTCGAGAACGGCAGCGACATCGGCCGCAACAAGGCCCACCAGATGTACTTCACCTCGATGATCCGCGAGCTGCAGGAGGGCACCAAGCTCTCCGAGCCCACTCAGCTGCACCGGCTCGCCGAGGCCGCCACCAACGCGCTCACCGTGGACTCCGGCCTCGGCTCGGTCACCCGGCTCTACGACCTGGGGGAGGACCTGCGGCGGGTGCCCACCGACGGCATCACCATGGTGACGCTGCCCTGGGAGCCCGACCCGCGCAACCCGACCGCGCACGTGGTGCCGCTGGAGGCCGAGGCGGAGCGGATCTTCACCCTGATCCGCAACGACATCCCGCTGGACGACGAGGAGGCGCTGGCCGACGCCCTGGAGGAGGCCGACGAGAAGGAGGCCGCCCTCGCCGGGCCGAGGGAGCAGATCGCGGTGACCGTGCGCAACGGCACCGGGACCTCGGCCCTGCCACCGGTCACCGGCCGGGCCGGCGCCGTCACCGACGCGCTGCACGGCCTGGGCTTCACCCGCGCTGTCACGGACAACACCCCCGCGGCACAGGCGGACACCACCCTCAGCTACCCCAGCGACGACCACCGGCCCGAGGCCCTGGCACTCGCCCGGGAGCTGGGGCTGCCGCGCAGCGCCCTGCGCACCGCCCAGGGCACCACGGGCCTGGTGCTGGTGATCGGCGCGGACTGGCGCGAGGGAGTGTCCTACCCGGTGCAGCGCGAGCCGCTGCCCCCGGCGGACCGGGGCCGGGACACCGAGGGCACCACGGGCGGCGAGGGCGACGGTGAGGGGGCCGGTGAGGACGGCGGCATCCTGGACCGCACCGAGTCGGTGACCGGGGACGACACCTCGGCCTGCATGGAGGTGAATCCCGCCTACACCTGGTGAGCGGACCGGGCGGGCGGGACCGGTGAGGTGCCGCCCGCCCGGCCGTCGCCGTCACCCGGCGGGGACGGCCGCCTCCCGGCGGGAGGCGATGACCTTCTTCGCCAGCTTCCGGGGGCTGGTCAGAAAGCCCCATCCCCAGGACATGTGCATCGTCGCCAGGGCGACCGGAATGCGCAGCCGGGCCCCGGCCGGCAGCCCGCGCCCGGCAGGAAGCGAGCCGACGGTGATCCCCGCGAGGTAGGCCGCCGGGACGGCGAAGCCCCAGGGCGTCAGCACGACGCCCGCCACCGTGCCCAGGGCGATCGCGGCGACGGCGGCCGGGGGTGCCAGATAGCGCGGATTGATGGACCCGGCGTGGTAGCGGGCCACCACGTGCCGCCAGCGGCCGTAGTTGCGGTACTGCTTGGCCAGGGCCCGGACACTGGGACGGGGCCGGTAGGACACCAGCAGTTCGGGGGAGAACCACACGAGCCCCCCGGCCTGCCGGATGCGGAAGTTCAGCTCCCAGTCCTGGGCGCGGACGAACTCCTCGTTGTAGCCGCCCTGCTGCTCCAGCACCTCGCGCCGGAACACGCCCAGGTAGACCGTCTCGGCCTCGCCGGCCTCGCCACCGGTGTGGAAGGCGGCGTTCCCCACCCCGATCCGGGAGGTCATCGCGGCGGCGACGGCCCGCTCCCAGTCGTTCTCGCCCTCGGCGTGCATGATCCCGCCGACGTTGGCCGCGCCGGTCTCCTCCAGCAGCCGCACCGCGGTGGCGATGTAGCCCGGAGAGAGCATGCCGTGGCCGTCCACCCGCACCACGACCGGGTGCCGGGAGGCGCGGATCGCGGCGTTGAGCCCGGCGGGCGTGCGCCCGGTCGGGTTCGGCACCGTCCGCACCCGCGCGTCCTCCGCGGTCAGTTCGGCGGCGATCTCGTCCGTGCGGTCCTCCGAGGGGCCCAGCGCGATGACGACTTCCAGCTCGCCGGGATAGTCCTGGTCCAGGATGTGCCGCACGGAACTGCGCAGATGCCGCTCCTCGTTGAGGACCGGCATGATCACGGACACGGGGGGCGTCGGATGGCTGCTCACCCGCGTCAGGTTACCGTCCGGCGCGCCCCCGCCCGGCGGCGGCCACCGGCCGCCCCAAGGCGCCCGAGGGGTCAGCGGACCTCGGTGAAGGCGGAGGCGTCGCGCGGGGCGCGGGGGCGGGGCGGGGCCGCCGGGTGGCCTATGGCGACGGCGCCCATCGGGTCCCAGTCGCCGGGGATGCCCAGCTCGCCGCGGACCACGTCGCGGCAGAACATGGTGGACGAGACCCAGGCGGACCCCAGGCCCTCCCCGGCGAGGGCGACCAGGAAGTTCTGCACGCCCGCCCCGGCCGCCACCACGAACATCTCCCGCTCGGCCGTGGCGCGCCGCGCGTCCGGGTAGTGGTGGGCGCCGTCGGCCACCAGGCAGGGGACGGCCAGGTACGGGGCGTCGCGCAGCACGTCACCGCGCCGCACCCGCCGGGCGATGGCCTCCTCGGACCTGCCGTCCCGTCGCAGGTCGGCGACCCAGGCCTCGCGCATGGCGTCCAGCAGGCGGGTGCGGGCGGCGGCGGACTCCAGGAGCACGAACCGCCAGGGGGTGGTGTGGTGCGGGGCCGGAGCGGTGACCGCGGCGGCGACCGCCCGTCGGACCGCTGCCGGGTCCACCGGGTCACCGGTGAACGAGCGGATGGTGCGGCGCTGGGTGACCGCTTCCCGCACGGCCTCGGAGGTGCCCAGCCGGAACATGTCCCGGGAGGCGTCACGGATCAGCTCGCGGGCGGTCCCCGAGCCGCGCACCCGCTCCGGCAGCCCGCGCAGCAGGGCGACCGGCAGCCCGTAGGCCTTGCCCTTCACCAGTTCGCCGGCGGCGGCCAGCTCGTCGGCGAGGGCGGTGACGGTGACGCCCAGCGGATTCCCGTAGGGGTCGGTGCCGCCGCGCAGGTCGTCCAGCACCCGCACGCCGGCGGCGCCGATCGCCACATCCGTCTGCCCCTCCCGCCAGGGGCGCCCGAAGGTGTCGGTGACGACCACCCCCACCTCGACGGACAGGGCGTGCCGGATCCCGTCGCGGATCCGCGCGGCCGAGGCGTCCGGGTCCTCGGGCAGCAGCAGTACGGTGCCCAGCGGGGTGTTGGAGGAGTCCACGCCCGCGGCGGCCATCACGAAGCCGTGCCGTGACTCGACGATCCGGGCCGGGCCGCGCCGGGCGACCACCCGCACGGTCTCGGCGTCGATCGCGGCCTCGCGGTCGTCGGCCCGCAGGATCCGGCCCTCCGCCTTGCTCACGATCTTCGAGGTCACCACCAGGACATCCCCGTCGCGCAGCCCCGGCCCGGGGAGCGCGGTGGCGGCATCGATGATGATCTTGACGAGGTCGTCGCCGGGCCGGATCTCGGGAATGCCCGGCAGAGCGTGGACCTGGTAGCCCGAGGGCTTGGCCGCGGAGGTCACAGCGACCGGACCTCCCCGGCGAGCGCGAGCGCCTCGCGCGCCATCGTCGCGGTCGCCTCGAGGTCGGTCATCATCAGCGGGACGGCCCGGCAGCGGATGCCGTCGGTCTCCACGGTCTTCACCGCGCTCTCGTCGACCGTGTCGACCAGCCAGCCGTCCAGCAGCCCCGATCCGTAGTGCCCGGCGACGGCCGCGGCCGTCGTCCCGACACCGATGGCGGCCAGCATCCGGTCGGCCATGCCGTGCACCGGGGCGCCCCCCACGATGGGGGAGAGCCCGACCACCGGGACCCCCGCGTCGGCGATGGCCTCGCGGATGCCGGGCACGGCCAGCACCGTACCGATGCTGACCACCGGGTTGGAGGGCGGGAAGAGCACGACATCGGCCTCGCCGATGGCCTCCAGCACGCCCGGTGCCGGGGTGGCCCGGTCGGCGCCGACCGGAACGACCGCGTGCGCCGGGACAGAGGCCCGCAACCGCACCCAGTACTCCTGGAAGTGCACCGCCTTGCGCCCGCCCTCGCCGTCGTCGATCACCACGTGGGTCTCGACCCGGTCGTCGGTCATCGGCAGCAGCCGGACACCCGGCTGCCAGCGCCGGCACAGCGCCTCGGTGACGGCCGACAGCGGATACCCGGCACCGATCATCTGGGTGCGCACGATGTGCGTGGCGATGTCCCGGTCGCCCAGACCGAACCAGTCCGGGCCCACCCCGTAGGCGGCGAGTTCCTCCTTGACGCTGAAGGACTCCCCGGCGCGGCCCCAGCCCTGCTCCTCGTGGATGCCACCGCCCAGGGTGTACATCACCGTGTCCAGGTCGGGGCAGACCTTCAGGCCGAACAGATGGATGTCGTCACCGGTGTTGCCGATGACGGTGATCTCCGCCTCCGGCACGGCCTGCCGCAGACCCCGCAGGAAGCGGGCGCCACCGACCCCGCCGGCCAGTACCACGATGCGTCGCATGCCGTCAGTCTGTCAGCAGGAGGCGACACCCCGGACAGAGGGCTCGAAATCCGGCGCGTGCCGGGGCATGTGCGTCAGCCCCGGGAAGTACACGTGCACGCTGACGGCCGGACCGAGTGCGGCGTTGACCACCGCGTGCACGAAACCGGGCGCGAAGTACCGCAGCGGCCCCGGTGAGAGCAGCCGCGGTCCGTGCTCGGTGTACTCCGTGAGCGCGCCCCGGACCACCGTGTACACGCCGTGGGAGGCGCCGTGGTCATGACGGCCGCTGCCCTGCCCGGGGACCCAGCTCAGCAGCCAGGCGTCGTAGCCGGGGCCGGTGCGCAGCCGGTGGTACCAGCGGCAGGTGGCGTCGTAGCGGACCAGTGGCTCCCAGGCGGCACGGTCCTGTGCCAGCGAGGCCGCCAGACCCGCGAAGCCGGAAACAGTAGTGGGATGACGGGAAGCGGGCAGGAGCAGATGGGGAAGCGCGGTGGGATCACCGGCGATTTCGTTGTCGTTGTCCATGTGGGATGTCCGGGGGGAACGCCGTGAGGAGCGTGCGGAAGGGAGGTGCCCGCTGTGCGGGCCGGATGCCAAGGGGAGCGGTTCCCCGGTTCGGTTGTCAATCGGACGGAGCGTTTGGCCGGAGTGTTTCACCACATCCGGTTGCGCGGGGGTCGTGGGGGTTTAAGCCGCTGCGGAACGGACACATGGCGCATCACCACGCACGCGACCCCGTTGCGCTTCCGTGATCCGGTCGTGATCGGGTGTGTGCGGCGCGCGGGATGCGAAGCACCCGGCGCTCGGTGCGCCGGTCTCCTGCCGGTGACCGGCGCCCGGGCGAAGAGCGGGCGTGGCGAGCATTGTTTGTGTGGATTTGAACACTTTCCGTATGGCTGTGGTGCCACAGGGTGAATCATCGGGTCAATAACAGATCGTGGCTTGACTGGCCCGAAGTATCGCACTTGTAATTTCACTCGTGTCGTTCGAGTGCGATCGATAACGACGGCATCACGGGGACGCAAAGAAGCGAGGGGCGCGAGCATGACCGAGCTGTTCCAACAACTGCTGGTCGAGGAAGCGGACGAAGAGCTCGGCTGGCAGGAACGTGCGCTGTGCGCACAGACCGATCCCGAATCGTTCTTCCCGGAGAAGGGCGGCTCCACGCGGGAAGCCAAGAAGGTCTGCCTCGCATGCGAAGTGCGTTCGGAGTGCCTGGAGTACGCCCTCGCCAACGACGAGCGCTTCGGGATCTGGGGCGGGCTCTCCGAGCGCGAACGCCGCCGCCTGAAGAAGGCCGCCGTCTGATCCGCGGCCGCACGGACGGGCCCGGCTCCTTCAGCCGCTAGTGTGGTGGGCTGTCCGGGGCGTGCGAGCGCTGACCCAGCGAACGCACGCACCACAGTCCACCACCGCAGTCATCCGGGGAAAGCCCCCGATACCCCGGTTGAAGGGCCCGCACCTCGATGTCCGTGCACAGCCGACCGGCGGCGCAGCAGCAAGAGCCCGCCCACCCCGAATACCCGCGGCACGTCGTCACGGCCGTGCTCGTCTCGCACGACGGCGAACGCTGGCTCCCCGACGTCCTGGCCGGGGTGATCAACCAGGAACGCCCCGTACAGGACGTCATAGCCGCCGACACCGGCAGCGCCGACTCCTCCGCGCTCCTGGTCACCGAGGCGTTCGGAGCCGAGCGGGTGCTCCACCTCGCCCGCCGCTCCGGCTTCGGGGCCGCCGTGGCCGAGGCCGTCCGGACCGCCCCGGTGCTCACCCCCGACGACCTGCCGTACCTGCGCCGCCCCGACGGCTGGGACCCGGTCGCCCGGCAGTGGCGCCAGGACGTCTACGACATGCCCGAGTTCCCCCATGGCGAACCGGTCCACTGGCTCTGGCTGCTGCACGACGACAGCGCCCCGGAACCCGACGCGCTGGCCGAACTCCTGCGCCAGGCGGACGCCGACCCCGCCGCCGCGGTCATCGGGGCCAAGCTCCGCGGCTGGTACGACCGCCGGCAGCTGCTGGAGGTCGGAGTCACCATCGCCAACAGCGGACGCCGCTGGACCGGCCTGGACCGCCGCGAACAGGACCAGGGCCAGCACGACCAGGTGCGCCCGGTGCTGTCGGTCTCCACCGCCGGCATGCTCATCCGCCGTGACGTCTACGAGCAGCTAGGCGGCTTCGACAGGCGGCTGCCGCTGATGCGCGACGACGTGGACCTGTGCTGGCGCGCCCACGCCGCCGGCCACCGGGTCGTGATCGCCCCCGACGCCGTGCTCCGGCACGCCGAGGCGTCCTCCCGCGAACGACGCTCGATCGATTGCGCCGGCCGGCTGGGCGGCAGCCCGCACCGTGTGGACAAGGCGGCGGCCGCCTACACGCTGCTCGTCAACTCCCCCGCCCGGTCCCTGCCCTGGGTGCTGGTGCGGCTGCTGCTGGGCACCGTGCTGCGGGTGCTGGCCTACCTCGTCGGCAAGGTGCCCGGCCGGGCCCTGGACGAGGCCGCGGGACTGCTGGCCACCCTGCTGCGCCCGGGACGGATCATCTCCGCCCGCTCCCGCCGCCGCGGTGCCGCCGACCCGGGTGCGCTGCGCCCGCTGTTCCCGCCACCCGGAGCGACCGTGCGGGCCACGGTGGAGCAGGTCGCCAGCAACCTCTCCGGCCGCTCCGAACCCGCAGCGGCCTCCGGAGGCCGGCACGGCGCCGTCGAGTCCGGCCCCTCCGACGAGGACGCCGAGGACTTCCAGGTCGAGCAGTTCGCCCGCGTCAAACGTCTGGCCCGCAAGCCCGGACCGGTGCTCTTCGCCGTCCTGCTGCTGGTCTCGCTGATCGCCTGCCGCGAGCTGTTCGGCAGCGGAGCCCTCACCGGCGGTGCGCTGCTGCCCGCGCCTCCCGACGCCTCCGGCCTGTGGGAGCGCTATCTGAGCACCTGGCAGCCGCTGGGCACCGGCGGCACCGCGGCGGCACCCCCCTACCTGGCGTTCCTCGCCACCCTCTCCACGGCCCTGCTGGGCAGCACCGGCCTCGCCATGACGCTGCTCCTGGTGTGTTCGGTGCCGCTCGCCGGTGTCAGCGCGTACCTGGCCTCGGGCCCGCTGTTCTCCGCCGGCCCGCTGGTGCCTTCCAGGCTGCTGCGCGCCTGGGCGAGCATCGCCTACGCCTTCCTGCCCGCGGTCACCGGAGCGCTGGCCACCGGCCGGGTCGGTACCTCGGTCCTGGCCGTCCTGCTGCCACTGCTCGCCCGCACCGCCGTCTCCGCCGCCGGACTCATCTCCGGCGGTGCCGGACCGTGGCGGGCGGCGTGGGCCGCGGCCCTGCTGCTCACCGTCGTCACCGCCTTCACCCCGGTGATCTGGCCGATCGCCGCCGTGCTCGCGGTGTGCACCCTGTTCCTGCCACGCCGGAAGGCGGCCGACCAGCGCAAGCGCCGGGCGATGCGGCTGGCGGCCCTGCTGCTCACTCCGCTCGTGCTGCTTTCCCCCTGGTCCTGGTCGGTGCTCATCAGCCCGTCCCGGTTCCTGGGTGAGGCCGGGATCGG
Organism: Streptomyces sodiiphilus; assembly: GCF_039529215.1. Taxonomy (NCBI): domain Bacteria; kingdom Bacillati; phylum Actinomycetota; class Actinomycetes; order Kitasatosporales; family Streptomycetaceae; genus Streptomyces; species Streptomyces sodiiphilus. Next base: position 8,903 of record NZ_BAAAMJ010000034.1, on the reverse strand, counting down.
CTACGACTTCGGGCAGGCGACCGCCTTGCAACTGGTCAACCTCAATCCCGGCGGGCCGGGCACCGCAGGGACCTGGCTGCTGGCCGGTCTGGTCCTGGCCTCCCTCGCCGCACTGCTGCGCACCGAGCGGCGGGAGGCGATCGGCGCGGCCTGGACCGCCGCGCTCGTCGCCCTGGTCTTCGCGGCCTGGGCCAACGCGGGTGAGGGCACCTGGGCCGGACCGGCCGCGCTGGTCTACGGCCTGGCGCTGCTGTCCGCCGCCGCCCTGGGTGCCGACGGCGCCCGCAGCAGGGTCGCCACGCAGAACTTCGGCTGGCGCCAGCCGGTCGCGGTCGCGGTGGCGGCCGCCGCCGCGATCGGTCCGCTGCTGACCGCCACCGGCTGGATGCTGGGCGGCGCCCATGGCCCGCTGGAGCGGACCAACCCCGTGCAGGTCCCGGCCTTCGTCGCCGAGGAGAGCTCCACCAGCGACCAGGCCCGCACCCTGGTGCTGGCCGGGGAGAACGAACTGCCCGACGGAACGGCCGGCCAGGTCTCCTACGCCGTGGTGCGCGGCAGCGGGGCCCGGCTCGGGGACGCCGAGATCGCCGAGCGGATGGGCGAGGACCGCTCCCTGCGCAAGGCGGTAGGTGACCTGGTGGCCGGAACCGGCGCGGACCAGACCGAGGTCCTGAGCGGTTACGCCATCCGCTACCTGCTGGTGCGTGACGGCTCCCCGACCGGACTGCACCGGGTCCTCGACACCACCCCCGGCCTCAAGCGGCTCAGCCAGGAGGACGGCAGCGCCCTGTGGCGGGTGGAGCGGACCCTGGCGCGGGCCATGGTGCTGCCGCCCGACGACGCCCCCGGCGACGGCCCTCAGCCACTGGCGGCGGGCCCGGTCGAGGTGGACACCGTTCTCGAGGAGGGCCCGGCGGGACGCGTCCTGCGTCTGGCCGACTCCGCCGACGAGGGCTGGAGGGCCACGCTGGACGACCGGCCGCTGACGCCGGTCACGGTGGACGGCTGGGCCCAGGGCTTCGAACTTCCCGCGGACGGCGGGCGGCTGGCCGTGACGCACAGTACGTCCGGGACCCACACGCTGTGGGTGTGGACGCAGGGGTTCCTGCTTCTGGTGGTGACCGTGCTCGCGCTGCCCGGCCGTCGCCGGGAACTCGACGACGACCTTCCGGAGCCCTCGGCCGTGGCGGCGGAGGCCCCCCAGGGCCGGCGGGCCCGCCGCGAGCAGGCCGCTGCCGCCGCTGCCGCCGCGGGGGCGGCGGGGGAGACGGGCGGACCGCCCTCCCCGCCGCAGGAGCAGCCCGGCCCGCCCTCGCGGCCCGAGGAGCCGGCCGGGCAGGACTGGGCAGCGGCCGGGCACGGACAACAGCCCCACGGGGACGACCACCGGCAGGAGCCGCAGTACGCCGAGGGCGCGTACCAGGAGGGCGAGTACCGGGACGGCGGGCAGTACCCGCAGGACCAGCAGTACCCGCAGCAGCCCTACTACGGGCAGGGCAGCGGGCAGCCGGGCATCCCGGAGCAGCCGTACGGCGGATGGGACGACCAGAACTACCGGGCTCCGTACAACTATCCGGCCGACTACGGCGACGGGAGCAGCCAGTGATGAACCGCCCCACACTGTCCCTGCTGGCGACGGTCACGGCCCTCGCCGCGGTGACCGGCCTGGCCTCGCTGGGCTCCGGCGCCGAGGGCACCCGCGCCGGCGAATCCGAGCGTGTCCCGGTCCAGCAGACAACGCTGACCTGCCCGCGCCCGACATCCGCCGAGACCGCCACCACGGCCTACACGGCCTTCACCCCGGTCGGCACCGGCGACCGGCAGGACGGTCTGGAGGCTGCCGCCGCCCTGCTGCCGGCCCCGGAGTACGTCCTGGGCGACAGCGGCCGGGACACGGACGAGGACGAGGACGCCGACGACGACGCGGACGAGGACGCCGACGCGGACGCGGACGAGGACGAGGAGGCCGACGCCGCGGACGCGGATGCCGTGGTGCCGCTGGAGGAGCCGGGTGTGCCGGTGGCCGCCACCACCAAGGAGGCCGGAGCCCCGGCTCTCATCGGTACCGCCCGAGGCCGGCTGGCTCCCGGCTGGACCGTGCAGCAGACCACCGTCACCGACTCGGGCGCCGGCAGGGGGATGCTGGGCACCGCCTGCCAGACCCCCGGCACCGAGTTCTGGTTCGCCGGCGCGAGCACCCTGGAGAGCCGGTACGACTACGTCCATCTGACCAACCCCGACGAGGCCGCCACGGTCGTCGACATCGCGCTGTACGGCGCGGACGGCCAGCTGGCCTCGGACAGCGGCGGCGAGGGCGTCACCGTCCCCGGAGGCACCACGGTGCCGGTGCCGGTGGGCGCCGCGGGCACGCTGGACGCCGATCCCGAGCCCAACCTCGCCGTGCACGTCATGGCCCGCACCGGCCGGATCGGTGCCCAGCTGGAGGTCGTGGACGAGCAACTGGGCGCGGACTGGCTGGCGCCGGTCACCGCGCCCGCCGGTCCGGTGGTACTGCCCGGCATCCCCGAGGACGCGGAGACGGTGCGGCTGATCGCCTTCACCCCGGGCGAGGAGGACATCTCCCTGGGGGTGCAGCTCGTCGGCGCCGGCGGCACCTTCACCCCGGCCGGAAGCGAGTCGTTGTCCCTGCGGCCCGGCGCCGTCAGCGCGATGGACCTCGGGGACATCACGCAGGGCGAGGCGGGCTCGCTGCTGCTGACCCCCGCGGAGGGCTCGGGCACCGGCCCCGTGGTGGCCGCACTGCGTGTGACGCGCGGCGAGGACGAGGAGCAGGACCTGGCGTTCATCGCGGCCACCGCCCCGGTCGAGAGCCGGGCCACGGCTGGCGGGAACACCCTGAAGGGCACCTCGCTGTCCCTGACGGCGCCGGACGACACGGTCGAGGTGAAGGTCACGATCTCGGCGGGCAGCGACGGCGGTGCGGAGAGCAGCGAGACCTACACCGTGGAGGGCGGCACCACGCTGGCCGTCGCCCCCGAGCCGGGTGACGACGTCGAGGGACGCTACGCGCTGACCGTCGAGCGCGTGAGCGGCGGGACGCTCTACGCCTCCCGGATGCTGTCGCTCAAGCGCGACGACATCCCCATGTTCACCGTCCAGGGGCTGCCGGACGACGGCTCCACGGTCGCGGTGCCGGAAACCGGCCAGGACTTCTCCGTCCTGACGAACCGGCCGCACTGACGCGCCCGCCGGCGCCGCACCCGGAGGCACCACCGCCGGATTTCGGCCGGAAACAGGCGGTGGCGCGGCCGGATCAGTCCTGCCCGTAACGGGGGTCCACGGACTCCGGTGCCAGACCGAGCAGCTCGGCCGCCTGCTCCACCACGACCTCGTGCACCAGGTGGGCGCGCTCGTCGCGGTCCCGGCTGCGCAGTTCGACCGGCCGCCGGTAGACGATGATCTGGGCCGGACTGCCGGCCCGCCCACGGACCAGCCCGCCGAGCGGCACCCCCTCCGGCACCGGTTCGGGACCGCCCGGAGCGGGCAGCTGCGGCACTTCCATGACCCGGAAGCGGACGTCCGCGAGCTGCGGCAGGCGGCGCCGCAGGCGGTCCGCGGAGTCGTGCACCAGCGCGTCGAAGGTGTCCGCGCGACTCACCGCCAGCGGGACCTGGGGCGGTGCCACGGGTCCGCGCATGCCTCGGCCGTGCCGGTCCCGGCGACGGTGGCGTCCGGTGGGACCGGACGGGGCCGGCGGGACGCTGCTGGGCTCGTTCATCGCCTTTGACGATAGAGGACGGACCGGGAGCGGGGCAGGACCGCCGTGGGCCGGAACCGAACGGGGGACAAGGGCGAACCTCCGGGCGAATCGGTACGAGCCGCCCGGGGCGGGAGGCGACACGGTGGCCAGGGCCGGGGGTGAGTCGTCGCGGCCCGCTCAGGAGTGCGGTACGGTCCAACATCGTGAGCCCCGTACGTCGCTGTTCGCGCACCGCGTGCGGCCGTCCCGCCGTGGCGACGCTGACGTATGTCTACGCGGACTCGACGGCGGTCCTCGGTCCGCTCGCCACCTACGCCGAACCCCATTGCTATGACCTGTGCGCCGAGCACTCCGAGCGGCTGACGGCCCCGCGCGGCTGGGAGGTCGTCCGGCTGGCCGTCGACACCTCCACGGCCCGCCCCAGCGGTGACGACCTGGAGGCGCTCGCCGACGCCGTGCGCGAGGCGGCCCGGACGCCGCAGCGCGGAACGCCGCCGGAGGGCCCGGCGGGCGGACCCTCGCGCGGGGGGAACGAGCCGGATCCCATGGAGGTGGCGCGCCGCGGCCACCTGCGCATCCTCCGTTCTCCCGACTCGTAAGCTGGCTCCATTCGGACTTTCAGATCTCCAGACAAGGGGTGGGCTGTGCCGGACCTGTCACAGATCGTGAAGGCGTACGACATCCGGGGCGTCGTCCCGGACGAGTGGGACGAACAGCTCGCCGCCCTCTTCGGCGGTGCCTTCGTGGACGTCACGGGAGCCCCCGGGGTCGTCATCGGGCACGACATGCGCCCCTCGTCGCCCGGCCTGGCCGGCGCCTTCGCCCAGGGAGCGGCGGCCCGCGGCGCGGACGTCACCGAGATCGGGCTGTGCTCCACCGACCAGCTCTACTACGCCAGCGGCGCGCTCTCCCTGCCCGGCGCCATGTTCACCGCCAGCCACAACCCGGCGCAGTACAACGGCATCAAGCTGTGCAGGGCGGGCGCCACCCCGGTCGGCCAGGACAGCGGGCTCGCCGAGATCCGCGCGCTGGTGGAACGCTGGGCCGAGGAGGGCGCGCCCCCCACGGCCCCGGTCACCGGCACCGTCACCCAGCGGGACGTCCTGAACGACTACGCCGCGCACCTGCGCTCGCTGGTCGACCTCACCGGCATCCGCCCGCTGCGGGTCGTGGTGGACGCCGGCAACGGCATGGGCGGTCACACCGTGCCCACCGCGCTGGCCGGACTGCCCGTGGAACTGGACGCCATGTACTTCGAACTGGACGGAACCTTCCCGAACCACGAGGCCAACCCGCTGGATCCGGCCAACATCGTGGATCTGCAGGCCAGGGTCCGCAAGACCGGCGCGGACATCGGCCTGGCCTTCGACGGGGACGCCGACCGCTGCTTCGTGGTCGACGAGCGTGGCGAGCCGGTCTCCCCCTCCGCGATCACGGCGCTGGTCGCTTCCCGCGAACTGGCCAGGAGCCCCGGCTCCACCGTCATCCACAACCTCATCACCTCCTGGTCGGTCCCCGAGGTCGTCAAGGAGTGCGGGGGCACCCCGGTGCGCACCCGGGTGGGGCACTCCTTCATCAAGGACGAGATGGCCCGCACCGGGGCGATCTTCGGCGGTGAGCACTCCGCGCACTACTACTTCCGGGACTTCTGGAACGCCGACACCGGCATGCTCGCGGCCCTGCACGTGCTGGCGGCACTGGGCGGCCAGGACGGCCCGCTGTCGGAGCTGGTGGCCGCCTACGACCGGTACGCCGCCTCCGGGGAGATCAACAGCCGGGTCGACGACCAGCCGGGCCGTGCCGCCGCCGTCCGGGAGGCGTACGCCGGCCGTGACGACGTCCGCCTGGACGAACTGGACGGACTGACCGTCACCGCCTCCGACTGGTGGTTCAACCTGCGGGCCTCCAACACCGAGCCGCTGCTGCGGCTCAACGTCGAGGCCCGGGACCGGGCCGTGATGGAGCGCGTCCGGGACGAGGTGCTGGGCATCGTCCGGGCCTGACCGCGACAGGCCGGGCGCGACCGCCGCGCCTCGCCGGGCGCGGTCGCGCCCGGCGGGGCCGGGGCCGGTAGGCTGGCCGTCAGTGAAGGTCACGCCGCCTGGAGGAACGCACATGCCGCTCGTGGAATCCGGTCTGCTGGAGATCCTCGCCTGCCCGGCGTGCCGCGCCGCCCTCCGCCCGGACGAGGACCACCAGGAACTGACCTGCACCGCGGAGTCCTGCGGTCTGGCCTACCCCGTACGGGACGGTATCCCCGTCCTCCTGGTGGACGAGGCCCGCCGGCCCGCCTGAGCGCCCGTACCCCGGGCGATCGGAGCCCCCGATGATCGACGAATCCCAGCTCGACGACCCCGACGCCGTGGTGCGGGCCGATCTGCGGGGCCTGCTGCGCACCGTGGCGTCCTCCGGCGCCCAGGTCCGCACGGCGGCCCGCAGTGCCGAGGAGACACCGCTGGCCCGTCTGAGACCCGAGGGCACCCCGCAGCACATCCTGGTCGCCGGACCGGGGCCCGCCGTCCCGCTGGCGGTCGACCTGCTCGCAGCCCTGGCCGGCCACGCCGTCCGGGTCACCAGGGTGCGGCCCACGGGGGTGCTCGCGGACCCCGGCGCACTGCGGTGGGCGCTGCCCCGCTGGGCGGGCCCGATGGACCTGGTGCTGCTCCTCACCCCCGAGGGCTCGGAGCCGGGCCTGACCGAACTGCTGGAGCAGGCGTACCGGCGCGGGTGTTCCGTCGTCGCCGTCTGTCCGGAGGGCTCGCCGCTGGCGGTCACCACCTCCCACCGGCGCAACCTGGCCGTGCCGCTGACCTCCGCCCCTCACCAGGAACCCCCCGGCCATCCCGCGGCGCCCGGCCCGCACTGGTCCCTCATCACCCCGCTGCTGATGCTCGGCGACAGACTGGGCCTGTTCTCCGCCGACAGCACGGTGCTGCGGGCCGTGGCCGACCGGCTGGACGCCGTCGCCGAACGGTGCGGGCCGGCCACCGTGACCGAGGACAACCCCGCCAAGACGCTGGCCACCGAGTGTGAGGGCTCGCTCCCGCTGCTGTGGAGCGAGGGGCCGCTGTCCCGGGCGGCCGCCCGGCACGCCGCGGCGACCTGCATCGCGCTCTCCGGGCGGCCCGCCCTGACGGCCCGGCTCCCCGAGGCGATGACCGCCCACGGCATGCTCCTGAACGCCGGCCGGACGGCGGGCGCCGGCACCGACGACTTCTTCCGCGACCGGCTGGAGGAGCCCGCTCCGCTGCTGCCCCGCGTGGTGCTGCTGTCCGACGAGCCCTCGCTGCCGGGCTCCGGAACGTCCGCCGACGCGGCCCGTGAGCTGGCCGCGGCCCAGGGCGTCCCCATCAGCGAGCTGGAGGCGGCCCACGACGGCAGCCCGCTGCAGACCCTGGCCGAGGTACTCGCCCAACTGGATTTCACGGCCGTTTACCTGGCGCTCACCGAAGGTACGGGATCATAGGACGGTGCCGGCCGCCGCGGGCCGGCACCGACCGCGGCAGTGTCCTCCGCCCCCGCACCGATGTCTGGACGAGCACACATGGACCGCCTCCACAACACCGTCCGCCCCTACGCCTGGGGTTCCGTCACCGCCATCCCGGAACTGCTGGGCACCGAGCCCACCGGCGAGCCGCAGGCGGAGCTGTGGATGGGTGCCCATCCCGGCGCCCCCTCGCTCGTGGACCGCGGCACGGGTCCCGTCACCCTCACGGAGGTGATCGCCGCCGACCCCGGGCACGAGCTCGGCCCGGAGACGGTGGCCGCCTTCGGGCCCCGTCTGCCCTTCCTGCTCAAGCTCCTGGCAGCCGGCGCGCCGCTCTCCCTCCAGGTCCACCCGGACCGCGAGCAGGCGCGCGCCGGCTACGCCGAGGAGGAGGCGCTCGGCGTTCCCGCCGACGCCCCGCACCGCACCTACAAGGACGCCGGCCACAAGCCGGAACTCCTCTGCGCCCTCACTCCTTTCGAGGGCCTGTGCGGGTTCCGCCCGCCGGAGGAGACTGCCGGGCTGCTGGAGGCGCTCGGCGTCGACGAGCTCAAGCCCTATGCCGACATCCTCCGCGCACACCCCTCCGAGCACGCCCTGCGAGAGGTCCTGACGGCCGTGCTGTCGGCCGACCGCGAGGCGATGGCCGGGACCGTGGCGCAGGCCGCCGAGGCCGCCGGCCGGCTGGCGGACACCCCGGGCCCCTGGTCCGACGCCTGCGCCGCCTACGCCGGGATCGCACATCACTACCCCGGCGACCCAGGGGTGATCGCCGCCATGCTGCTCCACCACGTGCGGCTGCAGCCCGGCGAGGCACTCCACCTGGGCGCCGGGGTGCCGCACGCCTACCTCGGCGGCCTCGGGGTCGAGATCATGGCCAACTCCGACAATGTGCTGCGCTGCGGCCTCACCCCCAAGCACGTCGATGTCCCCGGGCTGCTGAGGGTCGTCCGCTTCGAGGCGGGCGACCCCGCCGTCCTCCGCCCGGAGGCGTCACCCGACGGCGAGGAGGTCTACGACACGCCGGCGGAGGAGTTCCGGCTCTCCCGTCATCTGCTCGCACCGGGGTCCCCGGCGCGCGGGCTGCCGGCGGGGCGCGCGCAGATCCTGCTGTGCACCGCGGGCGAGATCGCGGTCACCGCCACCGGCCGGGACGCCGCGGAGCTCACCCTCACCCCGGGCCGCTCGGTCTGGGTCCCGGCCGCCGAGAGCGTCGAGGCCGCGGGCAGCGGCACGCTCTTCCGCGCCACGGTGGCGCCCCGGCCGCACTGACCCCGCGGCCCGTCGGGGGCCGCGGGGCCGGGATCCGCCGCGGACGACTGCGGCGGCGACGGCATCCGGTGTAGATTCAAAGGCGGAGTCAGACGTCGCTGCTGATGGCAGTCGGGCGGCCCGGTGGGCCCAACCCGGCCGAGGGTAAGAAGGCCTCCGACGGACCTGCGAAGCACGGACCGCGGCACACCTGTGTCCGCGGCCCGCAACGTGTCCGCCCGTCCTCTCCACCCTTCGAGGAGCAAGTCGCTGATGACGACGACAACTACCCCCACCCAGGACTACAAGGTCGCGGATCTGTCGCTGGCCGAGTTCGGCCGGAAGGAGATCTCGCTGGCCGAGCACGAGATGCCGGGTCTGATGGCGATCCGTGAGGAGTTCGCCGCCGCGCAGCCGCTGGCGGGTGCGCGGATCACGGGTTCG
>NZ_BAAAMJ010000033.1:9132-113870 GCF_039529215.1 Streptomyces sodiiphilus | reverse complement strand
GCTGAAGAACACCGTGAACACCATGGTCGACCAGCTGTCCTCCTTCGCCGACCAGGTGACGCGGGTCTCCGTGGAGGTCGGCACCGAGGGACGGCTGGGCGGTCAGGCGCGGGTGGACGGCGTCAGCGGGACCTGGAAGGACCTGACGGATTCCGTCAACGGGATGGCCAACAACCTCACCGGTCAGGTCCGCAACATCGCCCAGGTGATGGCGGCGGTGGCCCGTGGCGACCTCTCGCAGAAGATCGAGGTCGACGCCCGGGGAGAGATCCTCGAGCTGAAGAACACCATCAACACGATGGTGGACACGCTGTCGTCGTTCGCCGACCAGGTGACCCGGGTGGCCCGCGAGGTCGGCACGGACGGACGGCTCGGAGGTCAGGCCCAGGTGCCCGGCGTCGCCGGGGTGTGGCGCGATCTGACCGACTCGGTCAACGGGATGGCGTCCAACCTCACCGACCAGGTCCGCAACATCGCTCAGGTGGCGACCGCCGTTGCCCGCGGCGACCTGTCGCAGAAGATCACCGTCGACGCGCGGGGAGAGATCCTGGAGCTGAAGGACACCCTCAACACGATGGTGGACCAGCTCTCGTCGTTCGCGGACCAGGTGACGCGGGTCGCCCGGGAAGTGGGCACCGAGGGACAGCTCGGAGGTCAGGCCGAGGTGCAGGGTGTCTCGGGCACCTGGAAGGACCTCACCCAGTCGGTGAACGGGATGGCGAACAACCTCACCCTTCAGGTCCGCAGCATCGCCGAGGTCACCACCGCGGTCGCCCGGGGCGACCTCGGCAAGAAGATCACGGTCGATGCTCAGGGAGAGATCCTGGAACTCGTCACCACGGTGAACACCATGGTGGACCAGCTGTCCTCGTTCGCCGATCAGGTCACCCGGGTCGCCCGGGAAGTGGGCACGGAGGGCAAGCTGGGTGGTCAGGCCGAAGTGCGGGGGGTCTCCGGCACCTGGAAGGACCTCACGGACAACGTCAACCTGATGGCCCGCAACCTCACCAGCCAGGTGCGCAACATCTCGGAGGTCGCCACGGCGGTGGCGGGCGGTGATCTGTCGAAGAAGGTGACCGTCGAGGCCAGTGGCGAGGTCGCGCAGCTCGCCGACACCGTCAACTCGATGGTGACGACCCTGTCGTCGTTCGCGGACGAAGTGACCCGGGTGGCCCGCGAGGTCGGCACGGAAGGCCGCCTGGGCGGGCAGGCCAATGTGCCCGGTGGCTCGGGCACCTGGCGGGACCTGACCGAGTCCGTCAACTCGATGGCCTCCAACCTCACCGGGCAGGTCCGGAACATCGCCATGGTCACCACCGCCATCGCGAAGGGCGACCTGACGAAGAAGATCGACATTGACGCGCGCGGGGAGATCCTGGAGCTCAAGACCACCATCAACACGATGGTGGACCAGCTGTCCTCGTTCGCCGAGCAGGTCACCCGGGTCGCCCGGGAAGTGGGCACGGAAGGCCAGCTGGGCGGCCAGGCAAGGGTCCGCGATGTGGCGGGCACCTGGCGGGACCTGACCGAGTCGGTGAACGAGATGGCCGGGAACCTGACGCGTCAGGTGCGCGGCATCGCCCGGGTGGCCACCGCCGTCACCCGGGGCGACCACAGCGTCAAGATCGACGCGGACGCCGCGGGTGAGATCCTGGCCCTGCAGGACAACATCAACACGATGATCAGCAACCTGCGCGAGACCACGATGGCGAACAAGGAGCAGGACTGGCTCAAGAGCAACCTGGCCCGTATCTCCGCCCTGATGCAGGGCCGTCGCGACCTCAAGGACATCGCGGGACTCATCATGAGTGAACTGGCCCCGGCGGTCTCCGCCCAGCACGGGGCCTTCTTCCTCGCCCACCGGACGGACGGCAGCAACGGCATCGGGACCGTCCCGGACGGCAGTTACGAGCTGCGCATGATCGGCTCCTACGGCTACGCCCGCGGCAGCATGCCCACCACCTTCGGTCCCGGGGAGTCGCTGGTCGGAACCGCCGCGGAGGAGAGGCGCACCATTCTCTTCGGGCACACCCCCGAGGGCTATCTGAAGATTTCCTCCGGACTGGGCGAGTCCCCGCCGGCCCATGTGATCGTCTTCCCCTTCCTGTTCGAGGACACCGTGCTGGGCGTGGTGGAACTGGCGTCGTTCCAGGCGTTCAGCCACATCCAGCGGGACTTCCTCGGTCAGATGGCCGAGATGATCGCCACCAGCATCAACACCATCAGTGTCAACACCAAGACCGAGATGCTGCTGCGGCAGTCCCAGGAACTGGCCGAGCAACTGCAGGAGCGCTCCGGCGAACTGGAGAGCCGGCAGCGGGCCCTCCAGGACTCCAACGCGGAGCTTGAGGAGAAGGCCGCGCTGCTGGCCAAGACCAACCGGGCGATCGAGGTCAAGAACTCGGCGATCGAGGAGGCCCGGAAGGTGCTGCAGGAGCGCGCCGAACAACTGGCCGTCTCCATGCGGTACAAGTCGGAGTTCCTGGCGAACATGTCGCACGAACTGCGCACCCCGCTGAACTCACTGCTCATCCTGGCCAAGCTGCTCGCGGACAACGCCGAGGGCAACCTGTCGCCCAAGCAGGTGGAGTTCGCCGAGACCATCCACGGTGCCGGGTCCGACCTGTTGCAATTGATCAACGACATCCTGGATCTGTCGAAGGTCGAGGCGGGCAAGATGGAGGTGAGCCCGACCAGGATCGCGCTGGTGCAGCTGGTGGACTACGTCGAGGCCTCGTTCAGGCCGCTGACGGCCGAGAAGAACCTGGAGTTCTCGGTGCGGGTCTCGCCGGACCTCCCGCCCACCCTGCACACCGACGAGCAGCGATTGCTGCAGGTGCTGCGCAACCTCCTCTCGAACGCGGTGAAGTTCACCGACAGCGGCTCGGTCGAGCTGGTCATCCGCAGCGCCGGCGACGACGTGCCGGACGAGATCCGCGCGCAGATGCTGGAGAACCGCTCGCTGCGGGACGCCGATGCCGCGATCGTGGCCTTCGCCGTGTCCGACACCGGGATCGGCATTGCCGCGAGCAAGATGAGGGTCATCTTCGAGGCGTTCAAGCAGGCGGACGGTACGACCAGCCGCAAGTACGGAGGCACTGGCCTGGGCCTGTCGATCAGCCGGGAGATCGCCCGGCTGCTGGGAGGAGAGATCCACGCCGACAGCGAGCCGGGCCGCGGCTCGACCTTCACGCTGTACCTCCCGCTCCAGCCGACGCAACTGCCGCCCCCCGGGTACGGGCAGTTGGAGAGAGGCAGGCTCGCCATCGAGGCGCCGCAGGCCGGGGACGGGCGGCCGGAGGAAGCCGGCCCGGTCCCGCCCGGCCCGGGCGCCGAGGAACCCGGTGTCCCGGCCCACGGTGGCGCGGACGGCCCGGAGGAGGACCTGCCGGCGCCCGGTGAGCGGGCCGCCACCGCTGCCGAGCGGGCTGCGGAGGTGCTCACCCAGCACCACCGGGACCGTTCCGCGGGCCACGGGCAGGTCCACGGCCACGCGCGGGACCACGAAGGGGCCGGCGGTGAGTCCGCCGGGACCGAAGACCTCGTGGCGGCCCCGGTCACGGTGGAGGAGACGCCCGCCCTCGCGCCGCCGAGGCGTGAGGTGCCGGTGTTCCGGGGCCAGAAGGTGCTCATCGTCGACGACGACGTGCGCAACGTCTTCGCCCTGACCAGTGTCCTGGAGCAGCACGGCCTGCGGGTGCTCTATGCGGAGAACGGCCGCGAGGGCATCGAGGTGCTGGAATCCCACGAGGACATCGTCCTGGTCCTGATGGACATCATGATGCCGGAGATGGACGGCTACGCCACGACCGCGGCCATCCGCCGGATGCCCCAGTTCTCCGGGCTGCCGATCATCGCCCTCACCGCGAAGGCGATGAAGGGCGACCGGGAGAAGGCCCTCGAGGCCGGAGCGTCGGACTACGTCACGAAGCCTGTGGACACCGACCACCTGCTGGGGCTGATGGGTGAGTGGATGAACGCCGGGTGAGGCCGGGGTCACCGGTGCCCGGCCGGGGGAACCCTCCGGGCACCGGGATCGTTCTCGGTGCGTATACCGTGACATGGCAGTGACTGGGTGTGTCCGGACACACCCTGGCGCTACCATGTCCGGCACAGGACAGGACGGCGAAACGGGCGCCGTCCTCAGGGGCGGCACTCACTCATGCCGCCGGGGCGAGGAGGACGGGCCATGGTGCAGAAGGCCAAGATCCTCCTGGTCGATGACCGGCCGGAGAATCTGCTCGCGCTGGAGGCCATCCTCTCCGCGCTCGATCAGACTCTGGTGCGGGCATCGTCAGGGGAGGAAGCGCTCAAGGCGCTGCTCACGGACGACTTCGCGGTGATCCTGCTGGATGTTCAGATGCCCGGCATGGACGGCTTCGAGACGGCCGCGCACATCAAGCGCCGCGAGCGCACCCGGGACATTCCCATCATCTTCCTCACGGCCATCAATCATGGGCCGCATCACACGTTCCGGGGTTACGCCGCCGGTGCGGTGGACTACATCTCCAAGCCCTTCGATCCCTGGGTGCTGCGGGCCAAGGTCTCGGTGTTCGTCGACCTGTACATGAAGAACGTCCAACTGCGCGAGCAGGCCGCGCTGCTGCGCCGGGAGCTGGATCACAGCGGCCCGGCGGGGGAAGCCGAGCAGAACACCGGGGGACTGCTGCCCGAGCTGTCCGCCCGGCTGGCCGCGGTCGAGGAGCAGGCCGAGGCGCTCACCCGGGAACTTCAGGAGTCCGCCAGTGGAGCCGCGGTGTCCACCGCTGCCCATCTGGAGAAGAAACTCACCACCCTGCGAAGGGCACTTGACGCTCTCGAGCCGGGCACGAGACGGCCGGAGCCGGTGGAGTCCCCGCAGAGCTGACGCGCGGACGGCTCCGGCGCGGCCGTGACGGGCGGCCCTCCGTGCCTCGGGCTCCCGGCGCCGGTAACCTCACCCTCATGGCCTCACGTACGTCCGGCACCGGTTCATCCCAGAGCGCGCGCGCCGGGCGTGGCGGTGCCGGAGGCGGAAAGCCGGCCGCCAGGAAGCCGCCGGCGAAGAAGGCTGCTTCCCGCAAGCCGGTGAAGAAGGCACCGCCCAAACAGCGCAACGCTGCCTACCGGTTCGTGCGGGCGCTGTGGCTGGGCATCGCCTACCCGATCGCAGCCCTGCTGCGCGGGATAGGCCGCGGGGCCCGTGGCCTCGACCCGGCCCACCGCAAGGACGGCGTCGCGCTGCTGCTGCTCGGCCTGGCTCTGGTGGTGGCCGCCGGCACCTGGTCCAGCCTTCAGGGCCCGGTCGGGGACTTGGTCACTCTGCTGGTCACCGGCGCACTGGGGCGCCTCGACCTGGTGCTTCCGGTGCTGCTGGGCTTCATGGCGGTCCGCTTCATCCGGCATCCGGAGAAGCCCGACGCCAACGGACGGATCGTCATCGGCCTGACGGCGCTGGTGACCGGGGTGCTGGGGCTGGTGCACATCGCCGCCGGGGCCCCCGGACGCAGCGCGGGGACTCAGGCGCTGCAGGACGCCGGCGGTCTGGTGGGGTGGGCCGCTTCCCGCCCGCTGGTGCTGGCGGTCGGCGAGGTGCTCGCGGTTCCGCTGCTGATCCTGGTCACCGTCTTCGGCCTGCTGGTCGTTACCGCGACTCCCGTCAACGCCATCCCGCGGCGGCTGCGGGAGGGGGCCGTACGCCTCGGCCTGCTGGAGGAATCGCCGCCGGCGCCTGGAGGGCGGGCACGGGGGCGCTCCGGGGGGAGAGGAGAGGACGGCTTTTCCGGGCACGGTCCGGAGGAGGACGCGGACGCGCGGTTTGCCGGGGCCGGGATCGAGCAGGACATGTCGGCTCCCCGCCGTGGGGGCCGGAGCCGCAGGCGCCGGACCGGCGCGGCCGGCGGGGCGCCCGGCATCCCGGACGGTCCCTCGCCGGAGGCGGTCGGCATGGCGGCGGCAGCCGCGGCCGCGCTGGACGGCGCGGTGCTGCACGGGGTGCAGCCCTCTCCGCTGGTCGCGGACATCAGCAGCCGGGTCTCCACAGGCAGGGGCGGGCACCCGGAAACGGAAGGGCCCGACGGCTCGCCACCGGCGGGAAAGCGCGGGCCGCGACCCTCCGGGGGGAAGGTCCCCGACCTCACACGGCACGAGCAGCCGGTGGAGCCCGCCGGCGGGCTGCCGGCGCGGGCGGAGCAGCTGCAGCTGTCCGGAGATATCAGCTACGCGCTGCCCTCCTTGGATCTGCTGGAGCGCGGCGGCCCGGGCCGCACCCGAAGTGCCGCCAACGACGCCGTCGTCGAATCCCTGACGACGGTCTTCTCGCAGTTCAAGGTGGACGCCGCGGTGACGGGCTTCACCAGGGGACCGACCGTCACCCGCTACGTCGTCGAGCTCGGGCCTGCCGTCAAGGTCGAGAAGATCACGGCACTGACGAAGAACATCGCCTACGCCGTGGCCAGCCCGGACGTCCGGATCATCAGCCCCATCCCCGGCAAGTCCGCCGTGGGCATCGAGATCCCCAACAGCGACCGGGAGATGGTCAACCTGGGGGATGTGCTGCGCACCGCGGACGCGGTCGGGGACGTTCATCCGCTGCTCGTGGCCCTCGGCAAGGACGTCGAAGGGGGCTACGTCACCGCGAACCTGGCCCGGATGCCGCACCTGCTGGTCGCCGGTGCCACCGGATCGGGAAAGTCGTCCTGCATCAACTGCATCATCACCTCGGTGATGATGCGGGCCACACCCGAGGAGGTGCGGCTGGTGCTCGTGGACCCCAAGCGGGTCGAACTGACGGCTTACGAGGGAATCCCCCATCTGATCACCCCGATCATCACCAACCCGAAGAAGGCGGCCGAGGCGCTGCAGTGGGTGGTGCGGGAGATGGACCTGCGTTACGACGACCTGGCCGCGTACGGCTTCCGGCACATCGACGACTTCAACGCCGCGGTGCGGGCGGGGAAGGTCACCGCCCCCGAGGGCAGCGAGCGGGAACCGGCGCCCTACCCGTACCTGGTGGTGATCGTGGACGAGCTGGCGGACCTGATGATGGTCGCCCCGCGCGACGTCGAGGACGCGATCGTGCGCATCACCCAGCTGGCGCGGGCCGCCGGCATCCACCTGGTGCTCGCCACCCAGCGGCCCAGCGTCGACGTGGTGACCGGCCTGATCAAGGCGAACGTGCCCTCCCGGCTGGCCTTCGCCACGTCCTCGCTCGCCGACAGCCGGGTCATCCTGGACCAGCAGGGCGCCGAGAAGCTGATCGGCCGGGGCGACGGGCTCTTCCTGCCCATGGGCGCCAACAAGCCGGCCCGGATGCAGGGCGCCTTCGTGACCGAGGAGGAGATCTCGGGGGTCGTCGCACACTGCAAGGCGCAGATGGCCCCCCAGTTCCGCGACGACGTCACCGGAGGCCGCACGCAGAAGAAGGAGATCGACGAGGATATCGGGGACGATCTCGACCTGCTGTGCCAGGCGGCGGAGCTGGTGGTGTCGACCCAGTTCGGTTCCACGTCGATGCTCCAGCGCAAATTGCGGGTGGGTTTCGCGAAGGCCGGCCGGCTGATGGACCTGATGGAGTCGCGTGGTGTGGTCGGGCCGAGTGAGGGGTCCAAGGCGCGCGATGTTCTCGTGAAACCTGACGAGCTGGCGGGAGTGCTGGCGGTGATCCGGGGGGAGAATCCCCCGTAGGACAGGACGCGGGCGCTTCTCCCCGACGGGCAGTCAGGGAGGGGCATGGTCCGCGGGACGGGCGATTGCGCCACCGGGACGGTGCCGGATACCGCCGGACGGTGGTACGACCATCCTGATGGCGGACAATGTCAGCCAGCCCGCTTGCCTGTTCCTTTCCGGACACCTCTAGACTTGACGTACAGCACGTGGCCTTACCCGCGAAAGGCGCTCCCGTGTCGAATGGCAACTCCTCCGCCAAGGACCGGCCTTCCGTCGGTCGAACCCTCCAGCAGGCACGCGTCGCCGCGAAGCTGACCGTGGACGAGGTCAGTACGACCACCCGGGTGCGCATCCCCATCGTCCACGCGATCGAGGAGGACGACTTCTCCCGCTGCGGCGGCGACGTCTATGCCCGGGGCCACATCCGTGCTCTCGCCCACGCCGTGGGACTGGACCCGGCCGAGCTGGTCGAGATGTACAACGCCCAGCGGGGCGAGGATCCCGGGGCCCTCCCGGCCGCCCCGCTGTTCGAGGCGGAGCGGATCCGTCCCGAGCCGCGCCGCCCGAACTGGACGGCGGCGATGGTGGCCGCCATCGTCGCGGTGATCGGTTTCGTCGGCTTCAACGTCGTCAGCGGGGACGACAGCACCTCCGGCACGGTGGCCGAGAACAGCCCCGAGGCCGGTGACCAGCAGGCGGACAGCCCCGAGAGCGGGCAGACGCAGGAACCGGAGGAGGCGGCGGACCGGGAGCCGGAGCCCACCGAGAGTGCGGTCGCCGGCGTGCCCTCCGACAAGGTCACCGTCCGGGCCACGGCCGAGGGCGGTACGAGCTGGGTCTCCGCCAAGGACGGCAACGGCCGGCTGATCTTCGAGGGAGTCCTGGAGGACGGCGACTCGGAGACCTTCACCGACGACGAGCGCATCGACTTGATCCTGGGTAACGCCGGAGCGGTGGAACTGCACGTGAACGGCAAACCGATCGAGGACGTCGGCGAGATGGGCCAGGTGCAGCGGCTCAGCTATACGACCGGCGACCCCGAGGAGGGCTGACCGTCGCGCGGCTCCGTGCCCGGGCAAGGAAGCCACTGTGCGACGAAGTAGGCTGAGGGCATGTCCGAACGCCGTACCGTCGCCCTGGTCACCCTCGGTTGCGCACGTAATGAGGTGGATTCCGAAGAGCTGGCGGGGCGGCTGGCCGCCGACGGCTGGGAGCTCGTGAGTGATGCCGCCGACGCGGATGTCGCCGTGGTCAACACCTGCGGTTTCGTCGAGGCCGCCAAGAAGGACTCGGTCGACGCGCTGCTGGAGGCCGGGGAGCTGAAGTCCGCCGGTGAGGGGGGCCGCACCCGGGCGGTGGTGGCCGTCGGCTGCATGGCCGAGCGGTACGGCAAAGAACTCGCCGAGGCACTGCCGGAGGCGGACGGCGTCCTCGGTTTCGACGACTACGCGGACATCTCCGAGCGGCTGCAGACCATTCTGGCCGGCGGTGTCCACCACCCCCATACGCCTCGTGACCGGCGCAAACTGCTGCCCATCAGCCCTGCCGACCGGCAGGGGGCCGAGGTCGCCCTGCCGGGCCACGGCGCCCCGCCGGACCTGCCCGCCGGCCTGGCCCCGGCTTCCGGCCCCCGCGCCCCGCTGCGCCGTCGGCTGGACAGCAGCCCGGTCGCCTCCGTCAAGCTCGCCTCCGGGTGTGACCGGCGCTGCTCCTTCTGTGCCATCCCTTCCTTCCGCGGCTCCTTCGTCTCCCGCCGGCCCGCCGACGTCCTCGCGGAGGCCCGCTGGCTGGCCGGTCAGGGCGTCTCCGAGATCATGCTGGTCTCCGAGAACAACACCTCCTACGGCAAGGACCTGGGGGACATCCGGCTGCTCGAATCCCTGCTGCCGGAACTGGCGGCCGTGGACGGCCTGGAGCGGATCAGGGTCAGCTACCTGCAGCCCGCCGAACTGCGGCCCGGGCTGATCGATGTGCTGACCGGCACCGAGAAGGTCGCCCCCTACTTCGATCTGTCCTTTCAGCACTCCGCGCCGGAGGTCCTGCGCGCCATGCGTCGCTTCGGCGACACCGACCGTTTCCTCGACCTGCTCGCCTCCATCCGGGAGAAGGCGCCGCAGGCGGGTGCCCGCTCCAACTTCATCGTCGGCTTCCCCGGCGAGAGCGAGAGCGACCTCGCCGAGCTGGAGAGGTTCCTGACCGGGGCCCGTCTGGACGCGATCGGGATCTTCGGCTACTCGGACGAGGACGGCACCGAGGCGGCCGGGTATCCGGACAAGCACGCGCCCGAGGTCGTCGCCGAGCGGCTGGAACACCTCTCCCGGCTGGCGGAGGAGCTCACCGCCCAGCGCGCCGAGGAGCGCATCGGCGAGCGGATGCGGGTCCTCGTCGAGTCGCTGGACACCGACGATGCCGCCGGGGGCAAGGCCGCGGCCGCCGGGCGCGGCCCCCACCAGGCTCCCGAAACCGACGGGCAGGTGCTGATCACGGATCCGGCGGGGAGAGAGCCGCGCGTCGGGGAGTACGTCGATGTCGAGATCATCGGTACCGAGGGCGTCGACCTGATCGCCATGGAGCAGGCCCTTCCCACCGGCGGGGACGCCGGGGCGGGCAGATGATCGCCGTGCCCGCGTCCGCTGCCGGGGACGGGCGGCCGGCCGAGGAGCGCGGTGCCGCCGGCCGGCCCTCACTGTGGAACATCGCCAATGTCCTGACCATGATGCGGCTCCTGCTGGTGCCGGTCTTCGTCCTGCTGATGTTCGCCGACGGAGGATACGACCCGGCCTGGCGCTCGCTGGCCTGGGCCGCCTTCGCCATCGCCATGATCACCGATCTGTTCGACGGGGAGCTGGCCCGGCGCCGCGACATCGTCACCGACTTCGGCAAGATCGCCGATCCCATCGCCGACAAGGCGATCATGGGCGCCGCCCTCCTCTCGCTGTCGCTGCTGGGAGACCTCCCCTGGTGGGTGACCGTGGTGATCCTGGCCCGGGAGCTGGGCATCACGGCGCTGCGCTTCTGGGTGCTGCGCCATGGAGTCATCCCGGCCAGCCGCGGCGGGAAACTGAAGACGCTCACCCAGGGCATTGCCGTCGGGATGTACATCCTCGTGCTCACCGGACCGCTGGCCACCATGCGCTGGTGGCTGATGGCGGCGGCCGTGGTGCTCACCGTGGGGACCGGTCTGGACTACATCCGCCAGGCGGTCGTGCTGCGGAGGGCGGGGCTCTCGGCGGCCGAGGCGGAGCGGGACCGTGAGCGCTGACCCGGCTCCCGGCGGCGTGGACACGGCCGCGGCGCGGGTGCTGGAGCTGCTGGTGGCCAGAGGGCAGACTCTCGCCGTCGCCGAATCCCTGACCGGCGGCCTGGTGGCCGCCGCGGTCACCGGGCTCCCCGGCGCCTCCCGGGCGTTCCGCGGGTCGGTCACCGCCTACGCCACCGGGCTGAAACACACCCTGCTCGGGGTGGACGGGGCCCTCCTGGCGGAGCGGGGAGCGGTGGATGCCGAGGTCGCCCGGCAGATGGCAGCCGGGGTCCGGCAGCGGCTCGGCACCGACTGGGGGGCCGCGACCACCGGTGTGGCGGGCCCCGAGCCGCAGGACGGCCGGCCCGTCGGCACGGTGCACGTTGCAGTGGCCCCTCCCGGGGGTACCCGCCCGGTGTCACGGCTGCTGACGCTGGCCGGTGACCGGGCACAGATCCGGGCGGACAGCGTACGGGCGGTGCTGGCACTGATCCACGACGAGCTGATCGACAGCGCCGCCGAGGCGGGGCAGGATACGGAACAGAACGGAGGGGATGGATGTTTGCAGCCCTGAGTGAACACGACATCGCTCCCCGCACGGGGGGAGTTCAAGGCGGTACGGTGGGGCATGAAGCAAGCGAGGCCAACGGTCCGAGGAGGGAGCCACCGATGATTCTGCTCCGTCGCCTGCTGGGTGACGTGCTGCGTCGGCAGCGCCAACGTCAGGGCCGCACCCTGCGCGAAGTGTCCTCATCGGCCCGGGTCTCGCTCGGATACCTCTCCGAGGTGGAGCGCGGGCAGAAGGAAGCTTCCTCCGAACTGCTGGCTGCCATCTGCGATGCACTGGAGTTGCGGATGTCGGAGCTGCTCCGCGAGGTCAGTGACGAACTGGCCCTTGCCGAGCTGGCCCAGTCCGCAGCGAGGGACACGGTGCCGCCCCCCATGCGCCCCATGCTGAACCCGGTGCGGGTGACCTCGGTCACCGGCCGTCCGGACGAACGCGTCACCATCAAGGCGCCCACGGAAGCCGTCGACGTCGTCGCCGCCTGAGCGGGCCGGCGGCGAAGCGGGGGCGCGGAGCGCGCTCCGGTGCGGCTCAGCCACGCAGCCGCAGCCCCCGGGGCGTGGCGTGGAACCCGGCGGCCTCCAGCAGCTGCCCGAACGGTGCGGTCAGCACCGGTGAGCCGTTGACCCGTTCGACGGTCAGCGTGCCCAGGGCCCCGGCCCGGGCCGCCTCGGCCAGAGCCTCGGCCGCGGCCTGCCACAGTTCTCCGGTTTCCTCCTGACCGGAGGCGGGCCATGCCAGCAGGGTCCGCCCGCCGCGCTCCAGATACAGCACGAGCGTGCCCTCCACCAGCACCACCACGGCCCCCGCCTTGCGCCCCGGCTTGTGCCCGGCGCCGTCCGGCGACTCGGGCCACGGAAGCGCGGCGCCGTAGGCGTGTGCCGGGTCGGCGGCGGCCAGTACCGCGACCCGCCGCCCGGCCCCGGGGTCCTGCCGCTCCCGCGCGCCGCTGACCGCCCGCAGCCTGTCCACCGCGCCCTCCATGGCGAACTGGGCCGCGCCCAGCCCTTCGACCACGTAGCCCCGCCGGGCCTGGCCGCTCTCCTCGAACACCGACAGGACCCGGTACGCCGCGGAGAACCCGCCCTGCACCCCTTCCGCCGCGACGGCTCCACGGGTGACCACCCCGTGCCGGTCCAGCAGCGTGCGGGCCAGGGCGTGCGCCCGCAGGGTCGCGTCGGGCTCCGGGGCAGGCAGCAGCGACCACCGCCCGGAGACCGTCGCGGGGGCGGCGCCCGGGGCCCGGCGGCCCGCGGCCCCCGGCGATCCGTAGCGGCCCCTGGGCACCGCCCGCCGGGCACGGTGCGCGGTGGCACCCTTCGTGCGGCCCGAGCCCAGCAGCGCGCGCAGCGGGCCCAGGGTGTCGTTGGTCAGGCGGCCGGTCCAGGCCAGCTCCCAGACGGCGTCGGCCAGTGACTGGTCGGTGCTGTGGTGCCCGGCAGCCCTGACCTGGTCGGCGATCTGCCGGAAGAACAGCCCGTAGCCGCCGCGCAGCGCGTCCAGCACCGCCTGCTGAACGGGGGTGATGTCCAGCGGGCGGGCCGGAGGCAGCAGCAGAGGAGCGGCATCGGCCAGATACAGCGACACCCAGCCGTCCTTGCCCGGCAGCGCCCCGGCCCCCGCCCACAGCACTTCGCCGGAGGCGGTCAGTTCGTCCAGCAGGGTGGGTCCGTAGCCGGAGACGCGGGAGGGCAGCACCAGCTTCTCCAGCGCGGAGGCCGGCACCGGGGCCCCCTGCAACTGCTCCACCGCGCGCACCAGACCGTCAAGTCCGCGCAGCGCCCCGCTGTACACGCCCCTGCCGCCCAGATGCTGCCACTGCGGCAGAAAGGCGGCCAGTGCGGCCGGCGGCACGGGCTCCAGCTCCTCGCGGAGCACGGCCAGGGAGCGCCGTCTGAGCCGCCGCAGGACCGCCGGGTCGCACCACTCCTGGCCGATCCCCTCGGGATGGAATTCGCCCTGGACGAGCCGGCCTTCCGCGGCCATCCGCCGCAGCACCCCGTCGGCCACGGCGTTGCCCAGCCCGAACCGGGCGGCGGCCTGCGCCGAGGTGAACGGGCCGTGTGTCCGCGCATACCTGGCCAGCAGGTCGGCCAGCGGGTCGCGCACCGGCTCGGTGAAGGCCTCGGGCACGCCTACCGGGAGAGCGACCCCCAGGGCGTCCCGCAGCCGGCCCGCGTCCTCCACGGCTGCCCAGTGCTCCTCGCCCGCGATGCGCACCCGCAGGGCCCGGCGGGTGTCGGCGAGCCCGGGGGCCCATCGCGGGTCGGCACCCCGCTCGGCGAGCTCACCGTCCGTCAGCGGGCCCAGCACACGCAGCGCGTCGGCCACCGCCTCCGCGTCCTTCAGGCGGCGTTCCGTGGTGCGCCACTGCAACTCGCGCTCCAGTTCGCGGAGCACGTCCAGGTCCAGCAGCTCCCGCAGCTCCGCTCGGCCCAGCAGCTCCGCCAGCAGCCGCGAGTCCAGTGACAGGGCCGCCGCCCGGCGTTCGGCCAGTGGGGAGTCGCCCTCGTACAGGTATTGCGCGACATAACCGAACAGCAGGGAGCGCGCGAAGGGCGACGGCTCGGGGGTGGTGACCTCCACCAGCCGCACCCGCCGGGCCTCGATGTCCCCCATCAGCTCGGCCAGCCCCGGCACGTCGAAGACGTCCTGGAGGCACTCCCGGACCGCTTCCAGCACGATCGGGAACGAGCCGAACTCGCTCGCCACCGACAGCAGCTGGGCGGCCCGCTGCCGCTGCTGCCACAGCGGTGTGCGACGGCCCGGGTCCCGGCGCGGCAGCAGCAGGGCCCGGGCCGCGCACTCCCGGAACCGCGAGGCGAACAGCGCCGATCCCCCCACCTGGTCGGTGACCAGCTGGGAGACCTCCTCGCGCGCGAACAGCACGTCGTCGGTGCCGACCGGGGCCAGGCCGTCGTCGAACGCCGCGTCGGCGGTCTCCCCGGCCCCGGGGGGACCCTCCGCGTCCCACGCCGCCGGGTCGGTGTCCGGCAGTCGCAGCACGATGCCGTCGTCCGCGTGCAGTACCTGGGCGTCGATACCGAACCGCTCGGCCAGCCGGGCGCCCAGGGCCAGTGCCCAGGGAGCGTGCACCTGCGCGCCGAACGGGGAATGGACCACTACGCGCCAGTCGCCGAGCTCGTCGCGGAAGCGCTCGACCACGATCGTCCGGTCGTCCGGTACGTGTCCGCAGGCCGCCCGCTGCTCCTCCAGATAGGACAGCACGTTGTCCACCGCCCAGGCGTCCAGCCCCGCCCCGGCCAGCCGCCGGCGGGCCGAGGCGACGTCCAGCGCGCCGACCTCCCGGAGAAAGGCACCCAGCGCACGGCCCAGCTCCAGCGGCCGGCCCAGCTGGTCGCCCTTCCAGAACGGCAGCCGGGCCGGCACCCCCGGGGCGGGCGAGACCAGCACCCGGTCGCGGGTGATGTCCTCGATCCGCCAGGAGGTCGTTCCCAGGGTGAAGACATCCCCCACCCGCGACTCGTAGACCATCTCCTCGTCCAGCTCACCGACCCGGCCGCCGCCCTTCCTGGGATCGGCCCCTGCGAGAAAGACCCCGAACAGACCGCGGTCGGGGATCGTGCCCCCGGAGGTGACGGCCAGCCGCTGCGCGCCCGGACGACCGCTCACGGTGTGACCCACCCGGTCCCACACCAGCCGGGGCCTCAGCTCGGCGAAGGCATCGGACGGATACCGCCCGGCCAGCATGTCCAGCACCGAGTGGTAGGCCGACTCGGGGAGCGCGGCGAACGGCGCGGCCCGGCGCACCACGGCCAGCAGCGCGTCGACATCCCAGGTGTCCATGGCCGTCATCGCCACGAGCTGCTGGGCCAGCACGTCCAGCGGATTCGAGGGAACCCGCAGGGACTCGATGGCGCCCTGCCGCATCCGCTCGGTGACCACTGCCGACTGCACCAGGTCACCCCGGTACTTGGGGAAGACCACTCCGGCCGAGACGGCCCCCACCTGGTGGCCGGCCCGCCCCACCCGCTGCAGCCCGGAGGCGACCGAGGGCGGCGACTCGACCTGCACGACCAGGTCCACCGCCCCCATGTCGATCCCCAGCTCCAGGCTGGAGGTGGCGACCACGGCCGGCAGCCGCCCCGCCTTCAGATCCTCCTCCACCTGCGCCCGCTGCTCCTTGGACACCGAGCCGTGGTGGGCCCGCGCGAGGACCGGTGGAACTCCCCGGCCCGCGCCCGAACCGCCCATCAGCTCCGCGGCCCCGTGGCCCTCCGGCAACGGCTCGCCGGTGGCCCGCTCGTAGGCGATCTCGTTCAGCCGGTTGCACAGCCGCTCGGCCAGCCGCCGGGAATTGACGAACACGATGGTCGAGCGATGTGCCTGCACCAGATCGGCGATGCGCTCCTCCACCGACGGCCAGATCGAGGGCCGCTCGCCCGCCCCCGGCGCGTCCGGCACCGGCGAACCGCCCAGCTCGCCGAGGTCCGGCACCGGGACGACCACCGACAGGTCGAACTCCTTGCCCGCCGGCGGCTGCACCACCCTGGCCTGCCGCTGCGGCGACAGAAAGCGGGCGACCTCCTCGACGGGCCGCACGGTCGCCGACAGCCCGATGCGGCGGGCCGGGCGCGGCAGCAGTTCGTCCAGCCGCTCCAGCGACAGCGCCAGATGGGCTCCGCGTTTGGTGCCGGCGACCGCGTGCACCTCGTCCAGGATGACGGTCTCCACACCGGACAGCGCCTCCCGGGCCGCCGAGGTGAGCATCAAGAACAGCGACTCGGGGGTGGTGATCAGGATGTCCGGCGGCCGCCGGGCCAGGGCGCGCCGCTCGGCCGGGGGAGTGTCCCCCGAGCGGATGCCGACCCGGATGTCCGGCTCGGGCAGCCCCAGACGTACCGCTTCCTGCCGGATGCCGGTCAGCGGACTGCGCAGATTCCGCTCCACGTCGACCGCGAGCGCCTTCAGCGGCGAGACGTACAGCACCCGGCAGCGCTTGACGGCCTCGGCCGGCGGCGGCCGGAAGGCCAGCCGGTCCAGGGAGGCGAGGAAGGCGGCCAGGGTCTTGCCGGACCCGGTGGGAGCCACCACGAGGGCATCGGTCTCCTCGGCGATGGCGCGCCAGGCACCGGCCTGGGCAGCGGTGGGCGCCCGGAAGGCGCCCGAGAACCACGCACGGGTCGCCGGGGAGAACGCGTCGAGGGCCGAGACCGGATCATCCGCCATGACACCATCGTGCACCCGGCCACCGACAGCGTGCGCCGGGCCGCGGCAGGTGTCCCGGCTGCGGCACCCACCCTCCCGGGCGCCGGGAAGCCGCGCTGGAGGCGCGCGCCGCCGGGCTGCCGGCCGCCACCGCTGCTGCGTGCCCCTTTCCTCCTCGTGGTGGCGGTCGCGGTCGCGGCGACCGCACTGGTCCGCGCGCTGACAGGGTGAGGACGGGGGGCGCGGGCACCGGACTGCCGTGCGTCCGGGAGGCTGGTCTCCGTCGCCCGGGACCGCCCCCGGCCGCCCGGCGCCTTGTGACGGAAGGCAACCATGTCACCGACCGAACGCCTCCAGAGTGTGCTGGTGGCCCTGGCCGCGCTGGCGGGACTCGGCACGGGACTGCTGTGGCCCGTCGGCCCGGCCGCCGGGCACCTGGTGCTGCCCGCCCTGCTGGTGATGCTCACCGCCGTGTTCCTGCAGATGGACGCCGCGCAGGTGGGGGCGGTGCGCCGGGCCGGGGCCGTGGTCGCCGCCAGCCTGGTGCTCAACTTCCTCTTCACCCCGGCACTGGCCTGGGCACTGGGCGCCGGACTGCTGGGCGACAAGCCCGATCTGCGCATCGGTCTGCTGCTGTTGCTGGTCACCCCGTGCACGGACTGGTACCTGGTCTTCACCGCCATGGCGCGCGGCCACACCGGCATCGCCGCCGCTCTGCTGCCCGTCAATCTCGTCCTGCAGCTCGTACTCCTGCCCGTCTACGTACTGCTGCTGGGCGGGCAGGCCACCACGATCGGCGCCGCCGGTCTGACCGAATCGGTCCTGCTGGTCCTGCTGGCCCCCCTGACGGCCGCACTGGTGCTGCGCCGGACCACCGGCAGGTTCAAGGGGGCCGACTGGCGGCGGAGGCGGCTCGCCGCGCCTGCGGGCCGCCTGGTGCTGCCCCTGCTGTGCCTGGCCGTGGCCGCGATGTTCGCCGGGCAGGCGCGCAACGTGACCGAGCACGCCACGGACCTGATCGCGCTGTTCGTCCCGCTGGGGATCTTCTTCACCGTGCTGCCCTTGACCGCCACAGGTGTTTCCCGGCTCCTGCGCCTGCCGGCACCGCAGAGAGTGACCCTGACCATGACGGTGACCGCGCGCAACTCGCCCCTCGCGCTGGCCCTCGCGGTGGCGGCCTTCCCCGACCGGCCCCTCATCGCGGTCGCCCTGGTCGTCGGTCCCCTGCTGGAACTGCCGCTGCTGACGGTGATCGCACAACTGGCGAGGGTCCGGGAATACCCACCGGCGCGGGCCGACACGCCGTAGGGAACCGCTCCGGCCGCGGGCTGTCGCGCCGCCAGGAGGCGAGCGCCGGGCCGCGGCGGGCCCGGGAAAGTCCGCGGCGGGGGTGGCGCGAAAGCGTCCCCGTGAGCTCCCCGTGTTCTTGACAGCCCCCGGCGGCGGTTGCCATGCTCCGGCCGTCGTGCCACCGGCGGCCGTGAGGCACCGGCGGGCACGCGGCACCCGCACAGCCGCCGAACACAGTTGCTCCCGACGAACCGGGCCCCGTCACACCGGCGGGCACCGGTTCCCCCACCTGAGGAGAACGGACATGGCTGAAGCCGTCGCGCAGGAACCGCTGGTCGACATCCACACCGGTGAGGAGTCCTTCGACCTGGTCATCGGCGACCTCGAACAGGACATTCCCCAACTCCCCGGACCGAGCATGTACACCATGCCGCACCCACTCAGCTGCGCGGGTGCGGGCTATTGCTGCTGAAGGCGTGCCGGACTGGGCGCACTTCGGGGCGCACCGCTGGGGCCGGGAGCCCGCTCTGCTGCCCGCACCGGCCGTGGTGGCTCCGGAGCGCGCCCACCGCGCGCTGACGGAGGCGGCCGCGCCGTTCCGGGACGGCACGCGCTTCCGCTCGCTGCCCGATGTCCGCTTCCGTACCGACGGCGGCCGGCTGCGGGCGCCGGGCGGGCTGCTGCCGGCTGCCGGGGACCGGACAGCTGACGGCTATCTCCGCAGGCTCCGCGGGGAACTGCCGGGAACCGGCTGGCTGCTCGTCGCCGAACAGCCGCTGGCGCTGGACCCGGTGCTGTGGTCGGCGGTCCGTGACGAGCTGGCCCTCCTGTGGTCGCGGGTGGGCTGGCCGGCGCTGCCGGTGACGGCGGAGCTGACCATGGGCGACCGCCGCTGCGTCCGGGACGAAGGTCTTGCCCTCCCGGCCGAGGAGGCCGTGCTGACCTGGGTGCTGAGCGGGACGCTGGAGGCCCGGCTGTGGCCGGAGGAGCGGGGTGAGCCACCGCCGTCGCTCGGTCCGGACACCGAGGGGGTGCGTACCTTCCGCGTGCGGGCAGGGCAGATGGTGTACTGGCCCGCCGCGTTCCGCTCCTGCGAGGTGCACGACGAGGGCTGCCTCACCCTGCGCCTGCGGGTGCCGGCCGGACCGCGGCTGGCGGCCGGGGCGGTCAAGAATCTGCTGGCCGGATTCCTGGAGACCGGGCGGGAGAAGAACGGCGGGGTGCCCGTGCTGCCCTTCCCGCCACCGGCGGACAAGGACGGCCGGGTCCCGGTGGCGTCCCATGTCGAGGCCGTGGCCCAGGCGGTCTCCGCGGTCCTCGGCGGTCCGCGACCCGCCCGGGCGCTGCGGGTGCAGTGGGCCGCCCGCCGGTCGGCGGCCGGGCTGGAGCCCGCGCCCCTGCCCCGGGACGAGGCGGAGCTGTCCGCCGTGACGTTCGGCAGCCGCGTCCGTCGCGTCAGCGAGGTCGTCCGGGTGCCGGACGGACCCGGCCACTGGGTATGGGCGGTCAACGGCCACGTCTTCCGGGTGACCGGGGGCGCCGGTGACAAAGTCCTGCGCGGGCTGCCCCGGGGCACCGTCACCTCGGTGGCGGAACTGTGCCGCGCGGTGGGCGCCCCCGAGGGCGGCGGCACGGTACTCACGCTGCTGCGCGCGCTGTACCGGTTGCGCGGCATCGAGGTGACCGGCACCGCCGGCGGGCCGGGCGAGGAGGAACGGTGACGGAACCGCCCGTGCTGGACTCTCTGGACTGGAAGCTCTTCGCCGAGCGCCACTGGGACCGGGAGCCGGTGCTGTTCCGGGGCGTCGCCCCGGCTCCGTTCCAGGCGGACGAGGTCTTCCGGGCGGCCGTGCAGGGCACCCGGCCACCGGGGCCGCGGCTGATGCCGCCCAATGCGCAGTTCACCATCGGGCGCGAGCAGCAGACCCGGCCCGGGTCCTGGCTGCCGCAGCCGTCGGACGGTTCGCTGGCCGGGTACGGCGAGCGGCTCGCCCGGGAGCTCGGGGGCCGCCGCTACGCCTTGGTGGTGCACGGTTTTCATACCGGTCACGCCCCGCTGTGGCAGCGGGAGCGGGCGTTCTACCAGGGCCTGTGGGAGCAGGTGGGACAGCCGGCGGGCGGCGTCATCACGACGCTGTTCCACGGCACCTACGAGCACAGTCCGGTGGGTGTCCACCGGGACCGCTTCGCCACTTTCATGTACGCGCTGCGGGGCCGCAAGCGGATGCGCTTCTGGCCGGTCCGGCCGTGGTCGGGGCCGATGACCACCGTGCTCGACTACGCGCACTGCCGGGAGAGTTCGTTCAGCGTCGAGGTGGCCCCCGGCGACCTGCTGTACTGGCCCTCCAGCCACTATCACGTCGGGGAGAGCGCGGCGGGCGGCGACGAGCCGGCCACCAGCGTCAACGTGGGCGTGCCCCGGGAGGACCATCGCGCGGTCACCGACCTGATGGACCTGCTGGTCGGCCTGGACGCCTCCGCGCTGCTGACCCTGGAGACGGACATCGGGCGGCTCCCGCGGGTGCCGGACTCGCTGCTGGTACCGCCCGCCGAGGCGCCCGCCGGGCTGTCCGGGGAACTGCCGGCGGCCCTGGACCGGGCGCTGGCGCTGTTCCGGGGGCTCGGTGAGCCGGGGCGGCTGGCCGATCTGGTGCGGGTGCGGTCGCTGGAGCACTGGACGGCGGGTGGTTTCCGGCCGGCGCCGCCGCCCGGTCCGCTGCCGCCGCCGGCCGCCGACGCGGAGGTGCTGCGGGCCACCGAGCCCGTTCTGTGGACCGAGGGCGAGGACGGGGAACTGCTGTGCGGGGCGGCCGGACACGTCGCCCGCACCCGGTTGCCACGGCCCGATCTGATCCGGCTGCTGCGGGCCCTGGGCGGCGCGCGGCCGCCGGCTGTCGGGGCCCTGCTGTCGGGACTGCCGTCCGGCACCGCGGCGGCCGCCGGGCGGCTGCTGCGCGAGCTGGAGTCCTTCGGGGCGGTCGCCAGGGAGAGGGCCGGGAGTGCGCCGGCCCGGGACGCGTCGGCGACCCGGGATACTGGGGACCATGCGGTTGACGGATTTCTGGCAGCGGATGGCTGAGCACTTCGGCGGAGCGTACGCGGACTCCTTCGCCCGGGACCACGTGATGTCCGAGCTCGGCGGACGGACGGTGCACGAGGCGCTGGCCGCCGGGTGTGATGCCAAGGAGATCTGGCGGGCGGTGTGCGTGACCATGGACGTCCCGGGGCACCTGCGCTGAGCGGACCCCGACGGGCCGGGTGGGCCCCGGGACCGGCGTGCCGCTTGACACGAAAATCGAACAGGCATTCTCATGGGGGGACGGAGACAGCGCCGCGGGAGCGATTGTCAGTGGCGGGCGCTAACGTCCGTGGACGTGAAGCGATCGAAT
The DNA here is from genome assembly GCF_039529215.1 of Streptomyces sodiiphilus. Lineage (NCBI taxonomy): Bacteria > Bacillati > Actinomycetota > Actinomycetes > Kitasatosporales > Streptomycetaceae > Streptomyces > Streptomyces sodiiphilus. The sequence continues at coordinate 92,569 of NZ_BAAAMJ010000033.1, read as the reverse complement.
CAGACGGACCGGGTGACACCCATGGCAGGTACGGACCGCGAGAAGGCGCTCGACGCCGCACTCGCACAGATTGAGCGGCAGTTCGGCAAGGGTGCCGTGATGCGCCTGGGCGAGCGGCCGAACGAGCCGATCGAGGTCATCCCCACCGGCTCGACGGCTCTGGACGTCGCCCTGGGAGTGGGAGGGATCCCACGCGGCCGGGTGGTGGAGGTCTACGGTCCGGAGTCCTCCGGCAAGACCACCCTGACCCTGCACGCCGTGGCGAACGCGCAGCGGGCCGGCGGCACGGTGGCCTTCGTGGACGCCGAGCACGCCCTGGATCCGGAGTACGCCCAGAAGCTCGGGGTGGACATCGACTCGCTGATCCTCTCCCAGCCCGACAACGGCGAGCAGGCGCTGGAGATCACCGACATGCTGATCCGGTCCGGTGCGCTGGACCTGATCGTCATCGACTCGGTGGCCGCACTGGTGCCGCGGGCGGAGATCGAGGGCGAGATGGGTGACTCCCACGTCGGCCTCCAGGCCCGGCTGATGAGCCAGGCGCTGCGGAAGATCACCGGCGCGCTCAGCCAGTCCAGGACCACAGCGATCTTCATCAACCAGCTTCGGGAGAAGGTCGGCGTGATGTTCGGCTCCCCGGAGACGACCACCGGCGGCCGGGCCCTGAAGTTCTACGCCTCGGTCCGGCTGGACATCCGCCGTATCGAGACCCTCAAGGACGGCACCGACGCGGTGGGCAACCGCACCCGCGTCAAGGTGGTCAAGAACAAGGTGGCCCCGCCCTTCAAGCAGGCCGAGTTCGACATCCTCTACGGCCTGGGGATCAGCCGTGAGGGCGGTCTGATCGACATGGGCGTGGAGCACGGCTTCATCCGGAAGTCCGGAGCCTGGTACACCTACGAGGGCGACCAGCTGGGCCAGGGCAAGGAGAACGCCCGCAACTTCCTGCGCGACAATCCGGACCTGGCCAACGAGATCGAGAAGAAGATCAAGGAGAAGCTGGGCATCGGTCCGCGCCCCCAGACCCCGGAGGATGAGCCTGCCGCCGCCGGTGCCGGTGCGGGCAAGGAGACGCCCCCGGCGGCGAAGGCGGCGAAGCCGGTGAAGGCCACCGCCGCCAAGTCGGCCGCGGTCAAGCCGGCCGCGGTCAAGAGCTGACGGTGACGCGGCGCAGCGACTGGCCGGCGGACCGGACGCAGGTGGCGGAGGCCGGCACCGGAAACGGCGGTGACTCCGCTCTGTCGAGGGCCGGAGCGGAGTCACCGCGTTCTCCTCGCGACCCGGTGGAGCGTGCGCGGGCGATCTGCCTGCGCCTGCTCACCGGTGCCCCGCGCACCCGTGAGCAGCTCGCCGAGGCACTGCGCAAGCGTGAGGTGCCGGAAGAGGCCGCCACGCAGGTGCTGGACCGTCTGGAGGGCGCCGGGCTCATCGACGACGCGGCGTTCGCCGGGGCCTGGGTGGAGTCCCGGCATCACGGCCGGGGGCTGGCCCGCCGGGCACTCTCCCGGGAGCTGCGGGCGAAGGGGGTGGACTCGTCCGTGGTGGAGCAGGCGGTCAGCCGGCTCGACACCGACCAGGAGGAGCGGACCGCCCGTGCTCTGGTGGACCGCAGGCTGCGGGCCACGCGCGGACTCGACCGGGAGAAGCGACTGCGCCGGCTGGCCGGGATGCTTGCCCGCAAGGGGTACCCGGAGGGCATGGCACTGCGGGTGGTCCGGCAGGCACTGGAGGAGGAGGGCGAGGACCCGGAGATGCTGGAGAGGTATCTTCCGGAGGTCTGATCCCGGAGTTCGGCCCGGGGTTCTCAGCCCGGAGGGCCGGTCCGGACACCGGTGGCACCGGGGGCGGTTCCCCGCAGTGCGTCGACACAGGCCCGCAGCGGTCCCTCGGCGGCACTGGGCAGGGCCGCGGCCAGGTGGCCGTCCGGACGGACCACGAGCACGGTGTGCGCGCTCGTGCCGGGGTACTCCTCGGTCACCAGCAGGTCGGCGGGCAGCGGCAGATGGCTCGCGACGCGGGCGAGTTCGGGCATCAGCCCGGCCGCCAGCCAGTGGCGGGCGTCCCAGACCCGGGCGCCGGGAGCGGTGAGCACCAGCAGCAGCGCCCCGCCCAGTCGTTCGTGCAGCCGCCCGCGGCTGCCGTCAAGGGCGATCACCGGGACATCGGTCACCGGCGCTCCGGTGGCGGCGCCGGCGACCGTGCCGACGGAACCGGGAGGGGCCAGCGGTGAGCGGGAGTACTCCGGCACCGCTCCCAGCGTGCCGCGCCCCAGATGGCTGTCCGAGAGCAGCGCGAGCCTGCTGCGGCCTCCGCCTCCGGTGAGCCGGGCGGACAGCCCGCCGCGCCCGCGTACCAGTGGGAGCGCCTGGTCGACGGCCCGCAGCCGGGCGCCGACGGCTGCGCGGCGCTCGGCCTCATAGCTGTCCAGCAGGTGCCCCGTGCCGGTGGTGTCGCCGTCGTGGCAGGCGGCGGCGAGCTTCCAGGCGAGGTTCTCCGCGTCCCGCAGTCCTTCCGCGACCTGCTGGGTGCCCAGCGCGCCCAGCAGGTGGGCGGCGTCGCCGGCCAGAAAGACCCGTCCCGAGCGCCAGCGGCGGGCGAGCCGCTGGTGACAGATGTGGACGCCGGTGTCGAGCAGTTCGTACTCGGGGACCTCTCCGTCGTGCCAGGCGGCCAGAGTGGTGTGGATGCGCTCCAGCATGGTGTCGGGGGTGATCAGGGCGCCGTCCCCGGCCAGCGGCCAGTCCAGCCGCCATCGTTCACGGGGCAGCGGGCGGACGGTGACCTCCCCGGGCTCGGACCGGGTGGCGCCCGGCAGCCCGCAGTGCAGCCCGGCCTCACCGGGGCGGGGCAGAGCGGCCCGCAGGGCCGCGACGGCGTAGCGCTCGACCGCCGTGCGGCCGGCGAACGCGATGCGCAGCAGTTTCCGGACCGTGGAGCGGGCACCGTCGCAGCCGACCAGGTGGCTGCCGCGCCACTCCTGCACGCTGTCGCCGGACACCGCCCCGGCGTCCGGCCCGCCCGCGGTGGTCCGGGCGAGGACGGCGTCGCGGTCCTGTTCCAGCGAGACCAGCCGGCAGCCGTTGGTCACCCGGATCAGACGCTGCCCCTCCACGGCGCGGCGCAGACTCTCCTCCAGCGCGTGCTGGGGAAGGTGGAGAGAGGCGGTGTCCTCGTCGAAGTCCTCACGCAGCACCGTCCGGTGCCGGTGAGTGGTCTGCCAGACCCGCCAGCCGGCCGCTTCCCGGACGGCGCCGTGGCGGCGGGCCCAGCGGGCGATGTCCCACGGCAGGACGCAGGTGCGGGCCGGCCGGACGGCCGGCTGCCCGTCGCCTTCGTCGAGCACCTGGGACGGAACGCCGTGTCCGGCCAGGGCAAGCGCCAGCGCGAGCCCCGTAGGGCCCGCGCCGACGATGATCACGGGCAGCACAGCACGTATGCAACAGACCCGGTGTTCATGCGTCAAGTCGGCGCCGGCCCGGGGCAGTCGCGTAAGGGTGGGTCAGCGGCCGGAGCCGGGGCCCGCGGTGCCTCCTCCGGTCGCCGGGCCGTCCGGCCCGGGGGCCTCGCCGTCCTCGCGGGGAGCGGTGGGCGGCTGCGGGGCGGTATCGGGTCCGACGGTCTTCATCTCGTCGACCAGACCGGCCTTCACCACCGCGCCGGTGGACCGCTTGCCGCGGCGCACCCGGCCCTCCAGCCAGCTCGCGAAGGAGGTGATCATGGAGTTCAGCACGATGAAGATGATCGCGACGACGGTGAAGGTGGCGATGGTGTTCGCGCCGTAGTTGGCGCTGATCGGCCGGGCCGCCCGCAGCAGTTCGCTGAAGCTCAGCATGGCGCCGCCCAGGGCGGTGTCCTTGACGATCACCACCAGCTGGCTGACCAGCGCCGGCAGCATGGCCGTGACCGACTGAGGCAGCAGCACGTACGTCATGGTCTGGCCCTTGCGCATGCCGATCGCCTTGGCCGCGTCGGTCTGTCCGGTGGGAAGGGCCTGGATGCCGGCGCGCACCACTTCCGCGATGACGGCCGCGTTGTAGAGCACCAGGCCGGTGACCACGGCGTACAGCGGACGGAGGTCGGAGCTGATGTTCGTCCACAGCGCGTAGGCGGCGCTGGCGAAGACCATGAGGAGGAGCACCGGGATGGCCCGGAAGAACTCCACGATGGCCCCGGCGGCCCAGCGGATCCACCAGTGGTCGGACATCCGGGCAATACCCAGCACGGCGCCCAGCGGGAGCGCGATGAGGATGGACAGGCCGGCGGCCTTGAGGGTGTTGAGGAGCCCGGGCAGCAGGTAGGTGGTCCACACCCGGGAGTCGGTGACGAACGGAGACCACTTGTCGGCCGCCAGCTGGCCCTTGGCGGCCATGGTGTCCAGCACCCACCACAGTCCCGCGAGCAGGACGATGCCGAAGGCGATGCTGAGGAGGACGTTGCGGACCCGGGCCCGCGGCCCGGGGGCGTCGTACAGAACGGAAGTCATCGCTTCACCGCCACGCGCTTGCTGACCCGGCCGAGCAGTAGTCCTGTCGGCAGGGTGAGAACGATGAACCCGAAGGCGAACACCGCGAAGATGGGCAGCAGGGCATCGGACTCGTTCTCCACCATCGACTTCATCAGGTACGCCGCCTCCGCCACTCCGATCGCCGAGGCCACCGTGGTGTTCTTGGTCAGCGCGATCAGGACATTGGCCAGCGGAGCGACGACTGCCCGGAACGCCTGCGGCAGCACGATCAGGGTCAGCACCTGGAAGAAGGTGAGCCCGAGGGCCCGGCCTGCCTCGGCCTGGCCGACCGGCACGGTGTTGATGCCGGAGCGCAGCGCCTCGCACACGAACGCCGCGGTGTAGGTGGCGAGGCCGAGCACCGCCAGCCGGAAGTTCGTCTCCGTGAAGCCCTCCCCGCCCAGTGCGATGCCCAGGGTCTGGAACAGTCCCAGGGAGGTGAAGACGATGACGACTGTCAGCGGGATGTTCCGGACGACGTTGACATAGGCGGTGCCGAAGCCCCGCATGACCGGGACCGGGCTCACGCGCATCGCGGCCAGGACGGTACCCAGTATCAGGGACCCGATCGCCGAGTAGACGGCGAGCTGCACCGTCACCCAGAACGCACCGAGCAGGTCGTACCGCTCGAGATCAAGAAATTCGAACACGGCCTCTCGTAACNGCGCCACCGGGGCCGGTGGCGTTCCGCCGTGTCCTCAGTCGGTCTCGGTGATCTCCGGGGCGTCGGCGGCCTCGTAGCCGGCCGGGCCGAAGTGGGTCTCGACGAACCGGGCCCAGGAGCCGTCCTCGACCATCTTCTCCAGGGCGGCGTTGATCTTGTCACGCAGCTCGGTGTCGTCCTTCGGGACGCCGATGCCGTAGTGCTCGGGGTTGAGCTCCAGCCCGGCCAGCTTGAACTTGCCGGCGTGGGCGTCCTGCGAGGCGTAGCCGGCCAGGATCGCGTCGTCGGTGGTCAGCGCGTCCACGGCCTTGTTCTCCAGGCCGGTCAGGCACTCGGAGTAGCCGCCGTACTCCTGCAGTTCGGCGTCCGGAGCGAACTTCTCCGCGACGTTCTGGGCCGAGGTGGAGCCGGCCACCGAGCACAGGTTCAGGTCGTTGATCTGCTCGACGTCGGTGACCTCGTCGTCGGCGCGGATGAGCAGGTCCTGCTGTGCGATGAAGTACGGGCCGGCGAAGGAGACCTCCTCCTTGCGCTGGTCGGTGATCGAGTAGGTGGCGACGACGAAGTCGACGTCACCGTTCTTGATCATGTTCTCGCGCTCGGCGCTGATGGCTTCCTTCCACTCGATGTCCTCGGCGTCGTAGCCGAGCTCGTTGGCCACGTAGGTGGCGACATCGACATCGAAGCCCTCGAAGTCGCCGTCAGGGGTCTGCAGACCGAGGCCGGGCTGGTCGAACTTGATGCCGATGGTCACCGTGGACCCGCCGCCGTCGCCGGAGCCGCCGCCTCCGTTGCCGGCGCCGTCACCGCCGTCGTCGGATCCGCAGGCGGTGGCGGTCAGGGAGAGGGCGACGACGGCTGCTGCCAGGGCGCTGGCCTTGCGGAAATTCATGATGGTACGTCCCTTGTCGGTTCGGGAGTGCGGATAAGGGGGGACAGCTGTGCGGCCGGGCCGGTGGTGCCGGTGCCGCGGGGTCAGTGCTGGAGGATCTTCGACAGGAAGTCCTTCGCCCGGTCGCTGCGCGGGTTGTCGAAGAACTGGTGGGGCTCGGCCTCCTCGACGATGCGTCCGTCGGCCATGAAGACGACGCGGTTGGCCGCCGAGCGGGCGAAGCCCATCTCGTGCGTGACCACGACCATCGTCATGCCCTCTCGGGCCAGCTGCTGCATGGCCTCCAGGACCTCGTTGATCATTTCCGGGTCGAGGGCGGAGGTCGGCTCGTCGAAGAGCATCACCTTCGGCTCCATGGCCAGTGCCCGGGCGATCGCCACCCGCTGCTGCTGACCGCCGGAGAGCTGCGCGGGGTACTTCTCGGCCTGGTCGGCCACGCCGACCCGGTCCAGCAGGGTGCGGGCCTTCTCGGCGGCCGCGGCCTTGTTCCTGCGCCGTACCTTGATCTGACCCAGCATGACGTTCTGGAGCACCGTCTTGTGGGCGAAGAGGTTGAAGGACTGGAAGACCATCCCCACGTCCGCGCGGAGCCTGGCCAGCGCCTTGCCCTCCTCGGGCAGCGGCTCGCCGTCGATGGTGATGGTGCCCGAGTCGATGGTTTCCAGGCGGTTGATCGTCCGGCACAGGGTGGACTTGCCGGAGCCGGAGGGGCCGATGACGACGACGACCTCGCCCCGCCGGATGGTGAGGTTGATGTCCTGGAGCACGTGGAGCGCACCGAAGTGCTTGTTCACGCTGTCCAGGACGACCAGGTCCTCCGCCAGGGGCGCGGCGTCCTGCCCGGCCAGCGGTGCTTCGCTCATCGTGTTGTTGCTCCGTCCTCGTCGGTTGGAGGGACCATAGCCAGCGTGCGGAGCAGCGTCAGCACATCTGAGCGGAACTTGAGCATAACGATCTGATTGCCATCAAATACGCTCTGTGGGGCGGTGTTGTCTGCCGTACCGGCTCGATAACGGAACAGCCGAGCGGACCGGAGCGGCTTGACGCCGGGCGTCCGGATCGGGGTGGATGCCCGAAGGGCCGGGAAGAGAACAGGCGGACGCGTCCGGCCCGCCAGGACGCCGGCGGGGAACGGAAAGCGAGGTGCCGGGATGAGGCTGCTGCTGGTGGAGGACGACGAACACGTCGCCGCCGCGCTCCTCGCCGTCCTCGCCCGGCACGGCTTCGACACCGTGCACGCCCGCAACGGGGAGCAGGCGCTGGACCGGCTGAGAGGGGCCTCCTTCGACGTCGTCCTCCTCGACCTGGGACTGCCGGACGTCGACGGGTTCGAGGTGTGCGGCCGAATCCGGCGCCTGGCCCAGGTCCCGGTCATCATGGTGACGGCGCGCTCCGACGTGCGCTCCCGCATCCACGGCCTGAACCTCGGTGCGGACGACTACGTGGTCAAGCCCTACGACACGGGTGAGCTGCTGGCCCGCATCCACGCCGTGAGCCGGCGCGCGGTCCCCGACGACCTCGCCGACCAGGCGCTGCCCGATGGGCCGGACCGGACGCTCGCCCTCGGGCCGGTCAGCCTGGAGCTGCTCACCCGCACGGTGACGGTGGACGGCGAGCCGGTCACCCTGACCCGCAAGGAGTTCGACCTGCTGGCACTGCTGGCCCAGCGCCCGGGCGTGGTGTTCCGCCGGGAGCAGATCATCAGCGAGGTGTGGCGCACCAACTGGGAGGGCACCGGCCGCACGCTGGAGGTGCACGTCGCCTCGCTGCGCGCCAAGCTCGGGCACCCGGGCCTGGTGGAGACGGTGCGCGGCGTCGGCTACCGGCTCGCCCTGCCGGCCGCCTGAGGGCGGCCACGGGTATCCCCATGCGCGCGCGGCTGCTCATCCTCCTCATGGTGCTGTTCGCCGGTGTCCTGCTGGCGCTGGGTATCCCGCTGGCCACCAGCCTGGCCGCCAGCGAGCAGCAGCGCGTCGTCGTGGACCGGATCGACGACACCGTCCGGTTCGCGTCCCTCGCCCAGTTCGCCGCCGGTGCCACGCCACCGGACGCGGTGCCCGGGCCGCTCGCCACGCTCCAGGAGGAACTCGACCGGTACCACGACCTGTACAGCATCCGGGCCGGGGTCTTCCACCGTGACGGACAGGCCATGGCGGCGGCCCCCGCCGGCTGGCGGCCGGCCCGCTCCGCGGGTACCGAGACGGGTGACGCCTTCGGCGAGGCCCTGGCCGGCCGGCGCAGCAGCGGCCCGGGCCAGGTCTGGCCGTGGGAGCGCGACCGGCGCCTGGTCGTGGCCTCCCCGGTGATAAGGGACGGCGACGTGATCGCCGTCGTGATCACCGACTCGCCGACCGGCCCCCTGCGGTCGCGGATCGTGCACGGCTGGCTGCCCATCGCCGCGGGCGAACTCGCGGCGATGCTGCTCGCGGCGGGCGCCGCCGTCCTGCTCACCGGCTGGGTGCTGCGGCCCGTGCGGGTCCTGGACAAGGCCACCCACGACATCGCCACCGGCAAGCTGGCCTCCCGGGTGGCCCCGGCCGGCGGCCCGCCGGAGCTGCAGCGCCTGGCCCGGTCGTTCAACGAGATGGCCGACCACGTCGAGGACGTGCTCAGCCAGCAGCGGGCCTTCGTGGCCGACGCGTCCCACCAGCTCCGCAACCCGCTGGCGGCGCTGCTGCTGCGCATCGACCTGCTGGGCCTGGAACTGCCGGAGGGCAATGCGGAGTTCGCCTCCGTGCGAGCCGAGGGCAAACGGCTGGCCCGGGTGCTGGACGATCTGCTGGACCTGGCGCTGGCCGAACACAGTCCGGCCGACCTGCGGCTCACCGATGTGGCGGCTCTGGCCGCCGAACGGGTCGCGGCCTGGCAGCCGGTCGCCGACCGGGCCGATGTGCGGCTGGACCGGACCGGGGCGACGGCCGCCACCGGCTGGGTCGATCCCATCGCGCTGTCCAGCGCCCTGGACGCGGTGGTGGACAACGCGGTGAAGTTCACCCCCTCGGGGGGACACGTCACGGTGACCGTCACCACCGCCGGGGAAGTGGTCACCGTCAAGGTCGCCGATACCGGCCCCGGCCTGGGCGACGACGAACTGGAGCGGGTGGGTGACCGGTTCTGGCGCAGCAGCCGGCACCAGAACGTCTCCGGGTCCGGCCTGGGCCTGTCCATCGCCGGGGCGCTGCTCGCCACCGGCGGGGCACGGATCGACTACGCGCACAACGAGCCCCGCGGTCTGCGGGTGACGGTCACGCTGCCGCGTACCGGCCCCGAAGCCCCGGCCCGTCCCCCGGGCGGGCACCGTCACGTGGTGGTCGGGCCGGTGCCGGAGGGCCGCGCTCAGGACTTCACGGAGCGGTAGTAGGCGCCGGCGCCGGGATGCAGCTCCAGCGGCTGGGTGTAGATCGCGGTACGCAGGTCGACCCGCTGGGCCGCGTGTACCTGACGGCCGATCCGGTCCCGGCCGTTGATCACCGAGCGGGTGATCTGCTCGGTGAGCGCGGCGTCCGCGTCCACCGTGGTCACCAGCAGATTCGCCACGGCGAGAGTGTCGATCACCTGGCCACCGGCGATCTCCGGGTAGGCGTCGGGCGGCATCACCGCAGCCCGGTAGTAGGCGGTGTGCGGTCCCCTGGCGCGCAGTGGCTGCAGCAGCTCGCCCAGCGGCACCAGCCGGATCTGGGCACGCTGCGAGAGCTGCCGGACGGCGGAGGTGGGCAGCCCGCCGGACCAGAAGAAGCCGTCCAGCCGGCCTGCCTCCAGCATCCGGGGCATCGCGTTGATGCCCTCCCGCACCGGGGAGACGTCCTTGTCCATGTCCAGCCCGGCCGCCGCCAGAAGCTCGCGGGTGACCAGCTGCACCCCGGACTGGTCCTGGCCGACCCCGACCAGCAGGCCGCCCAGGTCGCGGGCGCCGCGCACGGCCGAGTCGCGCGGGACCACCAGGTGCAGGTAGTCGTCGTAGAGCCGGGCGCAGGCACGCATCCGGTCCGAGCCCTCCCCGCCGGCCGCCTGGTGGGCGGCGAGGGAGTCCGCGGTCGCTATGGTGAAGTCGGCCTCGCCGGCGAGCAGGCGCTCGATGTTCTGCACCGATCCCTCGCTGGCCGTCAGCCGCATCCGGACCTCCGGAAGGTCCCGGGCGAGCTGGGACTGCAGCAGCCGCCCGTAGCGCGCGTACACCCCGCTGGGCACCCCGGTGCTCAGCGTCAGGTCTCCGCCGGGGCGGGGCTCACCGGTGAAGACGGACCGCCAGGCCGCGGCCGCCCCCGCGGCCGTCACCGCGGCACCGCCCCAGGTCAGTGCCTGCCGGCGGGAGGGGCGCGGGACACTCATGTCCGCGATCCTGCCAGCGATCGGCCGAGGGGGCCAGGCAGCCCGCGCCACCGAGGCGGCCGCGGGACGTAAACTGACGGCCGGGAACCCCACGGATTGGTTTGGACTGAGCTCTGGCATGTCGGACGCCGCACGTACCTACCAGGTCAAGACCTTCGGCTGTCAGATGAATGTGCATGACAGCGAACGGATGGCCGGTCTCCTGGAGGGGGCCGGCTACGTCAGGGCGCCGAAGGACGCCGACCAGGCCGATGTGGTCGTTCTGAACACCTGCGCGGTCCGGGAGAACGCGGACAATCGGCTGTACGGCAATCTCGGGCAGCTCGCGCCCAAGAAGGCGGCCCGCCCGGGCATGCAGATCGCCGTCGGAGGGTGCCTGGCGCAGAAGGACCGCGACACCATCGTCAAGAAGGCGCCCTGGGTCGACGTCGTCTTCGGCACGCACAACGTCGGCAGCCTTCCGGTGCTCCTGGAGCGGGCCCGCATCCAGGACGAGGCACAGGTCGAGATCGCCGAAGCGCTGGAGGCGTTCCCCTCCACGCTGCCGACCCGCCGCGAGAGCGCCTACGCCGCCTGGGTCGCGATCTCGGTGGGCTGCAACAACACCTGCACCTTCTGCATCGTCCCGGCGCTGCGCGGCAAGGAGAAGGACCGCCGGCCCGGCGACATCCTCGCCGAGGCCGAGGCGCTGGTCGCCGACGGCGTCATCGAGATCACCCTGCTGGGACAGAACGTCAACGCCTACGGCTCGGACATCGGCGACCGGCAGGCCTTCGGCAAGCTGCTGCGGGCCTGCGGGGAGATCGAAGGCCTGGAACGGGTCCGCTTCACCTCGCCGCACCCCCGCGACTTCACCGACGACGTCATCGACGCGATGGCCGCCACCCCCAATGTGATGCCGCAGCTGCACATGCCGCTGCAGTCCGGGTCGGATCGTGTGCTGCGGGCGATGCGCCGTTCCTACCGGCAGGACCGCTACCTCGGGATCATCGACCGGGTGCGCGCCGCCATGCCGGACGCCGCCATCTCCACCGACATCATCGTGGGCTTCCCCGGCGAGACCGAGGAGGACTTCGAGCAGACGCTGCACGTGGTGCGCGAGGCGCGCTTCGCCCAGGCCTTCACCTTCCAGTACTCCAAGCGCCCCGGCACCCCGGCGGCGACCATGGACGGCCAGGTGCCCAAGGCCGTCGTCCAGGAGCGGTACGAACGACTGGTAGCCCTCCAGGAGGAAATCTCCTGGTCGGAGAACCGCAAGCAGGTCGGCCGCACGCTCGAGGTGCTGGTCGCCGAGGGCGAGGGCCGCAAGGACGACGCGACCCGCAGGCTGTCCGGCCGGGCCCGCGACAACCGTCTGGTGCACTTCGCCCGGCCCGCCGGGGCGGTGCGCCCCGGCGACGTGGTCACCGTCGAGGTGACCTACGCCGCCCCGCACCACCTCCTCGCCGAAGGGCCGGTCCGCGGCGTGCGGCCCACCCGGGCAGGCGATGCCTGGGAGCGGCGCACCGCCGGACCACCGCAGCAGGGCGGCCGGGTCATGCTCCCGCTGCCCACTGTCGGCGCGCCGCCGCCGCAGCCGGAGCCGGCGGGCGGCTGCCCGGCCGGCTGAGCGCACCGGCCGGTGCCCCCGGCCGTCCGCCGCCGGGGCCGCGGGCCGCATCGGTAGGCTTCCGGTCATGCTCGTCGCCGCCGCTGTCTGCCCCTGTCCGCCGCTGCTGGTGCCCGAGGTCGCGGCCGGAGCGGCACCCGAGCTCGAGCCGGTGCGGCGGTCCTGCGCCGAAGCGCTGGGCGTGCTCGCCGCCGCCCGGCTCGACCGGCTGCTGGTGATCGGCCCGGCCGGCCCGGACGAGGCGGGCCCCGCGCCGGCAGGCACTCCGGGGTCCTTCCGGGGATTCGGCGTGGATCTCACCGTCCGCCTGGGATCCGGGGACGCCCCGCCGGGCGGCCGGGAGCTCCCGGCGTCCCTCGCCGTGGGAGCCTGGCTGCTGGAGCACGTCGGATGGTCCGCCGCCCCGGTCGACGGGCTCGCCATCGACCGGACGATGTCCACCGGGGACTGCGTCGCGACCGGCCGTGACATCGCTTCGAGGGCCGGACGTCTCGGCCTGCTGGTGATGGGGGACGGCAGTATCTGCCGCAGCCTGACGGCGCCCGGCCACCTCGACGAACGGGCGGCGGGCTTCGACGCGGCGGTGGCCCGGGCACTGGGCGACGCGGACACCGCGGCCCTCGCCGCGCTCGATCCGGGGCCGGCGGCGGAGCTCGGCGCCGAGGGCCGGCCGTGCTGGCAGGTCCTGGCCGGGGCAGGTGAAGGCGTCCGTCTGGCAGGGCAGCTGCTCCACGACGAAGCCCTTTACGGCGTTGCCTACCTGACTGCCGTCTGGAGCTGACCGGAGCGGCGGGCCGGGGGCGTGGCGCCCCCGGCCCGCCCGGGCTCGCGACGCCGTGCGCGGCGCCACGACGGCGGATGCCCGGCGGTCACGGCCGGGCGCTCTCCCCGGTCCCGTTGTCCGCGGCCTGCGGAGCGGAGGACTGCTGGGGGATTCCGACGGCCTCACCGTCGGCCACCACGGCCGGGTCCGCCGGGTCCGCGGACGAGCCGGAGGAGGGACCGGCCTCCGGCCGCCGCTCCGGCGGGTCCTCCGTACCCCGTGCCCCTTCCGATCCGCCGTCCTCGGCCGCGTCGGCCGGCTCCCCGGCCGGCTGCTGTGCCTCCTCGCCACGGCGGCGGAACCAGGCAAGTACGCCCATGTCTACTCCTGACCTCGTTCGTGCGGGTGACGTCCCGCCCGGCACGGAGAACCGGCGGGCGGACCTCGATCGGGAAACGACCGGCTTCCCGTGGCGTCACGTCCCTCGTTCGTGGCGGACCCGCCGGGTCTGCGAGACTTCCCCGGTGAGCAGCCGTCCCTCCGCCCCCCAGGTCATCACCGTCGTCGGCCCCACCGCGGCCGGGAAATCCGGACTGGGGGTGGAGATCGCCCGGCGGCTGGGCGGGGAAGTGATCAACGCGGACTCGATGCAGCTCTACCGCGGCATGGACATCGGAACCGCCAAGCTCACGCCCAAGGAGCAGCAGGGCGTGCCCCACCACCTGCTGGACGTCTGGGACGTGACGCGGACCGCCAGCGTCGCCGAGTACCAGCGGCTGGCCCGGGCCGAGATCGACCGGCTGCTGGCCGCCGGACGGACCCCGGTGCTCGTCGGCGGCTCCGGGCTCTATGTGCGGGCCGCGGTGGACACCCTCGAGTTCCCCGGAACCGACCCGCGGGTGCGGACCAGGCTGGAGGCGGAGCTGGACCAGGTGGGCAGCGGTCCGCTGCACCGGCGGCTGGCCCTCGCCGACCCCCGGGCGGCCGAGGCGATCCTGCCCGGCAACGGGCGTCGCATCGTGCGGGCCCTGGAGGTCATCGAGATCACCGGGCGCCCCTTCACGGCCCATCTGCCGGGGCCGGACGAGGAGCGCGAGCACTACCGCACCGTGCATCTGGGCGTACGGGTCGGCCGGCCGGAGCTGGACGAGCGGATCGCCGTCCGGGTCGACCGCATGTGGGAAGCCGGCCTGGTGGAGGAGGTGCGCGGGCTGGAGGCCGCCGGGCTGCGGCAGGGCCGGACCGCTTCCCGGGCACTGGGCTACCAGCAACTGCTCGCGGCCCTGGCGGGGGAGAGCACGCCGGAGCAGGCCCGGGAGGAGACCGTCCGCGCCACCAAGCGCTTCGCCCGCCGGCAGGAGACCTGGTTCCGCCGGGACCGGCGGGTCCACTGGCTGGACGGTTCGGTGACGGCACCGGCAACACTGGGGGAACAGGCGTGGGACCTGCTCGAACGGACGGTCACATCCTGATCACGTGATGGCATCGGGACGCTTCCGGAGACCGGCAGTCACCGGCGGACGTGCCATCATCGAGCAATGCTGCAGCCGTAGAGCCGTGAGTTGGGAGGGCGCGTGGCGATGGAGGCCGGCCCTCGAGAGAGCGAAGCCCGGGCCGGAAGGCCGTTCGGGGAGAACCCCGAGGAGGACCTGCGGGCCCCTGCCCCGGAGCCGCTCGCGGACGCACCCGCCGCGGACCCCGGTACCGCCGCCGAGCGCGGCGAGAACTACGGCGAGCTCCGCCCGCCCCGTCGGCTGCGCCTGGTGCAGCTCGCACCGATCGTCCTGCTGAGCCTTCTCGGCTCGCTGATGTTCGCCTTCCCGCTCGCCTTCGCCTTCGACGACGCCGGAGCGGTCGTGGCGATGCTCGGGCTCCTCATTGGCTGCAGCGCCGCCGGCTGGGGAATGATGGCCGCGCGCCGGGTGGGATACAGCTGGCCCGGGCTGCCGCCGCGCGGCTCGGGGCGCAGGCCCGACTGGCGGGTCCTGGCACTCTACGGCGTGGGCCTGACGCTCCTGGCCGCGTTCGCTGTCTGGCGCGTCGCCGGCCTGCGCTGACCTTCCCGCCCGCCCGATGCCGCGGCCGGGTCCGTCCTTCCGCGGCGGGCGACGGCACGTACGATCGGAAGCGTGAACAGCGCATCACGGCCGGTCCGCTTCCTCAAGGGACACGGCACCGAGAACGACTTCGTCATCCTCCCCGACGCGGACGGCATCCTGGAGCTGCCCGCCGCGGCCGTGGCCCGGCTGTGCGACAGGCGGGCGGGGATCGGCGGGGACGGACTGCTGCGCGTGGTGCGCTCCGCGGCCCACCCCGAGGCGCGCGCGATGGCCGGCGAGGCCGAATGGTTCATGGACTACCGCAACAGCGACGGAAGCGTCGCCGAGATGTGCGGCAACGGAGTGCGGGTCTTCGCGCGGTACCTCCAGCGCTCCGGGCTCGCCGGGGACGGCGTGCTGCCGGTCGCGACCCGCGCCGGGGTGCGTGAGGTACGCGTCTCGGGGGAGGGAGATCTCAGCGTCGGCATGGGCTCCGCCCGTCTGCCGGACGGCCCGGGCGAGTCCGTCACCGTCAGGGTGGGGGACCGCAGCTGGCCCGCCCGCCATGTCGGCATGGGCAACCCGCACGCCGTGGCGTTCGTGGACGACCTGTCCGACGCCGGTCCGCTGCTCGCCCCGCCCGTCGTGGAGCCGGCCGCCGCCTATCCGCAGGGCGCCAACGTCGAGTTCGTGGTGGACCGGGGGCCGGGGCATGTGGCCATGCGCGTGCACGAACGCGGCTCGGGCGAGACCCGCTCGTGCGGCACCGGTGCCTGTGCCGTCATGGTCGCGGCCGCCCGGCGCGCGGGCGCCGACCCGGCAGCCGACGGGCAGCCCCTCACCTGGACGGTGGACGTCCCCGGCGGCCGGCTGCTCATCACCGAGGCGGCCGACGGCCGCATCACCATGACCGGGCCTGCCGTGATCGTGGCCGAGGGGACCCTCGACCCGGACTGGTTCCGCTGACTTTCGGCCAGCTTCCCCGGGACAAACATCGCTCGAACGGGTGATCTGCCGCGAGAAGGGCGGCTGTTGGCCGTCCGGCACCGATCGGCTCGCTACCATCAATCACCGGCGCCGCTGCGGGACTGCCAGGGCCGGTCACGTGGCCGCGGGAGGTGCCCATGAGTGCAGAGGCGACCGGACCCACCAGCGCTGTCCGCGTTCGCTGGGGACACCCCAAGGACGTGCTGAGGCTGCGCCGGATCGGCCGGGCCGCGGTCCGCGGCACCGCCGTCCGGCCCCGGTTGCCCGACGCCCTGGAACATGTCGCCCAGGCGCACCGGCGGCACCATCCCGGCGTGGATCTCGGCCCGGTGCGCCGCGCATACGTCCTCGCCGAGGCCGCCCACCGCGGCCAGTTCCGCAAGTCCGGCGACCCCTACATCACCCACCCCCTGGCCGTCACGCTGATCCTCGCCGAACTCGGCGCCGGTACCACCACGCTGACCGCCTCGCTTCTCCACGACACGGTGGAGGACACGGATGTGACGCTGGACCAGGTCCGTCATGAGTTCGGCGCGGAGGTGGGCCACCTCGTCGACGGCGTGACGAAGCTGGAGAAGGTCGAGTACGGCGCCGCGGCCGAGCCCGAGACCTTCCGCAAGATGCTCGTCGCCACCGGCAGCGACGTCCGGGTCATGTCGATCAAACTGGCCGACCGCCTGCACAACATGCGCACGCTGGGCGTGATGCGTCCCGAGAAACAGGCACGCATCGCGCGGGTCACCCGGGACGTGCTGATCCCGCTCGCCGAACGGCTCGGCGTCCAGGCGCTCAAGACGGAGCTGGAGGACCTGGTCTTCGCCATCCTTCATCCCGAGGAACACGCCCGGGCCCTGGAGCGCATCCGTGAGCACCGCGCCGGCCCCGATCAGCTCGCGGAGGTCGCGGGCGCGGTGCGCGAGATCCTGCGCGAGGCCGGGATCACCGCCGAGGTCCGGATCCGGCCGCGCCACGTGTTCTCGGTGCACCGCGCGGGGGTGCGGCGCGGCGGGCTCGGACCGACGGACTTCGGCCGGCTGCTGATCCTGGTGGCCGAGAACGCCGACTGCTACGCCGTGCTCGGGGAGCTGCACACCTGCTTCACTCCGGTGCTCTCGGCGTTCAAGGACTTCATCGCCGCCCCCAAGTTCAACCTCTACCAGTCGCTGCACACGGCGGTGGCCGACGACCTGGGCAGAGTGGCCGAGGTGCTGGTGCGCACCCACCGCATGCACCGGGTCGCCGAGGCAGGGGTGGTCGCGCTCGGCGACCCGGACCGGGTGGACGGCACGGAGCCGCCGGGCGAGGACGGCGAGCGGGCCGACCCCACCCGCCCCGGCTGGCTCTCCCGGCTCCTGGAGTGGCAGCGGCAGGCTCTCGACCCCGACACCTTCTGGAGCGAACTGCGCGACGAACTCTCCCGGGACCGCGAGATCACCGTCTTCGCCGAGGACGCCGACGGCATCGCCGCCCGTGGTCCCCTTCAGCTCCCGGTCGACGCCACCTGCGTGGACGCCGCCTACGCCCGGCACGGGCAGGCCGCCCACTCCTGCATCGGGGCGCGGGTCAACGGCCGCCTGGCCACCTTGCGCACCGTCCTGCGGGACGGGGACACCCTCCAGTTGCTTCTCGCCCCGGACAGCGGCACCGGCCCCTCGCCGGAGTGGCTGGAGTACGCCCGGACCCCCGCGGCCCGGGTACCGATCCGCCGCTGGCTGGAGGGCCGGCCGGCCACCGAGGCGCCGCCCGTCGCCACCGGCCGGGCGCCGCTCCCGGCCGCCTTCCCCGACGGGGACGCGGGCGCGGGGACCGAGCCGGAAACGGCTGCCGAGGTGCCCGGCTTCCCCATGGCCCCGGTGCGTCTGGCTCGTTGCTGCACGCCCGTGCCGCCGGACCAGGTGACCGGCTTCGCCGTGCGTGGCGGGGCCGTGGCCGTGCACCGGGGCTCCTGCCCGGTGGCAGTCCGGATGGCCGCCACCGGGCGCGCGTCCGTGCCGGTGCGCTGGAAGTCGTCCTCCGCGAGCTGCCGGGTCACCCTCCGTGCCGAAGCGCTCGGGCGCCCCCGCCTGCTGGCCGACCTCACCGAGGCGATGGCGCAGCACGGAGCGGCGGTCGTTCAGGCGGAGGTCGAGCCACCGCAGCAGCAGCGCGTCCGGCACACCTACACCCTGCGGCTCCCGGACGCCTCCGGGCTGCCGCGGCTGATGCGTGCGATGCGCGGGGTCCCGGGGGTGTACGACGTGGCCCGGGAGGTCCGGCACGGAGCCTGACCGCCGTCGCCGCGCGGGACCCGGAAGCGGTGGCAAACCGGGGTGACGCACCGGCCCGGCCGTGCCACCATGAAAGGGCCGCCACCGGCGGTTCCCGGGCCCCTGGCCGGGAATACCACGAGGCGCTCGCGCGTTGGACCGCAGGAATGCTCCCGCGAGCCGCGTGGACAGCTCCCGACGTAAGGACGCAATGACCTCATCTTCCCTTCCTCAGGACCAGCAGCGCCGCGACGCCGCCCCCCGGGCCGACGCCCTGATGGATGAGGACGTCGCCTTCGACGGGGCCGACGAGCGGGACGGCGATCAGTTCGACCGCGAGGAGCGCGCCGCGCTGCGCCGCGTCGCCGGGCTGTCCACCGAGCTCGAGGACGTCTCCGAGGTCGAGTACCGGCAGCTTCGCCTGGAGCGCGTCGTGCTGGTCGGTGTCTGGACCTCCGGCACCGCCGCCGAGGCCGAGAACTCACTGGCCGAGCTGGCCGCGCTGGCGGAGACCGCCGGCGCGCTGGTGCTCGACGGCGTCATCCAGCGCCGCGACAAGCCCGACCCCGCCACCTACATCGGCTCCGGCAAGGCCCTGGAGCTGCGCGACATCGTGCTGGAGACCGCCGCCGACACCGTGGTGTGCGACGGCGAGCTCAGCCCCGGCCAGCTGATCCACCTCGAGGATGTCGTCAAGGTCAAGGTGGTCGACCGGACGGCCCTGATCCTCGACATCTTCGCCCAGCACGCCAAGTCGCGGGAGGGCAAGGCGCAGGTCGCCCTCGCCCAGATGCAGTACATGCTGCCGCGACTGCGCGGATGGGGCCAGTCGCTGTCCCGGCAGATGGGCGGCGGCGGCTCGGGCTCCTCGGGCGGTGGCATGGCCACCCGTGGTCCGGGTGAGACCAAGATCGAGACCGACCGGCGGCGGATCCGCGAGAAGATGGCGAAGATGCGCCGTGAGATCGCGGAGATGAAGACCAGCAGGGATGTCCAGCGCCAGGACCGCAAGCGCTACAAGGTGCCCTCGGTGGCCATCGCCGGCTACACCAACGCGGGCAAGTCGTCCCTGTTGAACCAGCTCACCGGTGCCGGCGTGCTGGTGGAGAACGCCCTGTTCGCCACGCTGGACCCCACCGTCCGGAAGGCCCAGACGCCCAGCGGGCGCGTCTACACCCTGGCCGACACGGTGGGATTCGTGCGCCACCTGCCGCATCACCTGGTGGAGGCGTTCCGCTCCACGATGGAGGAGGTCGCCGACGCCGACCTCATCCTGCACGTGGTGGACGGCGCCCACCCGGCTCCCCAGGAGCAGCTGGCGGCGGTGCGCGAGGTGATCCGCGACGTGGGCGCTCAGGACGTGCCCGAGATCGTGGTGGTGAACAAGGCCGACGCGGCCGACGAACTGACCCTGCAGCGGCTGCTGCGGGCCGAGAAGCGGGCCATCACCGTCTCGGCCCGGACGGGCCAGGGCCTGGAGCAGCTGCTGGCGTGGATCGACAGCGAGCTTCCCCGCCCGGCGGTGGAGCTGGAGGCGCTGGTGCCGTACACCGAGGGGGCCCTGGTCTCCCGGGTGCACGCGGAGGGGGAGGTGCTCCAGGAGGAGCACACCCCGGAGGGCACCCGGCTGCGGGCCCAGGTCCACCACGAACTCGCCGCCCTCCTGGCGCCCTTCACTCCCGCGCGTCGCTGACCTCCCGTTCCCCGGGCCCCGCTCTTCCGGCGGGGCCCGGGGCGGGATGTGGCTCAGCGCATAGCCCGGCCGGTGACGGATGGCCTTAGCATTGCTGCGGCGGCGCGTATCCCGTGGCGGGAACGCGACCATTTCGGAGCGAGGAGTCAGATACCGTGCTGCGCACCATGTTCAAGTCCAAGATCCACCGGGCCACGGTGACCGAGGCCGACCTGCACTACGTCGGGTCCGTCACCGTTGACGCCGAGCTGATGGAAGCCGCGGATCTGTTGCCCGGCGAGCTGGTGCACATCGTCGACATCGACAACGGGAACCGGCTGGAGACCTACGTCATCGAGGGGGAGCGCGGTTCCGGGGTGATCGGGATCAACGGCGCCGCCGCCCATCTGATCAACCCGGGGGACCTGGTCATCTTGATCAGCTACGCCCAGGTGGACGACGCCGAGGCCCGCAGCCTGCGCCCCGCCGTGGTGCACGTGGACGCCCGCAACCGCATCGTGCAGCTGGGTGCGGACCCCTCCGAGCCGGTGCCCGGCAGCGACACCCGGCGCAGTCCGATGGCCGCCGCCCGGGCCTGAGGCCGGGCGGACCGGCGTCCTCCTTCGTCACAACGGCCGGGGCCGGTACACCACGGTGGTGTACCGGCCCCGGCCGCTGCGTTCGGTGCGGCTACTGGGCCACTTCCGCGCTGACGTAGTCGTGCACGGCCTTGGCCTCCATGTCCAGTCGCGGGCCTGCCAGCCAGGTGCTCTCCAGCGGGCCGATGGAGTTGACCGAGATCAGTTCCACGCTGCCGCCGTCCGCCGTCCGCAGCCAGGGGCCACCGGAGGAGCCACCGGTCATGGTGCAGCCGGCGCGGTACATCACGGGCATGGCCGCGTCCAGCGAGAGACGGCCGGGGACGTCGGTGCAGCGGTACATCAGGGCACCGTCGTAAGGGGCAGCGGCCGGGAAGCCGTAGAGCGTTGTCGATCCCAGATCCGCCACCGCCGGCGCGTCGAAACTGATGTCCACCGCGTTGCCGACGGTCTCCTCCAGGGACGCGCCGCCCTCCTCCGGCTCGACGGCCATCACGGCGAAGTCGCCGTGGGCGCCGTGGCCGCCGACATCACTGCCGTTGTCGATCCAGTAGTCCGTGGTGGAGACGTAGGTGGCCCAGTACAGCCCGTAGGGGGCGTGCTTCTCCAGCGGCGCCGTCTCCAGCTCCGCGGGCGTGAGCCCCTCGTTGTTGTAGGCCGGGACGAACATGATGTTCCGGTACCAGCCGCCGTCCGCCCCGCCGTGGACACAGTGTCCGGCCGTGGCCACCAGGTTGGAGGCACCCGGCGCCTTCGGGTCTTTCACGACCGTGCCCGAGCAGACCATGTGGCCCTCGGGGGTGTCGAAGAACACCTTGCCGACCGGGGCGGCGTTGTCGGTGTAGGGGGTGGGGACGGCCTCGGCCTCCACGGGCACCGGCTCCGTGTCGGTGATGCCGCGGTCGTCTGCCGGGTCCGCGTACCCAGGGGCGTCCGCGTCCTCCTCGATGGAGTCCTCGTCGATGGACTGGCCGGGCTCCTCCGCCTCCCCCATCCGGTCGGTGTCCCACAGGCCTTCGATGATCGGGTTGACGAACTGGCCGATCTCGCGGGCCCAGGTGTCGGTGTCCCAGTCCTGCCAGCCGCCGTTCTTCCAGGCCTCGACATCCACCTCGAAGGGCAGGTTGTCCAGCAGCCCGTCGAGCTCGCTGCCGCCGGGACCCTTGCTGTCCGTACCGGAGTCGGAGTCGTCGCCGCTGCAGGCGGTCGCGGTGAGCGCGAGGACGGCGGCGACGGCCGTGGCCGCGAGCGCGGCTCGGCGGCGCCGTGGCCGCCTGCTGATCGAAGACATCGGTGAGCTCCCCCTGATCGTTCGTGGTGCGCCGAGGTGACATGCCCTCGTCCGGGCGAGAGCACCCCTCACTATGCCGGTGTTCATGGGGACGGTGTCAGCGGGCCCCCGGTTCCCGGCCGGGCGAGAGGTATTTCGCGCCACACCCGTGATCCCGGGCCGCCGGCGTCGTTACCGATGAGGGGGACCGCCGCTGTCCGCGGCCGCCACCCGGGACACCCAGGCGACGAAGGAGGGAGGCGCCGCCGGGACGGGCCCGTGCCGTGACCAGGCTCCGGGCCGCACCGCCGAGCGCCGTACGACGGATGAACCCACGCCACCCGACGGACCGTCCGGAGGCCGGAGGCCGCTGCGAGCCTCCCGCCGGCCCGGCTCCTTCCCTCGTCGCGACGCCTGCCCGGGACCCGGCGGTTCCCCGGCAGGTCCAGGGCGGGGAAGCGACCGCACTGGCCGCCGCCGGGCACGGGCGCCGTACCGGACCGCCCGCGCCCGGCGGTGATCCGCTGCAGGACCCGGACCCCGCGGCCGCGGCCGACGCGGCGGCCGCCGGGAACCTGCTGCGCTGCTGGGTGCGAGAGAGGGGGGTCGGCCGCCCGGACGGCCCGGCCCTGCGCATCCCGCTGCCCTCCTCGGGCATGGCGCTGAGCGTCCCCGTGCGCTACTGGTCGGCCACCGGCGGGCACCTTTTCGGCACACCCCGGCTGGACCCCGGCGGGCCGGAATCCCCGCAGGCGGACGCGGTGACGCTCGCCGTGCTGTTCGCCCGCGAGTCCGCTCACGGTGCCGGGCCCGGGGCCGTCACCGATCTGGTCGGCCGCGTCGCCGACTCCGTGCGGCGCACCGCCGGCTTCCTCGCCGCGCGCCGGGCCGCCCCCGCCCCCGTGCCCGGCGCGGACCTGTTCCTCGGCGCCGAGCAGGATCTGGTCCTCGGGCACCCGCTGCATCCGGCCCCCAAGAGCCGGGAGGGCGTGACCGGGCACGAGGCCCGCCGGTACTCTCCCGAACTGCGGGGCGGATTCCCGCTGCACTGGTTCGCGGTGGACCGCTCGGTGCTGGCCGCCGACTCGGCGTGGACCGAACAGGGCCGTGTCGTGCCGGCCGGGCGTCTTGCGGCCCGGCTGGCCGGGGAAGGGATCGCGGTCCCCCGCGGTGCGGTCCCGCTGCCCCTGCATCCCTGGCAGGCTCGGGAGGCCGTGCACCGGCCCTCGGTCGCCCGGCTGCTCGCCGCGGGTCTGCTGCACGATCTGGGGGAGCACGGACCCCCGTGGCATCCCACCTCCTCCGTGCGCACGGTCCTGCGGCCCGGCGCCCCGGCCATGCTCAAGCTCTCCCTGGGCCTGAGCATCACCAACTCCCGGCGGGAGAACCTCCGCAAGGAGATGCACCGGGGCGTGGAGGTCCACCGGCTGCTGCGGGCAGGCCTGGGCCGGCGGTGGCGGGAGGCGTTCTCGGACGGACCCCCTTTCGACATCGTGCGCGATGCCGCCTGGCTGGGGGTCGACGACACCGAGGGCGAGCCCGTTCCCGGTCTCGACACACTGGTGCGGCACAACCCGTTCGGGCCGCGTGACGACGTGTGCTGTGTCGCCTCGCTGACCTCCCCGCGGCCCTGGCCCGGCGACCCGTCCGGCGCGCTGCGGTCCCGGCTCGCCCATGTGATCGGGGATCTTGCCGGCCGGACGGGCCGGCCGGTTCCGGCCGTGGCCGCCGAGTGGTTCCTGCGCTACCTGAGGACCGTGGTGCGCCCGGTGCTCCGGCTCGACGGGGTCGCCGGCATCGCCCTGGAAGCACATCAGCAGAACACCCTGGTCCGGCTGGACGCCGAGGGGTGGCCGGCGGGCGGCTGGTACCGGGACAACCAGGGCTTCTACTTCCGGGAGGCGCACCGTGACGCCCTGCTGGCCCGGCTGCCGGGGCTGGGCCGGGACTCCGGCACGTTCGTCGAGGACGCCGTCGCCGACGAACGGCTCGTCTACTACCTGGGTATCAACAATGTGCTCGGCCTGATCGGAGCCTTCGGCTCCCAGCACCTCGCCGACGAGGAACTGCTGCTGGCGGCCCTCCGCCGGTTCCTCACCGACGAGGCGCGCCCCGCGGACGGCCGCAACAGCTCCTCGCTGCCCGGTCTCCTGCTGGGATCGCCGACACTGCGGTGCAAGGCGAACCTCCTCACCAGAGTGTGCGGACTCGACGAACTCGTGGGCCCGGTCGACGGCCAGTCCGTCTACGTCACGATCGCCAATCCACTGGTCACCTCCTGAGAGGAGCGCGTGTGACACCGGAACCCGCCGCCCGGACCGGCGGCCCCGGCAGGGAGGGGAGCACGGAAACTTCCGGCCGGTGGCCCATCGGACCCGGCGGCCCCGAGCGCACCGAAGCCGGGGACCTGCGCCTGGTCCCGGTCCGGCTGGAACGCGACCTGCCCCTCCTTACCGGGTGGATGAACTCCCCGGCTGTCGACGCCTTCTGGAAGCTGGGGGGACCGGTGGACCGGACCGCCGCCCACCTGCGTCCCCAACTGGAACCCGGCAGCCACAGCCTGCCGTGCCTGGGCGTCCTGGACGGGCGCCCGGTGAGCTACTGGGAGATCTACCGGGCGGAGCGGGACCCACTGGCCCGGCACTACTCCTGCCGCCCCGGTGACCTGGGCCTGCACCTCCTCGTCGGGGAGGACACCGATCGCGGCCGGGGGCTGGGCACCGCCCTGCTGCGCGGTGTCTGCCGACTGGTCCTGCGCCACGCCCCGGACTGCCGTCGGCTGGTCGCCGAGCCCGACGCGGCCAACGCGCCCTCGCTCGCCGTCTTCCGCAAGGCCGGGTTCCGCGCCGCGGAGGAACTGCGCCTTCCGGACAAACGTGCCGTGCTGATGATCCGTGAGCGGTGAAGCCCACCGCGCCCCCCGTCCCCTCGCGAAAGGCCTCCCTGTGGACCACCGGCCCCGGAACACCACCGCGGAGCTCTGGCGGCGGGCCGCCCGTCGGCTGCTCGCCAAGACGATCGCGGAGTTCGCCTACGAAGGGATCCTCACACCCCGCCGGGAGACCCCCGGCGGGGACGTCTACCGGCTGCCCGTGGACCCAGGCCTGATCTACCGCTTCCGGGCCCGGCGCGGAGCTTACGGGCACTGGAGCATCGACCCCGGCTCCCTTACCCCTTCCGCTGATCCGCTGGAGTTCCTGGCCAGGGCGCACGACAGCCTGCTGCGGCTGTCCGGTGACACCACCGGCCATCTCCTCCGCGAGCTGACGGCCACCCTGTCCGCGGATGTCACCCTGGCCGCGGGCGCCCCGCCGGCGGCGGACCTCGCCGACCTGGGCTACGCCGAACTCGAAGGCCACATGGAGGGGCATCCCTGGCTGGTGGCGAACAAGGGGCGGCTGGGGTTCTCCGCCTCCGACACCGCCCGCTGGGCTCCCGAGGCCCGGGCGCCGCGAACCCTGCCCTGGCTCGCCGCACACTGGGAACTCGCCGCCTACCGGGGGATCTCCCGGCTGGCGGATTCCGAGCGGCTGTACGCGGAGGAACTCCCCGCGCCCGTCCGGGACGTCTTCGACCGGACCGTGGCCGCGCACGGCCGTGATCCGCACGACTATCTCTTCCTGCCGGTACATCCCTGGCAGTGGGACGAGACGGTGGCGCCGCTCTTCGCCCCGCAGATCGCCGACCGCGGCCTGATACCCCTGCCCACGGACGGCGACCTGCGGCTGCCCCAACAGTCCGTGCGGACCTTCCTGAACGCCAGCCGTCCGCACGCGCGCAGCGTGAAGCTCCCGCTGTCCGTGCTGAACACCCTCGTCTGGCGAGGGCTTCCCACCGAACGCACCCTGGCCGCCCCCGCTGTCACCGGCTGGATCCACTCCCTGCGGGACACGGACCCCTACCTGAGGGACGAGACCCGCGTCGTCCTGCTGGGCGAGACCGCTTCCGTCACCGTCCGTCACCCGCTGTACGACGGGCTGCCGGGCGTGCCGTACCAGTACCGGGAACTGCTCGGCTGCATCTGGCGCGAACCTCTGGCGCCGCTGCTCGACCCCGGCGAGAGGGCCCGGACGCTGGCCGCGCTGCTCTGGTCCGATGCCGAGGGCCGGACCCTCACCGCCGAGCTCGTCCACCGCTCCGGGCTGGCACCGGCCGACTGGCTGCGGCGGCTGATGGCGGCGCTGCTGCCGCCGCTGCTGCACTTCCTCTACCGCTACGGCACCGTCTTCTCCCCGCACGGGGAGAACGCCGTGGTCGTCTTCGACGAGCGCGAGATCCCGGTGAGGCTGGCGGTGAAGGACTTCGTCGACGACGTGAATCTCAGCGCCGAGCCGCTGCCCGAGCACGAAGGCATGCCGGACGAGGTGCGCGAGGTCCTGCTCACCGAGCCTCCGGGCTTCCTCACGCAGTTCCTGCACGGCGGGCTGTTCATCGGGGTCTTCCGCTATCTCGCTCCGCTGTGCCGCGAGCACCTGGGGGTCCCGGAGGGGGACTTCTGGGCGCTGGTCCGGGAGGAGATCCTCGGATACCAGCGGCGGTTTCCCGGGCAGCGGACGCGGTACCGGGTCTTCGACCTGCTCACACCGCGGCTGGCCCGTATCTGCCTGAACCGCAACCGTCTCCATCTTGACGGGTACCGCGACCGGGCCACCCGTCCGCACGCCGCCGTGCACGGCACCGTTCCCAACCCGCTGAGCCTGCCGTGAGCCGGCGTCCGCCGGACGCCCGGCCCCCGATGTCGGTGCGGCCACGTAGGGTGGCAGCCCTATGACTGCGACATCCGGTGAACCCGCTCTCTCCGATCTCCTGCACGCCGCCGTCGAGGCCGTGGGCGGCACCGAGCGGCCGGGGCAGGTCGCCATGGCTCAGGCCGTTGCCGAGGCCGTGGAGGAGGGGACAGCCCTGCTCGTCCAGGCCGGCACCGGCACCGGCAAGTCGCTGGGTTATCTGGTGCCGGCGCTGGCCCGGGGCACCTCCGCCCCGCCGGCCGGCGGTTCTCCGCTGCCGGACGGCGGGCCGGAAGGGGGCGGCGGACGGGTGGTGGTCGCCACCGCGACGCTCGCCCTCCAGCGGCAGCTGGTCGAGCGGGATCTGCCCCGCACGGTGGAGGCGCTCTCACCGCTGCTGGGCTGCCGTCCCGAGTTCGCCACGCTCAAGGGCCGCTCCAACTACCTGTGTCTGCACCGCCTGCACGAGGGTGTGCCGCAGGACGAGGAGGAGGGGCTGTTCGACCCCTTCGAGGCGGCCGAGGCCGCCGGCGGGCCGTCCAGCCGGCTGGGCCGGGACCTCCTGCGGCTGCGCGACTGGGCGGACGAGACGGAGACCGGCGACCGGGACGCGCTGACTCCCGGCGTGTCCGACCGGGCCTGGGCCCAGGTCTCGGTCTCCTCGCGGGAGTGCCTGGGCGCGTCCAACTGCGCCTACGGGGCGGAGTGCTTCGCCGAGGCGGCGCGTGAGCGGGCCAAGCTGGCGGAGGTCATCGTGACCAATCACGCGCTGCTGGCGATCGACGCGATCGAGGGCGCCCCCGTGCTGCCGCCGCACGAGGTGCTCATCGTCGACGAGGCGCACGAGCTGGTCTCCCGGGTCACCGGCGCCGCCACGGGGGAGCTGACCCCGGGCGGTGTGGACCGCGCGGTGCGCAGGGCGGCCAAGCTCGTCGACGAACAGGTCGCGGACGCGCTCCGCACGGCGGCGGAGTCGTTCGACCGCGTGATGGAGCTCGCGCTGCCCGGCCGGCTGGAGGAGCTCCCGGAGGAGCTGGGATACGCCGTGGCCGCGCTGCGGGACGCCGCCCGCACGGTGATCACGGCGCTGGGGGACACCCGCGACCGCTCGGTGCAGGACGAGGACGCGGTCCGCAAGCAGGCGATGGCTTCCATCGAGTCGGTCCACAAGGTGGCCGAGCGGCTGGTGGAGGCCTCGGAGTACGACGTTGTGTGGTGTGAGCGCCACGACCGGTACGGCGCCTCGCTGCGGGTGGCCCCGCTGTCCGTCGCGGGGCTGCTGAGGGAGAAGCTCTTCACCGAGCGGTCGGTGGTGCTCACCTCGGCCACGCTGCGGCTGGGCGGAGACTTCAACGGTGTCGCGGCGTCGCTGGGCCTGGGGCCCGAGGGGCAGCACGGTGAGGATCTCCCGGAGTGGAAGGGCCTGGATGTCGGGTCACCCTTCGAGTACCGGAAACAGGGCATCCTCTATGTGGCGCGTCATCTGTCCCCGCCCGGGCGGGACAGCAGCCGGGCGGACATGCTCGACGAGCTCGCGGAGCTGGTGGAGGCCGCCGGAGGGCGGACGCTCGGCCTGTTCTCGTCGATGCGGGGTGCTCGTACCGCGGCGGAGGAGCTGCGGGAGCGCCTGGATGTCCCGATCCTGCTGCAGGGCGAGGAGACGCTGGGCGAACTCATCCGCACGTTCGCGGAGGACGCCAGGACCTGTCTGTTCGGCACGCTCTCGCTGTGGCAGGGCGTCGATGTGCCGGGGCCGAACTGCCAGCTGGTCGTGATGGACCGGGTTCCCTTTCCCCGTCCCGACGATCCCTTGATGAGCGCCCGCCAGAAGGCGGTCGAGGAGGCGGGCGGGAACGGCTTCATGGCGGTCGCGGCGACGCATGCGGCTCTGCTGATGGCGCAGGGCGCGGGGCGTCTGGTGCGGGCCACCGGGGACCGCGGGGTGGTGGCCGTCCTCGATCCGAGGCTGGCCACCGCGCGCTACGGCGGCTTCCTCCGCTCCTCCATGCCGGACTTCTGGTACACCACGGACCGCAATCAGGTGCGGCGCTCGCTCGCGGCGATCGACGAGGCGGCGCGGGACGTCACCGCCTCGTCGGGGTGAGAGGCTCTGAGAAGAAGGAGCGGGGCGGCGGGAGTCACACCCGCCGCATCACGGCGACAACCTTGCCCAGGATGGTGGCGGCGTCCCCGGGGATCGGCTGGTAGGCGGCGTTGTGCGGGAGCAGCCAGACCTGGCCGTTGTCCCGCTTGAAGCGCTTGACGGTGGCTTCGCCGTCCAGCATCGCGGCGACGATGTCGCCGTTCTCCGCGACGGGCTGGCGGCGCACCGTGACCCAGTCGCCGTCGCAGATGGCAGCCTCGATCATGGAGTCACCGACGACCTTGAGAACGAAGAGCTCACCGTCCCCGACGAGCTGTCGGGGGAGTGGGAAGACGTCCTCCACGGACTCCTCGGCGAGAATGGGGCCGCCGGCGGCGATCCGCCCCACCAGGGGCACATACGACGCGGCCGGCTTCCCCGCGGTGTCCGCGGCCTGGGGGGCGGGTGTCTCGACGCCGCGGACCTCGTAGGCGCGGGGCCGGTGCGGGTCCCTGCGGAGAAAGCCCTTCCGTTCCAGGGCCATCAGCTGGTGCGCCACGGACGAGGTGCTGGAGAGCCCCACGGCCTGACCGATCTCCCGCATGGACGGAGGGTATCCGCGCCGCTGCACGGAGTCCCGGATGACCTCGATCACGCGACGCTGCCGGTCGGTGAGGCCGGAGCTGTCGGCCCGGATCCCGGGGGGCCGGCCGGGCATGGCGCGCGTCGGCGTGTCGCGGCTGCCCGGAGCCGGTGCGGTGATGGTGTCCTGTGCTGCGGTGGTCATCTCGGCCCCTCTCGGTGGTACTCCCTAACCAGACAACGGTAGTTGCTATCGAAAGGTTGCGCCAAACACACGTTCGAGTGAAAATTCGCCGATCGGCTGACGGGGTCGGGGGTGTGAGTGTATGGCGGCTCGGAGGGAACCCGCTGTGCGATAGCCTCCGCTGCGGCGCCGGCGCAGCCTCCGTGAAGCGACACGCGCGGTGGCGGATGGTGTGACCGAACCCTACATGTAGTGGTTGTATGGGCGGTGGCCAACCATAGGTTGTGGTCCCGGGTGGGTCCGGGCGCTCCGTATCGCCTATGCTTGGGGACCGCCCCACGGGTCGCCGACGGCAGTCGGGAGGCCGTGGGGAGAAATGTCACGTCGGGCGGACGCGGCACTCTGCGTCACAGAGGCTGCATGGAGGGTGAGAAGCGATGCACTGCCCCTTCTGCCGGCACTCCGACAGCAGGGTCGTCGACAGCCGCACGGCCGACGACGGCGCCACCATCCGCCGCCGCCGTCAGTGCCCGCACTGCTCCCGGAGGTTCACCACCCTGGAGACGGCCGCGCTGATGGTCATCAAGCGCAGCGGAGTGACCGAGCCGTTCAGCCGGGACAAGGTGATCACCGGGGTGCGCAAGGCCTGTCAGGGCCGGCCCGTAACCGAGGACGCGCTGGCCCAGCTCGGCCAGCGCGTCGAGGAGGCGGTGCGGGCCACCGGCAGTGCCGAGCTGTCCACCCACGACGTGGGGCTGGCCATACTCGGCCCGCTGAGGGAGCTCGACCTGGTGGCCTACCTGCGCTTCGCGTCGGTCTACCAGGCGTTCGACTCCCTCGAGGACTTCGAGGCCGCCATCGCGGAGCTCCGCGAAGGTTTCCCCGGAGCCCGGCAGCCCGGCCGGCCGGAGAAGGCCCCCGGCGCCGACCGGGCGGCCGCCGCCGGCTGACCGGCACCGACAGACCCGGCCGGACGCACCGCCAGGACCCGGCCGTCAGAACATCAGCGCGCCCCGGAGCGATCGGGGTGCACCAGGGCGTTTCCGCCCGAACAGGGAGGCGTAATGACAGAGACGGCAAGCGGCCCGGCACGTGGCTCCCGCGCCAAGGGCAGCAAGGGGAACAAGGTGGGCAAGGGACTGCGTGTCGAGCGCGTGCACACCACCCCCGGCGTGCACCCGTACGACGAGGTGGTCTGGGAGCGCCGCGATGTCGTCATGACCAACTGGCGGGACGGCTCGGTCAACTTCGAGCAGCGCGGTGTGGAGTTCCCCGAGTTCTGGTCGGTCAACGCGGTCAACATCGTGACCAGCAAGTACTTCCGGGGAGCGGTCGGCACCCCGCAGCGGGAGAACAGCCTCAAGCAGCTCATCGACCGGGTGGTGAAGACCTACCGTGCCGCTGGTGAGGAGCACGGCTACTTCGCCTCCCCGGCCGACGCCGAGATCTTCGAGCACGAGCTGGCCTATGCCGTGCTGCACCAGATCTTCGCCTTCAACTCTCCCGTCTGGTTCAACGTCGGTACCCGCCAGCCCCAGCAGGTCAGCGCCTGCTTCATCCTCTCGGTCGACGACTCCATGGAGTCCATCCTCGACTGGTACAAGGAAGAAGGGATGATCTTCAAGGGCGGTTCCGGGGCCGGCCTGAACCTCTCCCGCATCCGCTCCTCCAAGGAACTGCTCTCCTCGGGCGGCAATGCCTCGGGGCCGGTCTCCTTCATGCGTGGGGCCGACGCCTCCGCCGGCACCATCAAGTCCGGCGGCGCGACCCGCCGGGCGGCCAAGATGGTCGTGCTCGACGTGGACCACCCCGATGTCGAGGCCTTCATCGAGACCAAGGTGAAGGAGGAGGAGAAGATCCGCGCCCTGCGCGACGCGGGCTTCGACATGGACCTCGGCGGTGACGACATCACCTCCGTGCAGTACCAGAACGCGAACAACTCGGTCCGTGTCACCGACGAGTTCATGAGGGCCGTGGAGTCCGGCTCGAAGTTCGGGCTGCGGGCCCGGATGACCGGCGAGGTCATCGAGGAGGTCGACGCCCGGACGCTGTTCCGCAAGATGGCCGAGGCCGCGCACGTCTGCGCCGACCCGGGCATCCAGTACGACGACACCATCAACCGGTGGCACACCTCGCCGGAGTCGGGGCGGATCAGTGCCTCCAACCCGTGCAGCGAGTACATGCACCTGGACAACTCCTCGTGCAACCTCGCCTCCCTCAACCTGATGAAGTTCCTCAAGGACGACGGCCGGGGCAACCAGTCCTTCGACGCCGAGCGCTTCTCCAAGGTCGTGGAACTCGTCATCACGGCGATGGACATCTCCATCTGTTTCGCGGACTTCCCGACCGAGAAGATCGGTGAGACGACCCGGGCCTTCCGGCAGCTCGGCATCGGCTACGCGAACCTGGGCGCCCTGCTGATGGCCACCGGCCACGCCTACGACTCCGACGGCGGGCGGGCACTGGCCGGTGCGATCACCTCGCTGATGACCGGTGTCTCCTACCGGCGCTCCGCGGAACTGGCAGCGGTCGTGGGGCCGTACGAGGGCTACGCCCGCAACTCCGAGGCGCACAACCGGGTGATGGGCCAGCACGCCGACGCCAACGCCGCGGCCAAGCGGATGGACGATCTCGACACCCCGGTCTGGGCGGCGGCCACCGAGGCGTGGCAGGACGTGGTCCGGCTCGGGGGCAAGAACGGCTTCCGCAACGCCCAGGCCAGTGTGCTCGCGCCCACCGGCACCATCGGGCTGATGATGGACTGCGACACCACCGGCGTCGAACCCGACCTCGCCCTGGTCAAGTTCAAGAAGCTCGTCGGCGGCGGCTCCATGCAGATCGTCAACAACACGGTCCCCAGGGCGCTGGCGCGCCTGGGCTACCAGCCCGAGCAGATCGAGGCGATCGTCGCCCACATCGCCGAGCACGGCAACGTGATCGACGCCCCCGGCCTGAAGCGGGAGCACTACGAGGTCTTCGACTGCGCGATGGGTGAGCGCTCCATCTCCCCCATGGGACACGTGCGGATGATGGCCGCCGCGCAGCCGTTCCTGAGCGGCGCCATCTCCAAGACGGTGAACATGCCCAGCACCAGCACGGTGCGGGACGTCGAGGAGATCTACCTCCAGGGCTGGAAGCTGGGCACCAAGGCGCTGGCCGTCTACGTCGAGAACAGCAAGGTCGGGCAGCCGCTGTCGGCCAAGAAGAAGGAGGAGCAGAAGGAGGAGCGGCCGGCCGAGACGGGAAAGGCCGTCGAGTACCGGCCGGTGCGCAAGCGGCTCCCCAAGGGCCGCCCGGGCATCACGACGTCGTTCACGGTGGGCGGGGCCGAGGGCTACATGACGGCCAACTCCTACCCGGACGACGGGCTGGGCGAGGTCTTCCTGAAGATGTCCAAGCAGGGCTCGACGCTCGCCGGCATGATGGACGCCTTCTCCATCGCCGTCTCCGTCGGCCTGCAGTACGGAGTGCCGCTGGAGACCTATGTCTCCAAGTTCACCAACATGCGCTTCGAGCCGGCCGGCATGACGGACGACCAGGACGTACGGATGGCGCAGTCGATCGTCGACTACATCTTCCGCCGCCTCGCACTGGACTTCCTGCCGTTCGAGACTCGCTCGGCGCTCGGCATCCACACCGCCGCGGAGCGCCAGCGGCACCTGGAGACCGGCTCCTGGGAGCCAGGCGAGGACGACGTGGACGTCGCGGGACTGTCCCAGTCCGCCCCGCGGCAGGGAACCGCCCCGGCCGCCCCCGCTGAGCCGGAGCCCGCGGTGGCGCGCCCGGCCCCCCGGGAGGCGCACAACTCGACGGAGCTCATGGAGATGCAGCTCGGCATGAACGCCGACGCGCCGCTGTGCTTCTCCTGCGGCACGAAGATGCGCCGGGCCGGCAGCTGCTACCTGTGCGAGGGCTGCGGCTCCACCAGCGGTTGCAGCTGAGCACGGAGAACAGGGCGTCCGGGCAGCGGTGAGCACCCGCTGCCGACGGCGCCGAGCGGCACCTGAGAGCGGGTGCCGGCCATGGGCCGGCACCCGCTTCGCCGTCCGGCGGCCGGTGGGCTTCCCGCCGGGCCGCGGGGGACGTAACGGGACACACGGGGATTCAGTGGCCGCTTCGGGGGCACCCGTGAACTTTCCGCGCCGTCGTGCGGGACGCAGGGACCGCCCGTGGGGAAGGAACAGGTGTCCGGTGAATGACGTGACAGTGGTGACCGGGGGGACCGGAGTGCTCGGCAGCGCCGTTGTCCGGCGGCTGCTGATGGACGAGCGCCCCGTGCGGGTGCTCAGCCGGCGTCCCCGCCCCGAAGGCGACCGGCTGCCGGTCGAGTGGGCGGTCGGCGACCTGAAGTCGGGGGAGGGACTCGACGCCGCGGTGGACGGAGCGGCGGCGATCGTGCACTGCGCGACCACCGGCGGACGTGCCGACGCGCGGCTGACCCGCACGCTGGTCGCCGCGGCCGGGCGGACGGGCCGTCCGCACCTGGTGCACGTCTCGGTCGTCGGCGCCGACCGGGTGCCCGACTCCTTCCACCGGGCCAAGCTGGCCGCCGAGGAGGCCGTCACCGGGTCCGGGCTGCCCTGGTCGGTGCTGCGGACCACCCGCTTCCACGACCGGATAGCGCGGTCGGCACGGTCCAGGCCCTGGCTCCCGGTCGTCCTGACCCTGGCAGGTGACGTGCCGCTCCAGCCCGTCGAACCGCGGGAGGTGGCCGAACGGCTGGCCGCGCTCGCGGCGGGCGAGCCCACCGGAGCGGTGGAGGAGATGGGTGGTCCGCAGATCCGCACCGCCTCCGAGCTCACCCGGGCGGCGCTGCGTGCCCAGGGGCGGCACCGGCCGGTGGTGGCGCTGCGGTGGCCGGGCAGGACCTCCGGCAGGCTGCGGGACGGCGGCCTGCTGACCGCGGAGCACGCGGACGGCCGCGCCACGCTGGAGGACCACCTGGCGCGCGGAGAGCCCCCCGGCGTCGTGACGATGGTGGAGCCGGCCGGCGGGCGCACGGAGCACCCCTCGCGCTCCTGATCACTCGACCGCTCCACCGCCGGGCCTCCAATGGCCGTACGATGGCGCGGTGCTGGTCAAGTGGATGCGGTGCACCGTGGTCGACCGAGGCGGCTTCGAGCGCGGGCAGCGGAAGTGGGCGGGTCTGCTCGGCGAGCCCGGGTTCCGGGGGCAGGGCGGAGGCTGGAGCCGTTCGCGGCCCGGGGTGGTGCACCTTTTCGGCTTCTGGGAGAGCCGGGTCCTCTACGACTCCTTCATGGCCCGCTCCCACGACCGGCTGGCGGCCTCCCAGTCCGGGACGTACCGCGACATGGAGGTGCGGCTCTTCGAGTACCGCTTCGACGTGAAGATGGGGTTCGAGCCGCGGTTCACCGACGCGGACCTGCTGCGGGTGGCGCACTGCCGGGTGCACCAGGACCGCGCCGATCACTTCGCGCTGATGCAGGAGAAGGTCTGGAACCCGGCGATGGCCGGATCGCCGGGGATGCTGCGCGGGGTCTTCGCGCAGGCGGAGCCGGACCACGAGTTCCTGGTCCTGTCGATGTGGGACTCCGCCGCGGAGCGGGCCAAGTACCGCACGGAGCGGGTGGAGCGGCTGGCCCTGCGGGCGCAGACCGGCGCCGACATCGCCTCGATCGCCGGGGACGTCATCGACATGGAACCGGCCTGGACGGTCTGAGCATCCGGAGCGGGCGGCCGGGCCGGCGGGCGGCACTAGGCTGGGCGGTATGGCACAACCGCGGCGCATTGTTCTCCTCCGGCACGGGGAATCGCAGGGCAACCAGGACGACTCCGTGTACGAGCGGATTCCCGACCATGCCCTGGAGCTGACGGAGAAGGGGCTGCGGCAGGCCGAGGCCGCGGGGGAGCGGCTGCGGGCCGAGATCGGCGGGGAGCGGGTCTCCGCGTACGTCTCGCCCTACCGGCGCACCCACCAGACGTTCCGGGCGCTGGGCCTGGACCCCGGCCTGGTGAGGGTGCGCGAGGAGCCCCGGCTGCGCGAGCAGGACTGGGGAAACTGGCAGGACAGCGAGGACGTGGCCCGGCAGAAGAAGGCCCGGGACGCCTACGGCCACTTCTTCTACCGCTTCGCCTCCGGGGAGTCGGGCGCGGATGTGTACGACCGGGTCGGTGCCTTCCTGGAGAGTCTGTGGCGCAGCTTCGCGGCGCCCGATCACCCCCCGAACGTCCTGCTGGTGACGCACGGACTGACCATGCGGCTGTTCTGCATGCGCTGGCTGCACTGGACGGTGGCCGAGTTCGAGTCGCTGTCGAACCCGGGCAACGGCGAGAGCCGGCAGCTGATCCTGGGGCCGGACGGCCGCTATCACCTGGACCGGCCGTTCGAGCACTGGCACACCCCCGAGCGGCCGTTCGAAGGCTGGGGGGAGGCCTATGTGCGCCGCACCTGAGGCCGCCGCCGGCCCGCCGGGGGCAGGGGCAGGGGCCGGGGAGCCGGAGGCTAGGCTGAGCCCCGCCATGGCTGCCGATCCGCCCACCCACCGAGTCGAGCGCTCGCTGCGCGCCACCACCGGCGCGCGGATCGTGGCGGGAGTCGACGAGGTGGGCCGGGGCGCATGGGCGGGGCCGGTGACGGTCTGCGCGGCGGTCACCGGTCTGCGCCGGCCTCCCGAAGGCCTCACCGACTCCAAACTGCTGACCGTGGGGCGTCGCACGGAGCTCGCCTCAGTGCTCGGCGAGTGGGTCACCGCGTACGCCCTCGGGCACGCCTCGCCCCGGGAGATCGACACCCTGGGGATGACCGCCGCGCTGCGACTGGCCGCGGGCCGCGCGCTGGCCGGTCTCCCCGAGCGCCCGGACGCGGTGATCCTGGACGGCAAGCACGACTACCTGGGGCCGCCCTGGCGGGTCCGGACGGTGATCAAGGGCGACCAGTCCTGCGTCGCGGTCGCCGCGGCCTCCGTCATTGCCAAGGTGCGCCGGGACGCGATGCTCGCCGACCTCGGCACCGAGCACCCGGAGTTCGCCTTCGACAGCAACGCCGGTTACCCCTCGCCGGTGCACCGGGAGGCACTGCGCGAACACGGGCCGACGCCCCATCACCGTCTGTCGTGGGCCTACCTGGACGCCCTGCCGCGCTGGCGACACCTGAAACTGCCCTCGCACCGGGAGGCGGCCGACGCCGCCGCACTGGAGGACGCCGGGCAGCTCGGGATGTTCTGAGCCGCCGCGCGCCCGGGCCTGCGGGCGCCTGCGGGGCGGGTGGCCGGCTGTCCGTGCCATCGGGTTGCATAGGGGCCATGAACGATCCGGAGCTCCGTGCCGAAGCCGATGCCGTCCTTGCCGAGCTCGTGGGGGCGCCGAAGGGGTCGGCACGGCTGCGGGAGGACCAGTGGCAGGCGGTGGCGGCCCTGGTCGAGGAGCGCCGGCGCGCCCTGGTCGTGCAGCGCACCGGGTGGGGGAAGTCGGCGGTGTACTTCGTCGCCACGGCCTTGCTGCGGCGCCGCGGCTCGGGCCCGACGGTGATCGTCTCGCCGCTGCTGGCGCTGATGCGCAACCAGGTGGAGGCGGCCGAGCGGGCCGGTATCCGGGCCAGAACGATCAACTCGTCCAATCCGGAGGAGTGGGAGGCCATCCACGAAGAGGTCTCCCGCGGCGGGACGGATGTCCTTCTCGTCAGTCCGGAACGCCTCAACTCCGTGGATTTCCGCGAGCGGATGCTGCCCGGGCTCGCCGCCACGACAGGCCTTCTGGTGGTGGACGAGGCGCACTGCATCTCCGACTGGGGGCACGACTTCCGGCCGGACTACCGGAGGCTGCGGGCGATGCTGGCCGGGCTCGGCCCCGGGGTGCCGGTGCTGGCCACCACGGCAACCGCCAACGCACGCGTCACGGCGGACGTCGCCGAGCAGCTGGGCACCGGTACCGGGGAGGCACTGGTGCTGCGCGGGCCGCTGGACAGGGAAAGCCTGCGGCTGGGCGTGGTCCGACTGCCGGACGCCGCGCACCGCCTGGCCTGGCTCGCCGGGCACCTGGACGAGCTGCCGGGCTCGGGGATCATCTACGCCCTCACCGTCGCGGCGGCCGAGGAGACCACCGCTTTTCTCCGGCAGCGCGGCTTCGAGGTGTCCTCCTACACGGGGCGCACCGAGAACGCCGACCGGCTGCAGGCCGAGGCAGACCTGCTGGCCAACCGGGTCAAGGCCCTGGTCGCCACCTCGGCGCTGGGCATGGGCTTCGACAAGCCCGATCTCGGGTTCGTCGTCCATCTGGGATCGCCGTCCTCGCCGATCGCCTACTATCAGCAGGTCGGCAGGGCGGGCCGCGGCGTGGAGCACGCCGACGTGCTGCTGCTGCCGGGCCGGGAGGACGAGGCGATCTGGCGCTACTTCGCCGACACCGCCTTCCCGCCCGAGGAGCAGG
Organism: Streptomyces sodiiphilus; assembly: GCF_039529215.1. Classification (NCBI taxonomy): domain Bacteria; kingdom Bacillati; phylum Actinomycetota; class Actinomycetes; order Kitasatosporales; family Streptomycetaceae; genus Streptomyces; species Streptomyces sodiiphilus. The sequence goes on along the minus strand of NZ_BAAAMJ010000033.1, from coordinate 55,034 downwards.
TCCGCCGGACCCTCGCGGCCCTGGCCGACGCCGGGGGGCCGCTGTCCCTGCCCGCCCTGGAGGCCATGGTGGATCTCCGGCGCACCCGGCTGGAGACCATGCTGAAGGTGCTCGACGTGGACGGGGCGGTCAAGCGGGTGAAGGGCGGCTGGATCTCCACCGGCGAGCCCTGGGTGTACGACTCGGAGCGGTACGCGTGGGTGGCGCGTCAGCGGGCGGCCGAGCAGCAGGCCATGCGGGATTACGTGAGCACGACCGGGTGCCGGATGGAGTTCCTGCGCCGGCAACTGGACGACGAGGGAGCGAGCCCGTGCGGCCGCTGCGACAACTGCGCGGGCGCCTGGACCAGTTCCGCCGTCCCGGAGGAGACGCTCACCGATGCGGCGAAGGAACTGGACCGCCCGGGTGTGGAGGTCGGGCCGCGCCGCATGTGGCCGACGGGAATGGCCGCGCTGGGCATCGATCTCAAGGGGCGCATTCCGGCCGGCGAGCAGTGCTCCACCGGCCGCGCCCTGGGGCGCCTGTCGGACATCGGCTGGGGCAACCGGCTGCGCCCGCTGCTGGCCGACGACGCCCCCGACGGGCCGGTCCCCGGCGATGTCCTGCGGGCCGCGGTGACGGTTCTGGCCGACTGGGCCCGCTCGCCTGGGGGCTGGGCGCCGGGCGTCCCGGATGCCTCCGCCCGACCGGTGGGAGTCGTCGCCGTGCCGTCCCTGTCCCGCCCGCGACTGGTCGAGTCCCTCGCCCGGGGTGTCGCGGACGCCGGGCGCCTGCCCTTCTGGGGCACGTTGGCCCACACCGGTCCGGACGCCTCGCACACGGCACGCCGCAGCAACTCCGCCCAGCGCCTGCGGGCGCTGTCCGGCGCCTTCGCCGTCCCGGAGGACATGGCCGGTGAGCTGGCCCGTTCCCCCGGACCTGTCCTGCTCGTGGACGACTACACGGATTCCGGCTGGACCCTCGCCGTAGCGGCCCGCCTGCTGCGCCGGGCAGGCGGCGAGAAGGTCCTCCCCCTGACCCTCGCCGCGACAGGCTGAGGTCCCACCGTCCGGGCTCGCTCCGCGGGGCGGGACCGGCAGCGCGCGCCGTATCGGTGCCACGCACCCCGATAGCGAGCCCGGAAGGCGGGCCGGTCTGGGGACAACCGCTCTGATCGTCGGATTGTCCCGGTCGGCTGTGGACGGTCCGCGGCGGCCCGTGCCGGGCCGACGGCACGCTTCGGGCATGACCCGACCCACAGAACCCACTCCGGCTCCGTCGCGGGAGAGCCACCGCGTCACGCTGCGGGGCCCCGCCGAACTGGCCGATGCCCTCCCGTACCTGCTCGGCTACTACCCCGACGACTCCGTCGTCCTCATCGGACTGCACGGCCGGCGCGGACGCCTGGGCGGCCGCATCCGCACCGGCATCCCGCAATCGGCGGGCGACTGGCCGGAGCTGGCCCTGCGGCTGGCGTCCTGCCTGGTCGACAACAGTCTCGCCCGCGACGGGAGACGGCCGGACGCCGCCGTGGTCTACCTGTGCCGGGAGCCGGCGGCCGGCAACTCCCCGGAGGAAGTCACGGAACTTCTTCGCCCGCTCGCCCAGTCGCTCCGCACGGCCTGCGGGGCCCTGGACGTCCCGGTGCACGAAGCGCTTCACCTGACCCGGACCCGCTTCCGGTCGTACTGCGGCAACGGGGCCGGTACTCCCGGGAACCGGCCGCCCGGCGGCGGGCCACCATGGGGCGGTACCTCTCCGATGGCCGCCGCCGCGGCCCGGGCCGGCATCCGGGTGCGGGGCTCCCTGCGGGACCTCGAGCGCGCTCTGGTCCCGCTGGCCTCGCCGCCCGTGGTGGCCCGGCAGACCGGGGCGCTGGATCTGGCCGCGACGGAGCTGGTCCCGCGGATGCTGGCCGGGCGGACGGACTGCGCCGCCGTGCGGGAGGAGACCCTGCGGCTGGCCGAGCGGATGCTGGGCCGCTTCCGCCGGGTCACCGGCCCGGCCGGCACCCCGCAGGGGGCCGCGGTTCCGAAGGGCTCCGCGGAAGGTGAGGACGCCCGGGACGACGCCCTGCTGACCTCCCAGGACGCGGCCCGTCTGATCCTCGGTCTGCAGGACCGCGTCACCCGGGACCGGGCCGCGGAGTGGATGGAGGGAGCCGGGGCGGCCGCCGCACTGAGGCTGTGGCGGGCGCTGGCCCGCAGATGCGTGGGCGCCTACGCCGGGCACGCGGCAGCCCCTCTCACGCTCGCGGGCTGGGTCGCGTGGTCCACCGGGGACGGCCCGGCAGCCCGTATCGCACTGAGCCGGGCGCTGGAGGCGGATCCGGACTACACCTTCGCCCGGCTGCTCCTGCAGGCGTGCAACAGCGGGCTGGATCCCGAGCCGCTGCGCCGCTGCATGCGCAGGCTGCGGGCCGACCGCAGGCCATGAACGGCGGTGCGGGGCACCTATGATCACGACATGCCCTACGACCCGTCGGTCTATCCGCCGTTCGCCGTCACCGTCGACCTGGTCGTGCTCACCGTCCGCCGGAACGCCCTGTGTGCCCTGGCCGTCCGTCGTGGTGAGGAGCCCTTCCGGGGCCGGTGGGCCCTGCCCGGCGGCTTCGTGCGGGCGGACGAGGATCTGGCCACCGCGGCCGTCAGGGAGCTGGCCGAGGAGACCGGGCTGCGCCCGCAGGAGTCGGAGGGCCATGCGGGAGCACATCTCGAACAGCTGGCGACCTACGGCGATCCGAGCCGGGACCCGCGGATGCGGGTGGTCAGTGTCGCGCACCTGGTGCTCGCTCCGGACCTCCCGGCCCCCACCGCGGGCGGTGACGCCGAGAGGGCTCGCTGGGTGCCGGTCGCCTCGCTGCTCGCGGGCCCGGGCGGGGCGGCGCCGGAGCCACTGGCCTTCGACCACGCCCGGATTCTGACCGACGGAGTCGAGCGTGCCCGGTCGAAGATCGAGTACTCCTCCCTGGCGGCCGCGTTCTGCGCCCCGGAGTTCACCGTGGGAGAACTGCGCCGGGTCTATGAGGCGGTGTGGGGGGTCTCGCTGGACCCGCGCAACTTCCATCGCAAGGTCACCGGAACCCCGGGGTTCCTGGTGCCCACCGGCGGGACCACGACGCGTCAGGGCGGGCGCCCGGCACAGTTGTTCCGGGCCGGCGGGGCCACGCTGCTCAATCCGCCGATGCTCCGCCCCGAGGCGTAGCGGCCCGCCGCTTCCCGCGCGACAGGCCCCGGGAAGGCGTAGCCCGAAGAATCCGGTATGCCCCGTTATGGTGCCAGGGTGCATCCTCAGCGGGAGACGCGATGATCCAGGCCATCGGACTCACCAGTGCCCCCCGGCGCGGCCGGTCGCCGGCCGTTGACGATCTCACCTTCGAGGCCCGCCCGGGCCGGGTGACCGTGCTGCTCGGACCGGAGGGGGCGGGCAAGTCCACCGCTCTGCGGCTGATGCTCCGTCTGCGGCCGGGGCGCGGGGTCGCCCTGTTCCGCGGCCGGCCCCTGCACCGGGTGCCGCACCCGCCGCGCGAGATCGGAACCCTGCTGGGGGACGTGCCCGGTCATCCCGGCCGGACCGCCCGGGGACACCTGCGGATGCTCGCCGCCGCCTGCGGGGTCCCCTCCGGCCGGGCCGATGACGTTCTGGACGTCGTCGGGCTGAGCGGGCTGGCCGACCACCGGCTCGGATCCTTCTCCCTGGGCATGGACCGCAGGCTGGGGCTCGCCGCGGCTCTGCTGGGCGACCCGCACACGCTCGTGCTCGACGACCCTGCGGCCGGCCTGTCGGCGCGGGAGCGAGCCTGGCTGCACGGCCTGCTGCGTGGGTACGCGGAGCAGGGGGGCGCGGTGCTGCTCACCGCCTCCGAACCCAAGGAGGCCGTGGGCGTCGCGGACCGGGTGGTCTCCCTGGAGGCGGGCCGCCTGGTGGCCGACCAGGAGTGCCCGGACTTCGCCAGGACCCGGCTGCGGCCCCGGGTCGTGGTGTGCACCCCGCACACCGACCGTCTCGCCGCGGTGCTCACCCAGGAGTTCCGGGCCTCCCGCACGGACGCCGGCGGTGAGCGCACCGAGATCGTCCGTGAGTCCGGCAGCCGTCTGGCCGTCTACGGCTCCTCCTGCGCCACTGTCGGCGAGACCGCCTACCGGCACCGGATCCTGGTGCACCTGCTGACCGAGGAACTGGGCGATGCCGGTGACCGCGAGCGGGCCGGACCACTGCACCGGGCCGACGGCCGGGCCGTAGTCGGTGCGTCGCGGGGCGAGGCTGTCACCGCCGTGCCGGCCGCACCCACCGCACCGGCGGGTGGCGTACCGGCGGAACGGGGGCCGGTGCCGCCACGGATGCCCGTCCTGCCGCCGCCGGGGCCGGCCTGGCCCTTGCGCTATGAGCTGCGCCGCTGGGCGGGGGTCCGCGCCGGCTGGTGGATCATGGCCGCGGCGCTGCTCATCGGCCTCCTCGGTGCCTTCTGGCAGGCACTGACGGGAGCGCCGGCTTCCGACCGGGTGCTCACCGGCTGGGTGCCGCCGCTGCCGCTTCCCCCTGTCGCGGTGGCGGCGGGGCTGCTGGGTGCGCTGTCGTTCGCCCAGGAGTTCAGGTATCCCGCACTCGTGCCGGCGCAGGTGCCGGTGCCCAGGCGTCTGAGCCTGCTCCTGGGCAAGACCGCCGTGGCCGGGGCCGCCGCCCTGCTGCTGTGCGGTGCGGGGGTGGCCCTGAACCGGGCCGCCCTCACTCTTCTTATGGGGCCGGAGGCTCCGGTGGGGATGCCGGAGTGGCCCGTGCTCGCCGGTCTCGCCGCACTTCCGGTCTGCTGCGCCTGGGCAGGGCTGCTGGCGGCGGGGGTGTTCCGCTCGGTCCTGGCGGGGCTGGCCGCGGTGACGGCTGTGCCGCTGGTCCTCGCGCCGGCGCTCCGTCACCTTCTGGAAGGTCCGGCGGCCCGCTCGATCGAGGGGTTCCCCGCGCGCCTCCAGGCGCTCACCGGCCTGCCGCTGCCCACGGCGGCGGAAAGGTGGCTCGCCGCCGGCGTGCCGCACGCCACGCAGCCGGTCGGCTGGGCCTTCGCACTGAGTCTGGTGGTGCTGCTGGCCGGGTACGCCGTGGTGGGGCTGCGCCGGGGTCCCCGCTGAGCGGATGCCGGACGCCGGACTTGCACGGAGGCGATCGTTCATCCGTTCCAGGGGCGCACAACCGGACGCTTTGGCCAGTACGAAAAGATGACCACGTGGCGCGTGAGCCCGGTTTTCGGGGGTGCGGCGTCAATGGCGGAGCGGCCGATGATCACCCTTTCGTGTGCTTTTCACCAAAGACCTCAAGGTGACTCCACGTGCCGCCGACAAAGGATGGCGTGACTACCCTTGCGCACTCCATGATGACCGCCTCCCGCTCCGCCGACCAGGGCCCGGCCGCCTCCGGCGAGCTCAACCGCTACGCCTACGCCGAATCCACCGGCGCGGCCCGCACCACCAGTGCTCCCGCGTGGGAGGGCGCCGACGCGGCCATGGGCCGGGCGAGCCGCCGCGCCGCGGGCAGCCGGGGCCGTGGCCTGCACGGCCAACTCGTCCAACAGCTCGGTCAGATGATCGTCTCCGGTGACCTCGGGGCCGACCGCCCGCTGGTGCCCGAGGAGATCGGGCAGCGTTTCGAGGTCTCGCGGACGGTCGTCCGCGAGTCCCTGCGGGTGCTGGAGGCGAAGGGCCTGGTGAGCGCCCGGCCCAACGTCGGCACCCGGGTCCGCCCCGTCAGCGACTGGAATTTGCTCGACCCGGACATCATCGAGTGGCGTGCCTTCGGGCCGCAGCGGGAGGACCAGCGCCGCGAGCTGTGCGAGCTGCGCTGGACCATCGAGCCGCTCGCGGCCCGGCTGGCCGCGGGAGACAGCCGGGAGGAAGTCCGGCAGCGCCTGGGCGACATGGTGGACATCATGACCCAGGCGCTGGGCCAGGGCGACGCGCTGACCTTCTCGCGGGCCGACACCGAGTTCCACGGTCTGCTTCTGCAGTCCGCCGGCAACCGGATGCTCGCCCACCTGTCCGGAATCGTCGCCTCGGCGCTCCAGGTCTCCGGGGGAGCGGTTTCGGGCTGCGAACACCCGACCGAGGCATCGGTCGGGTGTCACCAGCGCATCGTCGACGCGATCGGGTCGGGTGAGCCCGCCGCCGCCGAGAGCGCCATGCGCCAGCTGCTCGCGGCCCCGCTGGAGCTCGAGGTTCCGGCCGAGACCGGGCCCGACCACGTGGTTCCGGCCCCGCGCGAGCACTGACCCGGAGCCTCCGCAGCCGCGTCGCCGGGCCCATCCGCACCGGGCTCCGGCGACGCATGTGCGTGGGCCCGCTACAGTCGAGCGTGCGATGTGACTCGGGACACGCTGTTGCGGCGTAACACTTCGGGGAGCAGCGCGATGATTCAAGAGGTGGCAGCCGTGACTCGGCCGCCGGTGCTCGCGAGTGCCGTGGTCCGTCACTGCCGCACACCGAAGCCGTCGGCACATCCCTGCCGCCGGCCGCGGTTCCGCTCCCCGTGGGCGGGGCCAAGCCGTCCCCAGAGTTCCGAGAGGTTGTTCGTGTCGGCCAGCACTTCCCGTACGCTCCCTGCGGAGATCGCCGAGTCCGATTCAGTGATGGCGCTCATCGAACGGGGAAAGGCAGAAGGGCAGATCGCCGGGGATGACGTCCGCCGGGCCTTCGAGGCTGACCAGATCCCGCCGACTCAGTGGAAGAACGTTCTGCGCAGCCTCAACCAGATCCTCGACGAGGAGGGCGTGACGCTGATGGTGAGTGCCGCCGAGACTCCCAAACGCACCCGCAAGAGTGTCGCGGCCAAGACCCCGGCCAAGCGCACCGCGACCAAGGCGGTCACGTCCAGGACCGCGCGTTCCCCACAGCCCACGGCCCCGTCCGGTGAGACGGGCGCAGACGGCCCGGACGCCGCCGGCCGGGCCGCCCCCGATCAGCAGAGCACCAAGAAGACGGCGGCGAAGAAGGCCGCCGCCAAGAAGACCGCTGCCAAGAAGACCACGGCAAAGAAGACCGCCGCCAAGAAGACGACTGCCAAGAAGACCGCGGCCAAGAAGGCCGAGAAGCCGGTGGCCGACGAGCTCCTCGACGGCGACGAGGAACTTGTGGAGGGCCCGCCGGCCAAGGCCGGCAAGGGCGGCCCGGAGACCCCCGGCGAGGGCAAGCAGGAGAACGAGGGCTTCGTCCTGTCGGACGAGGACGAGGACGACGCCCCCGCCCAGCAGGTGGCGGCGGCCGGTGCCACCGCCGATCCGGTCAAGGACTACCTCAAGCAGATCGGAAAGGTTCCGCTCCTCAACGCGGAGCAGGAGGTGGAGCTGGCCAAGCGGATCGAGGCAGGGCTCTTCGCCGAGGACAAACTGGCCGGCTCGGACAAGATCGCTCCCAAGCTCAAGCGGGAGCTGGAGATCATCTCCGAGGACGGCCGCCGGGCGAAGAACCACCTCCTGGAGGCGAACCTCCGCCTGGTCGTTTCGCTCGCCAAGCGCTACACCGGGCGGGGAATGCTCTTCCTGGACCTCATCCAGGAGGGCAACCTCGGCCTCATCCGCGCGGTCGAGAAGTTCGACTACACCAAGGGCTACAAGTTCTCCACCTACGCGACCTGGTGGATCCGGCAGGCCATCACCCGTGCCATGGCGGACCAGGCGCGCACCATCCGCATCCCTGTCCACATGGTGGAGGTCATCAACAAGCTGGCCCGGGTCCAGCGGCAGATGCTCCAGGACCTCGGCCGCGAGCCGACTCCGGAGGAGCTGGCCAAGGAACTCGACATGACCCCGGAGAAGGTCGTCGAGGTCCAGAAGTACGGCCGGGAGCCCATCTCACTGCACACCCCCCTGGGTGAGGACGGCGACAGCGAGTTCGGCGACCTCATCGAGGACTCCGAGGCGGTGGTCCCCGCAGACGCGGTCAGCTTCACTCTTCTGCAGGAGCAGTTGCACTCTGTTCTGGACACGCTCAGTGAGCGCGAAGCGGGAGTCGTCTCGATGCGTTTCGGGCTCACCGACGGGCAGCCGAAGACCCTGGACGAGATCGGCAAGGTCTACGGCGTGACCCGTGAGCGGATCCGGCAGATCGAGTCCAAGACCATGTCCAAGCTGCGGCACCCGTCCCGCTCGCAGGTGCTGCGGGACTACCTCGACTGATCACCGCACCCGACCGGTGGAACACGGCCGGTGACCGTCCGCTCCGGCGGACGGTCACCGTCCGTCATCATTTCCGCACGCGTCCGGGATGCGAGCGCCCAGCCTCCGTCCGACCCTGGGTAGCCGGAAGACCTCACACGGTCAGGAGCTGCCCATGTCTCATCATGTCCGGTCGCTGCTCACCGCTCTCCTGCTGAGCCTGCCCCCCGCCGTCCTGCCGTCGGCCGCCGGCGCCGAGGAGGTGATCGTCGGCGGATACCCGGTCGGGGCCGCCGAGCACCCGTGGGCGGTCGCGGTGGCCAGTCGGGCCCACCTGGGGGATCACCGCTCCGGCCAGTTCTGCGGCGGCGCCGTGGTCGGCCCCCGGGCCGTCCTGACGGCCGCGCACTGCCTGAGCCCGCAGGTGACGGGGGTGGACCCGGCGGACATCCGCGATCTCACCGTGATCGCGGGGCGCAGTGATCTGCGCAAGGACGAGGGGCGGGAGATCCCGGTCCGCTCGCTGTGGATCAATCCCGGCCACGACAGACGCACCAACGCCGGTGACTTCGCGGTGCTGATTCTCTCCGAACCGCTTCCCGCCCACCACGCCGTGCCGCTGGCCGGCGAGGGGGACCCCGCATACGCGCCGGGGACCCCGGCGGATGTCTACGGCTGGGGGGACACCAGCGGCCGGGGAAGCTTCGCGATGGAACTGCACTCGGCCCGGGTCCGTCTGCTGGCGGACACCTCCTGTGCCTCGGCCTACCGGGACAGTACGGCCGGGGTCTTCGACCCGGAGTCGATGCTCTGTGCCGCGGTGTGGAGCGGTGGCAGGGACGCCTGCCAGGGGGACAGCGGAGGGCCGCTGGTGGCCTACGGCCGGCTGGTCGGCCTGGTTTCCTGGGGCAGTGGCTGCGGTGAACCGGGGCAGCCAGGCGTGTACAGCCGGGTCTCGGTGATCGCCGACGAACTGGTGGCCGCGGGACTGGCGCACCGCTGAGGGCTCGCTGGGCCCGGAAAGAGCTGCGGGCGGTGCCCCTCCGCACTGGAGGGTCACCGCCCGTGATCCGGCCGCCGGCCGGCCGAGCCCGTCGTAGGGGACGCGAAGCGTCAGGTCAGCGCTGTGCGAGTCAGCGTTCGGTCTCGCTCGCGGTGGAGGGAGCCGCGGTCAGCTTCTCCGTCTCGTCCTGTATGTCCGCGGCGATCTTCTTGAGCTCCGGCTCGAACTTGCGGCCGTGGTGGGCGCAGAACAGCAGGTCGGCGCCGTTGTTGAGCACCACTCGCAGGTACGCCTGCGCGCCACAGCGGTCGCAGCGGTCGCCGGCCGTCAGGGGGGTCGCGGGGGTCAGAACAGTAGTCACGTCGCCTCTTCTCTAGCTCGACGAGCTGTCGTACCAGGGTCAACATCCAACCAGGCCGAAAACGTTCCCGCTCGTGGCCTTTCCTCGGAAAAAGCCGGCGAGGGGTGGCTGAACGCTGCCGGTGGCGGCGAATGAGCCGTATAGCTTGTGTTGCTCGGGTTTCACGTTGTTGCGGTTGTATGTCCGGCTACCTCGGTGTATCCGGAGTCTTCCGTGTTGAGGAGGACGTGCCCGGAGCCTAAATGGTTCATGCCTCGAATGGAACGTGATGTACGCGTCAGGACGAGAAGTTGTCGAACGTGCGATCGAGCCGGGGGTAGGGTTGATCCTCCCCAGGGTGGCCGCGCACCTGCGGCGCAAGGCCTCGGTACCCTCTGAGCGGCGAACCCGCCACCAGAAGCAGAATTCAGCGAGGAGCGAAACCGCGTGACCGCCGACACGTCTGTGCCGTCCGCCGCCCTGCTGACCGGGTCCGACACCGGCAGCAACTACACCGCGCGGCACCTGCTCGTTCTCGAGGGCCTGGAGGCGGTGCGCAAGCGCCCCGGCATGTACATCGGCTCCACGGACAGCCGCGGCCTGATGCACTGCCTGTGGGAGATCATCGACAACTCCGTCGACGAGGCGCTGGCCGGACACTGCGACCGCATCGACGTCCTCCTGGCCGAGGACGGCTCGGTGGAGGTGGGTGACAACGGGCGCGGCATCCCCGTGGACGTCGAACCCAAGACCGGCCTGTCCGGTGTCGAGGTCGTCATGACCAAGCTGCACGCGGGAGGCAAGTTCGGCGGCGGGTCCTACGCCGCCTCGGGCGGTCTGCACGGTGTCGGGGCCTCGGTGGTCAACGCCCTCTCCGCCCGTCTGGACGTCGAGGTGGACCGGGGGGGCCGCACCCACAGCATCAGCTTCCGCCGGGGTACCCCCGGGATCTTCACCGAGCCGGGTCCCACCGCGCCCTTTGATCCGGCGAACGGGCTCCTGAAGGGCAGGAAGATCCCCAAGGACCGGACCGGCACCCGGGTCCGTTACTGGGCCGACCGGCAGATCTTCCTCAAGGACGCCCGGCTCTCGCTGGAGAACCTGTACGCGCGCGCCCGCCAGACGGCCTTTCTGGTGCCCGGCCTGACCATCACCGTCCGTGACGAGCGGGGGGTCGACGGCGCGGAGCCGGTCGAGGAGGTCTTCCGGTACGACGGAGGGATCAGCGAGTTCTGCGAGTACCTGGCCCCCGACAAGCCGGTCTGCGACGTTCTCCGGCTCCAGGGCCAGGGATCCTTCAAGGAGACCGTCCCGGTGCTCGACGACCGCGGTCACATGATCCCCACCGAGGTCAAGCGCGAGCTGGACGTGGACATCGCGCTGCGCTGGGGGACCGGCTACGAGACCACGCTCAAGTCGTTCGTCAACATCATCGCGACGCCCAAGGGCGGCACCCACGTCTCGGGCTTCGAGCGCTCGGTCACCCGGACCGTCAACGAGGTGCTGCGCTCCGCCAAGATGCTCCGTGTCGCCGAGGACGACATCGTCAAGGACGACGCCCTGGAGGGCATGACCGCCGTCGTCACGGTGCGGCTGGCCGAACCGCAGTTCGAGGGGCAGACGAAGGAGGTGCTGGGTACCTCCGCCGCCTCCCGCATCGTCGCCCAGGTGGTCGCCAAGGAGCTGAAGTCCTTCCTGACCTCCACCAAGCGGGACGCCAAGCAGCAGGCCAGGGCCGTGCTGGAGAAGGCGGTCGCCGCCGCCCGCACCCGGATCGCAGCCCGCCAGCACAAGGAGGCCCAGCGGCGCAAGACGGCCCTGGAGTCCTCGGCGCTGCCCGCCAAGCTCGCGGACTGCCGCAGCGACGACGTGGAGCGCAGCGAGCTGTTCATCGTCGAGGGGGACAGCGCCCTGGGCACCGCCAAGCTGGCCAGGAACTCCGAGTTCCAGGCGCTGCTGCCGATCCGCGGCAAGATCCTCAACGTCCAGAAGTCCTCGGTCGCCGACATGCTCAAGAACGCCGAGTGCAGCGCCATCATCCAGGTGATAGGAGCCGGGTCCGGGCGGACCTTCGACATCGACCAGGCCCGCTACGGCAAGGTGATCTTCCTCGCCGACGCCGACGTCGACGGCGCGCATATCCGCTGCCTGCTGCTGACACTCTTCCAGCGGTACATGCGGCCGATGGTGGAGGAGGGCCGGGTCTTCTCGGCGGTGCCGCCGCTGCACCGGATCGAGCTGGTCAGCCCGAAGAAGGGGCAGGACAAGTACATCTACACCTATGCGGACAGCGAGCTGCGGGACACCCTGCTGGACCTGGAGCACCGGGGCGTCCGCTACAAGGAGTCCATCCAGCGCTACAAGGGTCTGGGCGAGATGGACGCCGACCAGCTGGCCGAGACCACCATGGATCCGCGCCACCGGACCCTGCGCCGTATCAACATCGCCGACCTCGACGCGGCCGAGCAGGCCTTCAGCCTGCTGATGGGCAACGAGGTGGCCCCGCGCCGGGAGTTCATCACCAGCTCGGCGGCGACGCTGGACCGCTCCCGAATCGACACCTGAGCGGACCGGAGCAGGTCAGGGCAGCGGGGCGATGCCCCGGACGGCCATCCGGGGCTGGGGCTCGGGCTCGGCGCCACAACTGGCGGGCAGCGGCGGGCCCGAGGTTTCCCGGTCCACCGTGACCAGCCAGCGGCGGCCGTCCCGGTGTGTCACCGTGACCCGCCGCCCCTCCCGGCCGTCCCCGGGCCCGTTCTCCCGGCCGGGCACCGTCAGGGCGTCGGCGGAGTCCTCGCCGGTCAGTGCCCGGACAGCCAGCTCGGCGGCCTGCCCGGGGCCCTCCCAGGCGGTACGTCCCCGGCAGTGGTCGCGGACCATCCGCCCGTCCTGGAGCGCCGCGAGGACGCCCTTGGCGAGGACTCCGGTCACCCGGCCGTAGACGTAACCGTGCGGGAGGGTGAGCAGCGTGGGGGAGAACCGGTGGCCCCCGATGTGGGTGATCTCCCAGCAGCCCCAGCCGCCGGCCGTCAGCTCCTGCGCGAGCGGCCGGCCACGCAGCGCGCAGCACCGGTCCCGCCGCCCGTTGGTGCACACCAGGGCGAGCGGGTCGTCCCGGTACGGTTCCCACAGACCGCCGTGGTCCCCGGCACCGAGCCGGCCGAGGTCGAGACGGGTCAGTTCCCGCGGGTCGGTCAGCGTGGTGGTGCGTACCCAGGCGTTACCGGGGCCGGTGTGGGCCACGATTATCCGCCGCCGCCCGCCGGGGTTCTGCTCCGCGTGCCGGCCGGGGCGCCGGATGAGGGCGACGCGCACGCCGGTGCCCTTGGCGGCGGCCTCCAGCGACCGGCCGAGGCCGGGGTCGAGCCGGCTCTGGGTCAGGGCCTTGGCACCCCATGGCCCCGACTGTTCCACCAGAAGCCAGGCAGCGGCGGTGGGGGCGGTGCCGGCCAGCGGTTCCGCCTGGATTCTGGAGAGGGTCGCACAGGTGCTCACAGAGGCGACCCTAACCTTCTCAGGGCGCGCAGGGCTCAGAGTGCGCCCCGGTCGTACTCCCGCGGTCAGTGGCCGCGCCGTGGCGCGGTGAGGCGGCCCACCGGGCGATGGCAGCGCCCGGGCGAATGCCGGATACCGTGCCCTGTGTGGACGGGCATCCCGTGCACGGGCCGGTGGGCCCGGTCCTCCACCGGGACCTGACCGGAGAACCGAGACCTGCCGGGGTGTCTCCCCGGAGCGGAAGGAGTCTGCCGTGACCGGCGAGCGGATCCCGGTGATCGTCCTCGCGGGATTTCTCGGAGCGGGGAAGACCACCCTGCTCAACCACCTGCTGCGGAACCGGCGGGGCGTACGGATCGGTGCGGTCGTCAATGACTTCGGCAGCATCGAGATCGACGCCATGGCCGTGGCCGGGCAGGTCGACTCGATGGTGTCGTTCGGCAATGGCTGTCTGTGCTGCGCGGTGGACACCGAGGATCTGGACCTGGCCCTGGAGCGGCTCACCCGCCCGGCCGCCGGCATCGACCTCGTGGTGATCGAGGCGAGCGGCCTGGCCGAGCCCCGGACCCTGGTGCGCATGCTGCTGGCCAGCGACAACGACCGGATCGTCTACGGGGGCCTGGTCGAGGTGACCGACGCGGCCGAGTTCACGGCCACCCGGGCCGGGCATCCGCGGCTGGACCGCCACCTGGCGGTGGCCGACCTGGTGGTGCTGAACAAGACGGACCGGGTCACCGAGGACACCCGGCGCGGCCTGGTCGCCCTGCTCGGGGAACTGGCACCGGGCACCCCGGTCGTGTGCGCCTCGCACGGCCGGGTCGATCCGGCCCTGCTCTTCGACCGGGAGGCGGCCCGCGCGCGGGCCGAGGGGCCGCGCCAGCTCTCCTTCGAGGACCTGTGCGACGACGGGGACGAGGACGGCCACGGGAACCACCTGCACGCGGCCTACGACCTCGCGGAGTTCACCGGTACCCGGCCGCTGAGCCCTCGCAGATTCCTGTCGTTCCTCGAGAACAGGCCGGCGGGTCTGTACCGGATGAAGGGCTTCGTGCACTTCGACGCGGACGAGGGCGAGCACCACCGGTACGTGCTCCACGCCGTCGGCCGCTTTCTGCGGTTCCGGCCCGAGCCGTGGCCCCGCGGCGAGCAGCGGCTCACCCGGCTGGTTCTCATCGGGGCCGGAATCGACGCCGCGGCCCTGATCAGGGACCTGGAGGGTTGTGCGGGGGCCGGTCCGGAGGAGTCCGGCCCCGCCGCCATGTGGGGGGTGCTGCGCTTCACCGACGGCCCGGAGGACGATACCCCGGAGGACCCGGGCGATGCGGAGGACCCGGGCGGCCCGCACGAGCCCGGGGCCCCGGACGGGCCGGACGGCTACGGCACCGGTGGCGGGCCCGCCGTCCGGGCCCGCCACCGGTGACCGCGGCTGGTTACACCGGCCCTGCCACCACCGCGACCGGCTTGGCCAGCGGCACACCGGATCCGTCCCGGCGCGGGTCCGGCTCGGGCAGCTGCACCGGGGCGCCGGTCTTCGAGGCCGCCCTCGCCGGTGCCGCGCCCGCCCAGGCGAACACCAGGTGGTCCTCGCCCTTCAGGAAGCGCTGGCAGCGGACACCACCGGTGGCCCGCCCCTTGCGCGGATACTGGTCGAACGGGGTCAGCTTGGCGGTGCCGAGCGAGGCGTCCAGAGTCCCGCTGCCGCCCGCCACCGTGAAGACCACGGCGTCACCCGCCGGGTCCACGGCGGTGAAGGACAGCACCCGGGCCTGTCCGCCGAGCTTGATGCCCGTCATGCCGCCCGCCTGCCGGCCCTGCGGACGCACCTGGGAGGCCGGGTAGCGCAGCAGCTGCGCCTCGTCGGTGATGAACACCAGGTCCTCCTCTCCGGTCCGCAGTTCGGCGGCCCCCACGATCCGGTCGCCCTCCTTCAGGGCGATGACCTCCAGCTCGTCCTTGTTCGGCGGGTAGTCGGGAACCACCCGCTTCACCACGCCCTGCAGGGTGCCGATGGCCAGCCCCGGGGAGGACTCGTCCAGCGTGGTCAGGCAGACCACCCGCTCGTCGTCCTCCAGGGTCAGGAACTCCGACAGCGGCGCCCCGCCCGCCAGGCTCCGCACCGGGTCGTCCTCCGGAAGCTGCGGGAGATCGACCACCGCCAGCCGCAGCAGACGGCCCGCCGAGGTGACGGCGCCGACCTCGCCGCGCGTGGTGGAAGGTACCGCGGAGATGACGACGTCGTGCTTGACGCGCCCCTTGGTGCCCGCGGAGGAGCCCGTGGTCTCCCCGCCGAAGGCCGTACCGCCCTCCGCGACACGGGCCAGCAGTCCGGTGGAGGAGAGCATGACGCGGCAGGGGTCGTCGGCGACCTCCAGCGGCACCGCGGCGACCTGGGCCCCGTCGTTCTCCATCAGCTCGGTGCGGCGCGGGGTGCCGAACTTCTTGGCCACCTGGGCCAGCTCGGAGGACACCAGCTTGCGCAGCTCCGCGTCCGAATCGAGGATCCGGGTCAGCTCGGTGATCTCGGCGGTCAGCCGGTCCCGCTCGGCCTCCAGCTCCAGGCGGTCGAACTTCGTCAGCCGCCGCAGCGGGGTGTCCAGGATGTACTGGGTCTGGACATCCGACAGGCCGAAGCGGGCGATCAGCGCCTCCTTGGCCTGCGCGGCGTTCTCGCTGGACCGGATGAGGCGGATGACCTCGTCGATGTCGACCAGCGCGACGAGCAGCCCTTCGACCAGGTGCAGGCGGTCGCGCCGCTTCCCCCGCCGGAACTCGCTGCGGCGCCGGACCACCGTGAAGCGGTGGTCGACGTAGACCTCCAGCAGCTCCTTGAGCCCCATGGTCAGCGGCTGGCCGTCCACCAGGGCCACGTTGTTGATGCCGAAGGTCTCCTCCATCGGCGTCAGCTTGTACAGGTGGCTCAGCACGGCCTCGGGGTTGAAGCCGTTCTTGATCTCGATGACCAGCCGCAGGCCGTGCTGCCGGTCCGTCAGGTCCTTGACGTCCGAGATGCCCTGCAGCCGCTTGGCGTTGACGAGGTCCTTGATCTTGGAGATGACCTTCTCCGGGCCGACGGTGAACGGCAGCTCGGTGACCACGAGCCCCTTGCGGCGGGCCGTGACCTGCTCGATGCTCACGGTGGCCCGCATCCGGAAGGTGCCGCGGCCCTTCTCGTAGGCGTCCCGGATGCCGTCCAGCCCGACGATCTTCCCGCCGGTGGGCAGGTCGGGGCCGGGGACGAACCGCATCAGGGTGGACAGGTCGGCCCCCGGATGCCTGATCAGATGCCGGGCGGCCGCGATGACCTCGCCGAGGTTGTGCGGGGGCATGTTGGTCGCCATGCCGACCGCGATCCCGCTGGAGCCGTTGACCAGCAGGTTCGGGTAGGCGGCGGGAAGCGCCACCGGCTCCTGTTCGCTGCCGTCGTAGTTCGGCGCGAAGTCGACGGTGTCCTCGTCGATGGAGTCCACCATCAGTCCGGCCGCCGGGGCCGCGCGGCACTCGGTGTACCGCATGGCGGCGGGCGGGTCGTCGTTACCCAGCGAACCGAAGTTCCCATGTCCGTCGACCAGTGGCAGCCGCATGGAGAACGGCTGTGCCATCCGCACCAGCGCGTCGTAGATCGCCGAGTCGCCGTGCGGGTGGAGCTTGCCCATCACCTCGCCGACGACCCGGGCGCACTTCACGTGTGCCCGGTCGGGACGCAGTCCCATGTCGTGCATCTGGTACAGGATCCGGCGGTGCACCGGTTTCATGCCGTCCCGGGCGTCCGGCAGCGCACGGGAGTAGATCACCGAGTAGGCGTACTCCAGGAAGGAGCCCTGCATCTCGTCGACGACATCGATGTCGAGGATGCGCTCCTCGAAATCTCCCCCGGGGGGCGGGGTCTTCGTACTGCGGCGTGCCATCGCGGCAGGGGCTCCTTCGGTGCGTACGGACGGGGCTGACGCCGACCATTGTGGACCCGGCCGGTGACAGGCCGGTGCCCGCCCCGGGCGCGCGGCCACCGACGGGCGCCGGCAGCGGGCCGCGGAACCTCTCGCGCGGCCGGTCCTGTTGCATAAGGTGACAAGGTCTCGACCGATCAAGTGAAGGGACCGCATCCCATGGCCCACACGGCCACCCCGCAAGGCGCCACCGGCGGGCTCACAGCGACCGAGCACCGGCTGGCCAACGGCCTGCGCGTGGTGCTCTCCGAGGACCATCTGACGCCGGTCGCGGCGGTCTGCCTCTGGTACGACGTCGGCTCCCGCCACGAGGTCCCCGGCCGCACGGGCCTCGCCCACCTCTTCGAGCACCTGATGTTCCAGGGGTCCGCCCAGGTGCCCGGCAACGGCCACTTCGAGCTGGTCCAGGGGGCCGGGGGCTCGCTCAACGGCACCACCAGCTTCGAACGCACCAACTACTTCGAGACGATGCCCGCCCACCAGCTGGAACTCGCGCTGTGGCTGGAGGCGGACCGCATGGGCACGCTGCTGACCGCGCTGGACGAGGAGTCCCTGGAGAACCAGCGGGACGTGGTGAAGAACGAGCGGCGCCAGCGGTACGACAACGTCCCCTACGGCACCGCCTTCGAGAAGCTGACGGCGATGACCTTCCCCGACGGGCACCCCTACCACCACACCCCGATCGGCTCGATGGCCGACCTGGACGCGGCCTCCCTGGAGGACGCCCGGGAGTTCTTCCGCACCTACTACGCCCCCAACAACGCGGTGCTCGCGGTGGTCGGCGACATCGACCCCGAGGAGACCCTCGCCTGGGTCGAGAAGTACTTCGGATCGATCCCCGGCCACGACGGCAAGCGTCCGCCGCGTGACGGGGAGCTCCCCGGGATCATCGGGGCCGAAATGCGCGAGACCGTCCGTGAGGACGTGCCCGCTCGCGCCCTGATGGCCACCTACCGGTTGCCCCGCGACGGGACGAGGGAGGCCGACGCCGCCGATCTGGCCCTGACCGCCCTCGGCGGCGGGGAGTCCTCCCGGCTCTACAACCGTCTGGTCCGCCGCGACCGCACGGCCGTCGCGGCGAGCTTCGGCCTGCTGCGGCTGGCCGGTGCGCCCTCGATGGGATGGCTGGACGTGAAGGCCTCCGGGGACGCCGAGGTGGCGGCCATCGAGGCCGCCGTCGACGAGGAGCTGGCCCGGTTCGCGCAGGAGGGCCCCACGAAGGAGGAGATGGAGCGGGCCCAGGCCCAGCTGGAGCGCGAATGGCTGGACCGGCTGGCCACGGTCGGCGGCCGCGCGGACGAACTGTGCAAGTACGCCGTGCTGTTCGGCGATCCACAGTTGGCACTCGGCGCGGTCGGCCGGATCCTGGACATCACCGCGGAGGAGGTGCGTGCGGTCGCCGCGGCGCGGCTCCGTCCGGACAACCGCGCGGTCCTCGTCTACGAACCGACCGAGCAGGACGCCGCGGACACCGCCGGTGACGACGACGCAGAAGGGGCCGGCAAGTGACCGACGTGACGCCCACCATGGATCTCCACCCGCAGCCCTCCGGCGGGCAGCCCAGGCCATGGGCCTTCCCGGCGCCGGACCGTGGCGCCCTGCCCAACGGTCTGTCGCTGCTGCGCAGCCACCGTCCCGGCCAGCAGGTGATCGCCGTCGAGGTCTGCGTGCCCGCGCCGCTGGCGGCCGAGCCGGAGGGCCTGGAGGGCGTGGCCACGATCACGGCCAGGGCGCTGGCCGAGGGAACCGACCGGCACACCGCCGAGGAGTTCGCCGCCGAGCTGGAACGCTGCGGTGCCACGCTGGACACCTACGCCGACCACCCCGGCATCCGCCTGTCCCTGGAGGTCCCCGCCTCCCGGCTGGCCCGGGGACTGGAACTGCTCGCTGACGCGCTGCGCGCTCCGGCCTTCCCGGACAGCGAGATCGAGCGTCTGGTCCGCAACCGGCTGGACGAGATCCCGCACGAGCTGGCCAACCCGACCCGCCGGGCCGCGATGGCGCTGTACGCGGAGATGTTCCCGGCCGGCTCCCGGTTCTCGCTGCCCCGGCAGGGCACCGCCGACAGCGTCCGGGGGATCGGCACCGAGGCGGTGCGGGCGTTCTACGAGGCCCACGTGCGGCCGGGCGCCGCCACCGCGGTCGTCGTCGGTGACCTGTCCGGCATCGACCTCGACGCGGTCCTCCAGGACACCCTGGGGGCCTGGACCGGCCCAGCGCCCGCGCCCGTGCCCGCCGCCCCGGCCAACGGTGACGACACCGGCCGGGTGGTGATCGTGGACCGCCCCGGCGCGGTGCAGACCCAGATGCTGATCGGCCGACCCGGTCCCGACCGCCACGACCGTGTCTGGCCGGCGCAGAGCCTGGGCGTCTACTGCCTGGGCGGAACGCTGACCTCCCGGCTGGACCGCGTCCTGCGGGAGGAGAAGGGCTACACCTACGGGGTCCGTGCCTTCAGCCAGGTGCTGAGGTCCTCCGCCCGCGGGGACGGCGCGGCGATGCTGGGCGTCCACGGCTCGGTGGCCACCGAGGTGACCGGCCCCGCGCTGGCGGACCTGTGGCAGGTGCTGCGGACTCTCGCGGAGGAGGGCCTGACCGACGACGAGCGCGATGTGGCGGTCCAGAACCTGGTCGGCGTGGCGCCGTTGCGGTACGAGACGGCCGCCGCGGTCGCCGGGACGCTCGCCGACCAGGTGGAGCAGGAACTGCCGGACGACTTCCAGGCACAGCTGTATGCCCGGCTGGCCGGGACCGGCACCGTCGAGGCGTCGGCCGCCGTGATCGCGGCCTTCCCGCCCGGCCGGCTGGTCACGGTGCTCGTCGGGGACGCCGAGCAGATCGCCGCACCCGTCCGGGAGCTGGGCATCGGGGAGGTCAAGGTGATCGGGGGCGCCTGAACACCGCGGGGGCGGCACCGCTCCCGCGGGCTTCCCGGGCTCCGGAGCCCCTCGGGGCCGCCGCACCGGTGGCTCCGAGGGGCTCCTGCCCGTCCGCGGCCGGCTCCGCGCGCCCGCCCGGCCCGCGTCACATTCGACCGGAAACCCGCGCTGCGGAGGCCGAAAGGCACTGCTGACTTCCTGGCACTCTCGGAATTCCGGGATTCTTGCCATAGAGTTCCGGGGAGTGACCGGGCAGTAATACGGCCTGTCGCACCGGCTACGGCAGTGGGAGTTGTTCATGCGTATCTCCGCGCACACGGTATGCACGGCGATTCGTGACGACATTGTCGGCGGGGTGCTGCCGCCGGGCGCCCGGCTCGCCGAGGAGCAGCTGGCCCACCGCTACGGTGTCTCCCGGGTGCCGGTGCGCGAGGCGCTGCGGACCCTGGAGTCCGAGGGCTTCGTGGTCTCCCGGCGGCACGCCGGGGCGTGCGTGGCGCAGCCGGGGGAGCGGGAGGCGGCGGATCTGCTGGACATGCGGGCGCTGCTGGAGCCGCTGGGGGCCGCGCGCGCCGCCCAGCGCCGTACCGACGCACACCTGAAAGTGCTGCGGGGGCTGGTGCGGCTGGGCAGACAGCGGGCCGGTCAGGGGCAGGAGGCCGACCTGCGGTCGCTGGGTGACTGGTTCCACGAGACGGTGGCCCAGGCCACCGCGAGCCCGTCGCTGGCCTCCTTGCTGGTGCAGGTGCGGCGCAAGATCATCTGGCTGTACGCGGGGGAGCCGGTGGTGCGGGCCGTGGCGCTGTGGCAGGACCGCGGGGCTCTGGTGGACGCCATCGCACGCCGGGACGCCGAGCGCGCCAGGGCGCTGTCGGCGGCGCAGCTGGAGCGGCTGGAGCCGGTCCGGCGGATGCCGCGGCAGGCGGCGGTGAGAGATCCGAAACCTGCTGTCAACACAGCGCGCAGCCGGCTGTAACAGTATTCGTATACACCGGAGGCAGCGGACGGGAAATGCGCTGTCGAATTCTGTCCGCGCATTTCTGCTGCCAGTTTTTGCGGACCCCGCCGCGGATCCTTTCCCGGTGTGTGGCCGGCGGTTTCTCCGGATTCCCCGGAAAGGGAAGGGCGGAAGGTTCCGCCGGGGGTCGGGTCACAGCGCACCGGGCGGTTCGTCGAGCCCTTCGGAGACCAGCGTGGCCAGCCGCTCCAGCGCGGTCTCGGCGCCCTCGGCGCCCGAGGCGAGCACCACCTCGTCGCCGCCCTCGGCACCGAGGGACAGCACGGCCAGGATGGAGGCCGCGTTGACGGGAGGGCTCCCGTTCCGGGAGATGGTCACCGGGACACCGGCCGCGGCGGCGGCCCGGACGAAGACGGACGCGGGGCGGGCGTGCAGGCCCTCCGCCCAGCCGATGATGACGCGACGCTCAGTCATGGGATGCCTCCGGTCGTGGACGGTGGACGCGGCCGGAGGTCCGCGACAGGGTGTGCCGTGGGCCCGGGGCCGTAGGCTGACCTCATGCGGACGCGTGAGGAGCCCGCCTACCCGGGCCACTGGGAAGCCGATGTCGTGCTCCGCGACGGCGGCACGGCACACATCAGACCGATCACCCCGGACGATGCCGACCGGCTGGTCAGCTTCTACGAGCAGGTCTCCGACGAGTCCAAGTACTACCGGTTCTTCGCCCCCTACCCCCGGCTCTCCGACCGCGACGTGCACCGGTTCACCCACCATGACTACGTGGACCGGGTCGGTCTGGCCGCCACCGTGGGGGACGAGTTTCTCGGAACCGTCCGGTACGACCGGATCGACGACGAGGGCCGGCCGGCCTCCGCGCCCGCCGACCGAGCCGAGGTCGCCTTCCTGGTCCAGGACGCCCACCAGGGCCGCGGACTGGCGTCGGCGCTGATGGAGCACATCGCGGCCGTCGCACGCGAGCGCGGTGTCCGCCGGTTCGCCGCGGAGGTGCTGCCGGCCAACACCAAGATGATCAAGGTGTTCACGGACGCCGGCTACTCCCAGAAGCGCAGTTTCGCAGACGGCACCGTGCATCTGACGCTGGATCTGGAGCCGACCGCCCAGTCCCTGGCCGTCATGCGGGCCCGGGAGCAGCGGGCCGAGGCCCGCTCGGTGCAGCGTCTGCTGGCTCCCCGTGCGGTCGCCGTGATCGGGGCCGGCCGGCACCCGGGCGGCGCGGGCCGCACCGTGCTGGCCGGGCTTCTGGAGGGCGGCTTCACCGGCGAGGTCTACGCCGTCAACTCGGCCCTCGCCCAGGACAGCAAGGAACTCGGCGGGGCCCCCGCCTTCCGCACGGTCCTCGACATCCCCGGACCCGTCGACCTGGCGGTGCTGGCGGTGCCCGCCGCACGGGTGCACGGGGTGGTCGACGAGTGCGGCGAGGCCGGGGTGCAGGGGGCCGTGGTGCTGGCCGCCGGCTTCGACCGGGACGCCCAGCGCGAGCTGGTCCAGCGTGCGCGCGGCGAGGGCATGCGCATCATCGGGCCCAACGCCTTCGGGGTGATCAACACCGACGATGAGGTCCGGCTCAACGCCAGCCTGGCGCCGCGGCTGCCCCGGGCCGGGCGGACGGGGCTGTTCACCCAGTCCGCGGCCATCGGCATCGCCGTCCTGGAGGAACTGGAGCAGTGCGCCGCGGGCCTGTCCTCCTTCGTCTCGGCCGGCAACCGCGCCGACGTCTCCGGCAACGACCTGCTCCAGTACTGGCACGACGACCCGGACACCGACGTCGTGCTGATGTATCTCGAATCGCTCGGCAACCCCCGCAAGTTCACGCGCATCGCCCGCCGCAACGCGGCGGCGGGCAAGCCCGTGGTGGTGGTCCGGGGAGGCCGGCACAGCGGCGGCGCGCCCCCGCACGGCCACGTCGTACCCACCGCGCGGACTCCGGAGGGCACCGTCTCGGCCCTGCTGCGGCAGGCGGGCGTCATCGAGGCCGGCACCGCCACCGAGCTGGTCGACACCGGACTGCTGCTGGCCCACCAGCCGCTGCCCACCGGGCAGCGCGTCGCCATCGTGGGCAACGCGGAGTCGATGGGGCTGGTCGCCCACGACGCCTGCCGCGCCCAGGAGCTCAGCCCGCTGCCGGTGGAGAGCCTGGGGCCGGCCGCCGGGCCCGGCGACTACCGCAGGGCGCTGTCCGCGGCGCTGGCCGATCCGGCCGTCGACGCCGTCGTGGTGACGGCCGTGCCCACCGTCGGAGACGTGGAGGCGCCCGTCGGCGGGACCCTGACCGGCGAGGAGCTGACCGAGGCCCTGCACGCCGCCGTCACCGGCGCCGGCACGGCCCGGCCGGTGGTGGTCGCCCACCTGGCCATCGACGGCCTGGCCGCAGCGCTCAGCACCCGCGGTATCCCCGCCTATCCCTCGGCCGAGCGCGCCGTGCGCGCCCTGGCGCACGCCTGCCGGTACGCCGCCTGGCGCCGCGCCGCGGGCAGCCCTGGCCGGGTCCCGGCCTACGACGACATCGACGAGCCCGCCGCCGCCCGGCTGCTGGACCGTGTGATCACCGAACGTCACCCCGGCCCCGGCGGCACTCCGCTGTCCGCGGCACAGGCGGGCGAGCTCCTGGGCAGTTACGGGATCCGGGTACTGCAGTCACTGCCCGCCCCGGACGCCGACGCCGCGGCCCGGGCGGCGGGCCGCCTCGGGTATCCGGTGGCGCTGAAGACCAGCGCCCCGCAGCTCCGGGGCCGCGGCGACCTCGGGGGCGTCCGGCTCGGTCTGGCCTCCGAGGCGGAGCTGCGCCGGGCCTACCAGGAACTGTCGGCGGACCTGGCCGATGTGGCGGAACTGGGGCCGGTGGTGCAGCCGATGGCCGCCCGGGGAGTGGACACCGTGGTCCGTGCCACGGTGGACCCGGGCATCGGCGCGGTTCTGTCGTTCGGGCTGGCCGGCCCCGCCTCCGAGCTGCTGGGCGATGTGGCTCACCGGCTGCTGCCGCTCACCGACCGGGAGGCCGGTGAGCTGGTCCGCTCGATCCGGGCCGCCCCGATGCTCTTCGGCTGGCGCGGTGCGCAGCCGGTGGACACCGGCAGCCTGGAGGAACTGCTGCTGCGCCTCGGCCGGCTGGTCGACGACCATCCGCAGATCTCCGCCGTGGAGCTGGAGCCCGTGGTCGTCGCTCCGCAGGGTCTCACCGTGCTGAGCGCCTCCGTCCGGGTGGCGCCCCCGCCGCCGCGCGCCGACCTCGGGCCGCGCCGGCTGCCCGCCTACTGACTCCCGCCCGCTGGTGAACACCCGGCGTGGCGGGCCCCGGGTCCCCGTAGGATGGGCACATGGCGAAGACCGGTACGACGACCCAGGGGCTGCGGGCGGCTATCGAACGCAGCGGGTACTACCCCACGCTCGTGGCCGAGGCGGTCGAGGCTGCCGTGGGCAGGGAGCCCGTGGTGTCCTACCTGGTGCACCAGGAGACGACCTTCGACAACAACGAGGTGCGCCGCCACGCGACGGTGCTGGCGCTGACCGGGACCAGGTTCATCGTCAGCCACACCGACGAGCAGTCCGCGGACGGGTCCGCACCGGTGCCCTACGCGACCACGTCCACCGAGTCCGTCAAGCTCTCCCGCATCTCCTCCGTGGTGCTCAGCCGGGTGGTGGCCGACCCGGAGTCCTACACCCCGGGCACCCTCCCGCGGGAGGTCGTGCTGACCATCGGCTGGGGGGCGGTGTCCCGCATCGACATGGAGCCCGCCGGCTGCGGCGATCCCAACTGCGAGGCGGACCACGGCTACACCGGCTCCACCACCGCCGACGATCTCTCGCTGCGCATCAGCGAGGCGGGAGACGGTCCGGAGACCGTCCGGCAGACCCTCGCCTTCGCCCAGGCGCTGTCCGAGGCGACGGCGGTGTCCGGCCGGTGACACCCCAGCTCCACCCGGGCGACAGCGATCCGCTCCCGCTCGATCCGCGGTCGGCCCCCGCGCCCGACTACGGCCGTGGCTCGCTGTCGGACCTGCTGCCCGCCGTGGCCGCCGGTTTCGGACTGCCGGAGCCGGCGTCCGGGCTGGAACTGGCCCCGGCCGACCGGGTCTGCGTCTTCCTGGTGGACGGCCTGGGATGGGAGGCACTGCGCGCGCACCCCGCGCTGGCACCCTTCCTGACGTCCCTGCTGCCCACGTCGCGCGGCGGCAGCGGCCTTCCGGTCACGGCGGGTTTCCCCTCCACGACCTCGGCCTCGCTGGCCTCGGTGGGCACCGGCCTGCCGCCGGCCCGGCACGGTCTGGCGGGGTACCGGGTGCTCGACCCGGACACCGGCCGGCTGATGCAGCAGCTGCGCTGGGAGCCGTGGACGGACCCGCACCGCTGGCAGCCCTACCCCACGGTCTTCCAGCGGACGCACGCGGCGGGAGTGGCCACCGCCCAGGTGTCGGCCCCGTTCTT
Organism: Streptomyces sodiiphilus; assembly: GCF_039529215.1. Taxonomy (NCBI): domain Bacteria; kingdom Bacillati; phylum Actinomycetota; class Actinomycetes; order Kitasatosporales; family Streptomycetaceae; genus Streptomyces; species Streptomyces sodiiphilus. The sequence continues at coordinate 29,856 of NZ_BAAAMJ010000033.1, read as the reverse complement.
CGAGCACACCCCGCTGACCCGGATCGCGCTGAGCGGCGGAACGTTCCTGGGCCGGCACAGCGCCGAGGACCGGATGGACCTGGCCGCGCGGCGGCTCTCCGCCGGGGACCGGTCCCTGGTCTACACCTACTACGCGGACCTGGACGCGAACGGGCACCGCTTCGGCATGGACTCGCCCGAGTGGCGCGAGCAGCTGCGCTATGTGGACGGCCTGGCCCAGCGGCTGGCCGAACAGCTGCCGCCGCGCACCGCGCTCTACATCACCGCCGACCACGGCATGGTGGATGTGCCCCTCACGCCCGAGGCCCGCTTCGACTTCGACGACGACTGGGAGCTGAGCGCGGGCGTCGCCCTGCTGGGCGGGGAGGGCCGTGCCCGCCATCTGTACGCGGTTCCCGGCGCGGCCGCCGATGTGTACACCGTCTGGCGGGAGGTGCTCGCCGACCAGGCCTGGGTCGCCACCCGCGAGGAGGCCGTGGAGCTCGGCTGGTTCGGCCCGCCCGGTGCCGGTGTCGAGCCCCGCGTGCACGGCCGGATCGGGGACGTGGTGGTGGCCATGACCGGCAACGCCGCGGTGATCGCCGGCAAGACCGAGGCGAAGGAGTCCGCGCTGATCGGCATGCACGGCTCCATGACGCCCGCCGAGCAGTTCGTACCCCTGCTGGAAGTCCGGACCTGAGCCTCTGTCACACTCTGCTGATTCCGTCGCCGCACCGTGAGGACCACCGACCGCATGCCGGAGCCGCGCCATGGCTGAACTCGCCTTCTTCTCCGGGACGATGGACTGCGGAAAGTCCACGCTCGCCCTGCAGATCCAGCACAACCGCTCGGCGCGCGGGCTCCAGGGCCTGATCTTCACGCGCAACGACCGTGCGGGCGAGGGCAGGCTGTCCTCCCGCCTCGGTCTGGTCACCGAAGCGGTCGAGGCGGACGAGGACTTCGACTTCCATGCCCACCTCGTCCACTACCTCACGGCCGGCGGCCGGGCGGACTACGTGATCGCCGACGAGGCGCAGTTCCTCTCGCCGGTCCAGGTCGACCAGCTCGCGCGGGTGGTGGACGACCTGGGCATCGATGTCTTCGCCTTCGGTATCACCACCGACTTCCGCACCCGGCTCTTCCCCGGTTCCCAGCGCCTGATCGAACTGGCCGACCGGGTGGAGGTCCTCCAGGTGGAGGCGCTGTGCTGGTGCGGCGCCCGCGCGACGCACAACGCGCGCACGGTGGGCGGCCGGATGGTGGTCGAGGGTGCCCAGGTCGTGGTCGGGGACGTCGGGCGGCAGGGCGCGGTGGGGTACGAGGTGCTGTGCCGCCGCCACCACCGCCGGCGGCTCACCGCCGCGGCGGCGCGGGCCGGGACCCTGTCCCCGGACGTGCTGCCGGTCGACGGCGCGGACATCCCGGCCCCCGCACCCGCCAACGGCTCAGGCCCGCGCGGCCGCTGAACCCGGGCGGTTCACTCCGTGTCCGGGGTGGCCGGTGTGCCGGGCTCGTCGGTGCCGTGGTACGTGAACGAGGTGACCGTGAGTTCTCCCCGGGAGCAGGTGAGGCCGATCATGCGCCCGGTGAAGCCGCCGGCGGTCTCGGTGGAGAGGTAGCGGCCGTCGATTCTGCCGAGCTCGGTGAAGCCGTCGGCTCCGCCGACGCCGGCCACGATCTTGTCCGGCCCGCTCCTCAAAGGTGCGCCCGGGCCGGGCGCGGGCTCGGTGCGCAGTTCCAGGACGGTCTCGGGCCCCACGGGCAGTTCGCCCAGGACCGCGCGGACGTGCCGCCCGACCCGGGCAACCGCGCGGACCACTCCGTCATCCGCCTCCAGGGCGACGGCGTGCCGCGGGTCGAGACGCAGCTCCAGGCCCCCGGCACCGCTTCGGGTGCCGACCGTCGCCACCGCCCGCAGGGCGAAGTGCTCCTGGCGGCGGCCCACGAACACTGGTTCGTCACCGTCCGCCGTGAGCCGCAGTCCGCCGTGATCCCCGGGCCGCAGCACCTCGGCGGGAAACCTGCCGGGCGCCACCCAGGAGGCCGGGAGCTCCGGCCCGGTCAGCTCCTCGGTCACGGCCGCGGACGACCCGGGTTCGACCGGCCCGGCCACCGTGGGCCAGCCGTCGCTCCAGACGATCTCGGAGGCGAAGGTCTCCCGGCCGAGCACGTGCCACTGCGGAGTTCCGCCGCGCGGCCGTACCCCCAGGTAGAGCATCGCCCAGCTGCCGTCGGGCCGCTGGACGAGGTCGGCGTGGCCGGTGTTCTGCACCGGGGTGTCCAGGCCGCGCGCGGTCAGCACCGGGTTGTGGGGGCAGGGCTCGAAGGGACCGCGGGGCGAGGGGCCCCGGGCGATGGTCACGGCATGCGCCCGTTCGGTGCCGCCCTCGGCGATGAGCAGATACCAGTGTGCGCCGATCCGGTAGAGGTGGGGTGCCTCCGGGTACTTGCCGCCGGTACCGCTCCACAGCTGCCGCGGCTCGCTGCGCAGTTCTCCGGTGGCGGGGTCGACCGTGACCTGCATGATGGCCGGACGGCCACTGCCGTCGGATCCCGACCAGGTGACATAGCAGGTGCCGTCCTCGTCCCAGGCGAGGTCGGGGTCGATGCCCGGGGCGTCGAACCACACCGGGTCCGACCACGGCCCGGCCGGATCCTCCGCGGTGACCAGCAGGTGTCCCGGGCGGTGGCTGACGTTGCTGGTGATCATCCAGAAGCGGCCGTCGTGGTGGCGCAATGTCGGCGCGTAGATGCCGCCCGAGGGATGGGCCCGGTCCAGCAGCAGCTGCGACCTCCGGTGGAGCGCGTGGCCCACCGGCTCCCAGGACCGCAGGTCGGCGGACCGGAAGACCGGTACGCCGGGTGCGTACTCGAAGCTGGAACACGCCAGATAGTAGATGTCCCCGACCCGGCAGACGCTCGGGTCGGGGTGGAAACCGGGGAGGACCGGGCGCACCGGCAGCCTCATGAGATGCCTTTCGCTGGGGGCGAGTTGCCATCGGGCCGGGGCCGGTACAGCCCTGGGCGAGGACGGCCGGGCCCGCGCACTGGCCTGCTGCCGGAGGGCGGCCCGGCCCCCGCCGGGCGTGGTGTCGCGCCCCGGGCGGNCGGGCGGCGCCGCCCGCCCGGGGCGCCGGGGCAGGGTTTCGGTCAGCCGTTCCGGTCAGTTGCCTCCAGGGGCCTGATCAGCGCGAACGGCGCGCCTTCCGGGTCGCTGACCTGGGCCACCCGCCCGAAGGGTGTGTCCTGCGGCGGGTGCCGCAGCGCGCCGCCCAGTTCCGTGACCCGCTGTGCCGACGCGTCCACGTCCGTGACCGAGAAATAGGTGAGCCAGTAAGGCCCCCGGTCGTGCGGCACCGCGTCCCCGACGCCCTCGATCCCCACGATCGGCCGGCCGGCGAGCTGTATGGTCAGGTAGTCCGACTCCGGGGGCAGCGCGGGCTCCGGCTGCCACTCGTAGCCGAAGACCATGGAGTAGAACTTGCCGACGGTGGCCGCGTCCATGGTGACGAGCTCCGCCCACACCGGCGCGCCCGGCGCGTTGCGGAAAGGCACGCCCAGGTGGGTTCCTGCCTGCCAGACGCCGAACACCGCGCCCAGCGGGTCGGCGGCGATCACCAGACGGCCGGACGGTTCCACATCGAGCGGTCCGACGGCGACGGTCCCGCCGCAGTCCCGGATCAGGGTCGCGGTGGCGTCGGCGTCCTCGGTGGCCAGGTAAGGGAGCCACGAGACCAGCCGCTGGCCCATGCCCGACGCCATCTCGCCGAGCCCCGCGACAGGCACGCCGTCCCGCTCCGCCTGGACGTAGGGCCCGAGCCGGCGCTGCGGGCCGGGCTCGTAGCGCCAGTCGAAGAGCGCGGCGTAGAACCGCTGGCTCGCTGTCAGGTCATGGACCATCAGGCTCGCCCAGCAGGGTGTTCCAGGGCCGGGCCGAGTCGCTGCCTCGGTCATCCTCAGTGTCTCCTCGGGGACCATCTGTCACGATGCGCGTTGTCAACCGGGCTGTGCGGGGACAGTGCTGATGCTCGCATCAACCGGTGGTCCCATGCTTCTGACCGCGCCGGTCGTGTCCTTCCGGAGCAGCTCGGCCGGCCCGGGAACGGGCCGCATCTCCCTCCTGCCCTGTTTTCCGTGCAGAACACCACAACGTGTCAGGAGTCACGTGCGGAGCGGAACGGCAGGCAGCGTGAGCGGCCCGGCCGGGAGGGAGAATACGGACATGGATCCGCTGATCTCTCCCGACGAACTCGCCGGCGTCCTCGCCGGGCGGGCCCCCGACGAGCACCCCGCCGTCCTCGACGTGCGCTGGGAGCTGGGCGGCCCGCCCGGGCGGGCCGCGTACGACGCCGGCCACGTACCGGGCGCCGTGTACATCGACCTGGACCGCGAACTGGCCGGGCCGCCTGGCCCGAGGGGCCGGCATCCGCTGCCGGACACCGACGTGTTCGGCGCCGCGATGCGGCGGGCCGGGGTGTCGGCCGGGCGTCCGGTGGTGGCCTGCGACGGCGGCCAGGGGTGGGCCGCCGCCCGCCTGTGGTGGCTGCTGCGCTGGGCCGGGCATCCGCGGGTCCGCGTCCTGGACGGGGGAGTGGCGGCCTGGCCCGGGGAACTGAGCACGTCGTCCCCCCGGCCCGCCGAGGGCGACTTCGTGCCGCGGCCGGGCGCGGTCCCGGTGCTGGACGCGGCGTCGGCGGCCGGGCTCGCCCGCACCGGAGTGCTGCTGGACGCCCGGGCGGCGGAGCGCTACCGGGGAGAGGTGGAGCCGGTCGACCCGGTGGCGGGCCACATCCCCGGCGCCGTCTCGGCACCGGTCACCGGCAACATCGGGCCGGACGGCAGACTGCGGCCGCCCGGTGAGCTCGCGAAGCGTTTCGCGGCCCTCGGCGCGGTGCCCGGCACCGAGGTGGGCGTGTACTGCGGCTCCGGTGTCTCGGCGGCCCACGAGGTGCTGGCACTGGCCGTGGCGGGCGTGGACGCGGCGCTGTATCCCGGTTCGTGGAGCGAGTGGTGCGCGGACGAACGCCGCCCGGTGGCGACCGGAGCGGACCCCGGCTGATGCCGCCCGGGCCGCGGGCCGGGAGTGCCGATCCGCGGCCCGGGCGCGTGGTGGGGCGTCAGTCCTGTTTCTTGCGGCGGGTACCGAAGACGATCTCGTCCCAGCTCGGCACCGCGGCCCGGCGGCCCGGCCGTACTCCGTCGGCCTCCGCCTGACGGTCCGTCGTACCGGTCAGCCGCTCGCGGTGGCCGCCCACCGAACGCGGCATCAGGACGTCGGCGTAGGCGGCCCCGGCACTGGCGGCCGGTGCCGCCGGCTCGGCCGGCTCGGCGGCGCTCTCCCGCTCGCTCTCCTCGCTGCCGCCGACCGCCGCGGCCGGCGCCTCCGGGATCACCAGGTCACCGCGGAAGCTCGGAACCGCCTCCAGCAGGCTGGTCAGAGAATCCGGCTCGCTGTCCTCCACACCGAGCAGACCGCCGGCCGCCTCCTCGCGCTCACTCTCCCGGGGAAGCCGGGCGATCCTGGGCACGAACGGTGTGCTGGGCTCGGGTGTGTCGTCGTTCTCGCCGAGCAGCTCCCGGGCCTCGTCGTCCACGGCCTGGACCAGCCGCCGCGGCGGGTCGAACATCCAGCTGGCCGAGTGCGTCTCGCCCGCGACCCGGTAGACCAGCAGGACCTCCCAGGTGCCGTCGTCCCGCCGCCAGGAGTCCCAGCGCACGGTGTCGCGGTCGGCACCCCGGGCGATCAGACGCTCGGTCACCGCGTCCCCCAGTTGCGGACCGGCGGTCTCCCCGGGGCGCCGCACGGGCGTCTTGCGGGCGCGCTCGGCCATGAAGGCACGCTCGGCCAGCACCGGGCCCTCGAAGCGGCGCACGCGGTCCACCGGGATGCCGGCGAACTGGGCGACCTCCTCCGCGGTCGCTCCGGACCGTATGCGCGCCTGGATGTCACGGGGCCGCAGGTGGTTCTCCACCTCGATCTCGATCTGGCCGAGACGGGCTCGGTCGTTGCGCACCGCTGCCCGCAGCCGCTCGTCGATCGGAAGTGTGTATTCCGTGCTGTCGGCAGCCTTGAGCACCAGACGTGTGCCGTCGTTACTGACGGCCACGACACGCAGTTCGGGCACGTGGACCTCCCGGGTGGTGCCTGCCGACGTCGGTACGTCGCTGCTCCCGCTGACGAGTGTGGCCTGCCCGGGTGCAGCCTGCCACAACCCCCTGCCGGGCTGACCGGCGTGTCGGGCCGGGGCCCTGGTCCACCGTTGTGGCACGGTAACCACTTTGCCACCTGTGGTAACCGGGCTGAGGGTGGTGCCGTGCAGTCCGGACGGGGGCCGAAGCCAGGAATCGCCACACTACTCCATCGGGACCCCGCGGCGCCGGGAAGCGCGCTGGTGAACCTGTCCGGGAGCAAGGGAGTTGGCCGGATGTGAGATGAGTGGCTTGACCTGAGCGGGGGCGGCAAGTGGCCCAGAAGGGCTGAAAACGGATCAATTGCCCGGCGGTGCGCGCAGCTAATCCGAGCGGAAGGCAAAGAGCGCGCAAGCTCGGGCAAACGGAGGAAAAGAAGGTAAAGACCGGGTAGAGAACCCGAACGGGTGCGGACCGCCTCCCGCGCACCGGCCGGGCCGTCCGTTCCGCCCGGGACCGGTGGTGGGAAGATGCAGCCATGGCGCACCCCCCAGACCCCACCCCCTATGACGCCCTGCTCCTGCTGTCCTTCGGCGGCCCGGAGGGACCCGACGACGTGGTGCCGTTCCTGGAGAACGTGACCCGCGGCCGGGGCATCCCCCGGGAACGGCTCGAAGAGGTGGGCTCGCACTACTTCCGGTTCGGCGGCGTCAGCCCGATCAACGAGCAGAACCGGCACCTGCTCGCCGCACTCCGTGAGGACCTCGCGGACAACGGCGTGGACCTTCCCGTCTACTGGGGCAACCGCAACTGGGCCCCCTACGTCACCGACACGTTCCGGGAGATGGTGAACGACGGCCGCCGCAGGATCCTGACCGTCACCACCAGTGCCTACTCCTCCTACTCCGGCTGCCGGCAGTACCGGGAGGACCTGGCCGAGGCCCTCGCCGCGCTGGAGAAGGAGGAACTCCCGCTGCCGCGCGTGGACAAGCTGCGCGTCTACTACAACCACCCCGGCTTCCTGCAGACCATGACGGAAGGTGTCCTCGACGCCCTCGACCGGTTGCCCGCGGAGGTCCGGGCCGGCGCGCACCTGGCGTTCTGCACCCACTCCATCCCGCTGACCGCCGCCGACGCCTCCGGCCCGCCCGGACAGCACGGGGACGGCGGGGCCTATGTCGCCCAGCACCTGGACGCCGCCGGCTACATCGCCGGAGCGGTGGCCGCGGCCACCGGGACCGAACGTCCCTGGGAGCTCGTCTACCAGTCGCGCAGCGGCGCCCCGCACATCCCGTGGCTGGAGCCCGACATCTGCGACCACCTCCGGGCGCTGCACGAGCGGGGAGCCCCGGCCGTCGTCATGATCCCGATCGGTTTCGTCTCCGATCACATGGAGGTCCTCTACGACCTCGACACCGAGGCACTCGCCGTGGCCGGGGAACTGGGCCTGCCCGCGACCCGGTCCGCGACGGTGGGATCGGATCCGCGGTTCGTGGCCGCGCTGCGTGACCTCGTGCTGGAGCGGGCCGCCACCGAGCGCGGCGAGGGGCCGCGGCACTGCGCGGTCGGCACGCGGGGCGCCAGTCATGACGTGTGCCCCGCCGGATGCTGTGCCGGCCGGATCCCCAAGCCCGCCGCGGCGGGCGCCGACAGCCCCTACGCGACCCAGGAGTGACCGTGCCCGACACTCTCGACGCGGAACTGCTCGCGCTGGCCGCCGAGGCCGCCCGCCGCGCCGGCCGGCTGCTGCGGGACGGACGTCCCTCGGACCTCGCGGTCGCCGCGACCAAGTCCAGCCCGGTCGACGTGGTGACCGAGATGGACCTTGCCGCCGAGAAGATGATCACCGAGTTCCTGTCCGCCCGGCGCCCGGAGGACGGCATCCTGGGGGAGGAGGGCGGTACCACCGACGGCACCAGCGGGGTCCGCTGGGTCATCGACCCGCTGGACGGGACCGTCAACTACCTCTACGACCTGCCCCAGTGGGCCGTGTCCATCGCCGCGGAGGTGGACGGCGAGCGGGCCGCGGCGGTCGTCGAGATCCCGATGCGCGCGGAGACCTTCCATGCCACCCGGGGCGGCGGGGCCTTCGTCACCCAGGGGGACGGGCCCGCGCGGCCGGTCCGCTGCCGCCCCTCGCCCCCGCTGGAGCAGGCCCTGATCGGGACCGGGTTCAACTACGTGGCCACCGTCCGCACCGCGCAGGCCGCCCTGGCCCAGCGGCTGATCCCCCGGCTCCGCGACATCCGGCGTACCGGCTCGGCCGCCGTGGACCTGTGCGATGTCGCCGCGGGGCGGCTGGACGGGTTCTACGAGCGTGGCCTGGCGCCCTGGGACCTGGCGGCGGGTGACCTGATCGTCCGGGAGGCCGGCGGGCGCACCGGCGGACGGCCCGGCAGCGAGCCGGACGGGGACCTGACCGTCGCGGCGAGCCCCGGGGTGTTCGAGGTGCTCCAGCCGCTCCTGGACGATCTGGGAGCCTGGCACGACTGAGCGACGGGCCCGGGCATGACAGTGCCCCCGGAGGAAGCTCCGGGGGCACGGGAACGGTCGTCGGTCAGGCGGCGCACGATTCGACGTGCACGCCGTGCTCGGCGGCCAGCCGGCGCAGGTCCTCCAGCTCGGCCTGCTCGACGTCGGCCCCGAACACGTCGCCGGCCTCGCGAGCGCGGTGCAGTTCGGACTCGGTGATCTTTATACGCTGCAGGATGCCAGCGGTGAACGCGTCCACGATGCGCCCCCTCGTTCTCGGGTCGGCGGCACAGGGTTGTGCCGGAGTGGGTGCGATCAGGCCGTGCCTGTGCTCCTGGGCGGTCGGCAGCGGCTCGGGGCTTGCCGCCCTCAGGAGATGATCGCGGGGTGTGCAGGGGTCTTCCCCGTACTTCGCGGACCGGAAACATTTCGTTCCGGAAAAATCTCCGCGGTCCGCCCGCGGGCGGACCGGCCGAGGGGCCCGGCGGCCCTTACCCCCGGCTTACCGCGGCACCGGGCAGGATGGAAGGGGGCCGCACTGCCCGCGGCCGGGACGGAAGGATCACACTCGTGCGTGTACTCGTCGTCGAGGACGAGCGGCTGCTCGCCGACGCGGTGGCCACCGGGCTCCGCCGGGAGGCCATGGCGGTGGACGTGGTCTACGACGGCGCTGCCGCCCAGGAGCGCATCGGCGTCCACGACTACGACGTCGTCGTCCTCGACCGCGACCTTCCGAGGGTCCACGGGGACGACGTCTGCCGTCACATCGTCGGACTGGGGCTGCCCACCCGGGTCCTCATGCTGACCGCCTCCGGAGACGTCAGCGACCGGGTGGCCGGGCTGGAGCTGGGCGCCGACGACTACCTCCCCAAGCCCTTCGCCTTCTCCGAGCTGATCGCCCGGGTCCGGGCCCTGGGACGCCGGGCCACGGTGCCGCTGCCGCCCGTGCTGGAGCAGGCCGGCATCCGGCTCGACCCCAACCGGCGCGAGGTCTTCCGGGAAGGCAGGGAGATCCATCTGACACCCAAGGAGTTCGCCGTCCTGGAGGTGCTGATGCGCAGCGAGGGCGCGGTGGTCTCGGCCGAGCAGCTGCTGGAGAAGGCCTGGGACGAGAACATGGATCCGTTCACCAACGTGGTGCGCGTCACCGTGATGACTCTGCGGCGCAAGCTCGGCGAACCACCGGTGATCACCACGGTACCCGGCGCCGGCTACCGGATCTGAAGCCGTGGCCACCGCACCGCCGCCCCCGCCCAGGCCCCAGGGGGCACCCCCCGGGCCCCCGGCCCCGCCCAAGCCCGACTGGGATCCGCACGAGGCCGAACCGCTGCACCCCTGGCTGCGCCCGACCATCCGGATACGGCTCACCCTGCTGTACGGAGGGATGTTCCTCATCGCGGGTGTCGTCCTGCTGTCGATCATCTACCTGCTGGCCGCGCAGGTGGTGCATTCCGCGAACGCCATGCCGTTCCGGTTCGCCAGCCCGGCCAACCTGGAGATCACCTCCGACGTCTGCCCCACCCTCGTCGGAGAGGTGGGCAACGAGGAGTTCCGGGAGTGGCTCAACGCCTGCGCCGAGACGCAGCGGGCGGCCGCGCTGGACCAGCTGCTCAGGCGCTCCCTGCTGGCCCTGCTGGGCCTGGCGGTGGCGGCCTTCGCCTTCGGTTACGTGATGGCCGGGCGGGTTCTGTCGCCGCTGGGCAGGATCACCCGTACGGCCCGCCGGGTGGCCGGCTCCGACCTGCACCGCAGGATCGAGCTGGACGGCCCGGACGACGAGCTGAAGGAGCTCGCGGACACCTTCGACGAGATGCTGGACCGGCTGGACCGCGCCTTCACGGCGCAGCAGCGGTTCGTCGCCAACGCCTCGCACGAGCTGCGCACCCCGCTGGCCATCAACCGGACGCTGCTGGAGGTGCAGCTCTCCGACCCCGGTGCGTCGCCGGAGGTGATCCAGCTGGGCAACACCCTGCTGGCCACCAACGAGCGCAGTGAGCAGCTGGTGGAGGGCCTGCTGCTGCTGGCCCGCAGCGAGAACGAGATCGTCGACCGCAAGCCGGTGGACCTGGCCGAGGTCGCCGGGCGGGCGGTCGAGCAGGCCAGGGGGGAGGCCGAGAGCCGGGGGGTGGAGCTGAGCGGGGAGCGCCTGCCCGCCTGGATTCAGGGCAACGGGGTGCTGCTGGAGCGGGTGGCGCTGAACCTCGTGCAGAACGCCATCCGCTACAACCTGCCGGAAGCCGGCTGGGTCCGGGTGGATACCGAGGCCGCCGCGGGGTACGCGGTCCTGATCGTGGAGAACACGGGCCCGGTCGTGCCCGGCTACGAGATCGACAACATGTTCGAGCCGTTCCGGCGGCTGCGCACCGAGCGCACCGGCAGCGACAAGGGAGTGGGTCTGGGGCTGTCGATCGTCCGCTCCGTCGTCCGCGCCCATGGAGGAACGGTGACGGCCATGCCGAGGGAGGACGGAGGACTCGTGATGCGGGTGTCACTGCCGGTCTGAGATCATGCAGGAGCGGGAAAGCGCCGGAGCCGGATGTGATCAATCGCATACGCCTGCCCCCCAGGGGCTTGCGAAACGCGGCTGTGACCGGCCTTTCGGCCGGTCCCGAACCCGATCGACAGCCTGAATGATCACCTCTTCAGGCGTCCGGATGGGTGTCGATTGAGTAACAGGGCTTGATGTGAGGCAAAATCTCCGCCTCAGGTCGGGCACAAGTCCGGCCTCCCGCGCGTTACCCGCGCTGGAGAGAAACCACAGACACCCAAGAGGGGGAAGAGTCATGGCAACGGATTACGACACACCACGCAAGACCGATGACGATGTCAACGAGGACAGCATCGAGGAGCTCAAGGCCCGGCGGAACGACAAGTCGGCGTCCAATGTCGATGTCGACGAGTTCGAGCAGGCCGAGGGCCTGGAGCTGCCCGGCGCGGACCTTTCCAACGAGGAACTGTCCGTCCGGGTGCTGCCGCGGCAGGCGGACGAGTTCACCTGCATGAGCTGCTTCCTGGTGCACCACCGGTCGCAGCTGGCTGCCGAGAAGAACGGCCAGCCGATCTGCCGCGACTGCGCGGCGTGACCCCCCGCCGCGACGCAGCGGTGACGGGCGGTGCCCCTGCCGGAAGAAGGGGCCACGATGGACGGGCGGGGTTGCGGGGGCCTCGCCCGGACAGCGTTCAGCCGGCCGCCGGGCGAGCCGCCCGGAGCACCGAGACGAGCCGGTCCGGGTGGCGGGTCGACAGATACAGATAAGGCGTCGGATCGGCCGGATCGGTCACCTCCACCCGGACCGCCGTCGGCACGTAGCCGCGCAGCAGCATGAAGGCGCGGGCATCCGCCCGGTGGGTGCGCCACGCCGCGGCCTGCTCCGCGTCCAGCGCGAACGCCTCGCCCAGCGCCTCCAGCGGCAGCCTGGCCTGCCCGGCCACCAGTGAGCCGGCCGTCACCCTGATCCGGACCGAACCGTACGAGTTCAGGGCCACCGCCACCAGGGCGGAACCCGCCGCCACTCCCGCGAGCATCGGCACGATCCCCAGCGGCACCAGTGTCACTCCCAGCAGCGCCACCCCCAGCGCGGCGATCAGCCACCACAGGCGCGGGACGGTCAGGCGTTCGTCGTACGGCTTCATGCCGTCCAGCATGGCAGGCACCCCCACCGGAGGGGTCGCGGCGGTAGGGTCTGTGCATGTGAGTACCGGCCGGATCTCCTTCGAGGTGACTTCGTGAGCCCAACGCCCGTGGACGTCCTGATCCGGCGTACCGATCCCGAGGTCCCGATCCCCTCCCGGGCACACCCGGGCGACGCCGGTGTCGATCTGGTGACCACCCGGGCCGCCGAGCTCGCGCCGGGCGAGCGCGCCGTCCTGCCGACCGGCATCTCCGTGGCCCTGCCCGACGGCTACGCGGCGTTCGTGCACCCGAGGTCCGGCCTGGCCGCGCGCTGCGGCATCTCGATGGTGAACGCCCCGGGCACGGTGGACGCCGGGTACCGTGGGGAGATCAAGGTGATCGTGATCAACCTGGACCCTCGCGAGAGCGTGCGGTTCGAGCGGTTCGACCGTGTCGCCCAGCTGGTCGTCCAGCGGATCGAGACGGTGCGTTTCCACGAGGTCGCGCAACTGCCGGGATCGGCGAGGGCCGAGGGGGGTTTCGGCTCGACGGGCGGCCACGCCGATGAGCACAAGCCGTATGCTGCGATCGGTCCCAGCGGGACCTCCCACCTGAAAGGACAGTGACGTGTTCGGACGTCGTCGCAAGCGGAACGAAGAGCCCGCGGACGGCTCGAAGGCCGCGGAGTCGGTCGAGGCCACCGCGGAGGACGCCCCGGACGAAACCGAGGTGCGCCGGGTCAGGCTGGAGCCGGCCCCCCGGCCGGACGGCCCCTGGGACCTGAGCGAGGTCGGCAAGCCCGGCCAGGGCCGGGTCGACCTCGGCGGCATGTTCGTGCCCGGAGTGCAGGGCATGGAACTGCGCGTGGAGGTCGCCGGCGACTCCATCGTCGCCGCGACCGTCGTGCTGAAGGACAGCGCCATCCAGCTCCAGGCGTTCGCCGCCCCCCGGCGCGAGGGCATCTGGTCCGAGGTCCGCGAGGAGATCGCCGGCGGCATCACGCAGCAGGGCGGCATCATCGACGAGATCGAGGGCCCGCTGGGCTGGGAGCTGCGGGCCCAGGTGCCCGTGCAGCTGCCCGACGGCAAGCGCGGCATGCAGGTCGTCCGGTTCGTCGGGGTGGACGGCCCCCGGTGGTTCCTGCGCGGAGTGATCTCCGGCCAGGGCGCGGTACAGCCGCAGGCGGCCGGCCTGCTGGAGCAGATCTTCCGCGACACCGTGGTGGTGCGCGGGGACCGCCCGATGGCCCCGCGGGACCCGATCGTCCTGAAGCTGCCCGAGGACGCCAAGATGGTGGCCGAGGGAGTCAAGCAGGAGCAGGCACCCGAGGACGCCGCCACCACGTCGCGGTTCGCCGGCGGCCTGGACAAGCTGCGGCGCGGCCCGGAGATCTCCGAGGTCCGCTGATCTCGCCCCTCGCCTCGCCGGCGCCGGAAGCCCGCCCTTGGGGGCGGCGCGCCCGGCCGGCGGGGCGCCCCGCGTGTCGCCGCGGCGGCCACGGGTACTCCGAGCGGCGACCCGGTACCCGGCGCGTCCGCGAGGAGGCCGCCATGAGCGACGACCGCCACCACGACCCCGTTCCGCGTTCTCGTTCCGGCTTCATCGGCCGGCGCTACGAGCGCACCGGGACGGAACCCGTCACGGCGCAGAGCGCGCTGCGTATCCGGCTGCTCCTCTCCGGCATCTTCGCCCCGCTGTTCGTCGCGGGAACGGTGTTCTTCGCGATCGCCTGGGCCAATGCCGAGCCGGGCGACACCTTCGGCCCCGACGGGCTGCGGGTGGCCACCGTCATCTGTGCCGTCTTCGCGGTCTTCGCCCTGCTGGACCTGGCCGTCGTGCTCCGACGGCGGGGCAGGGAGCGCGGGTCTCCGCCCCGGTGACCGTGGCCAGGGCCGGGCACTCGGCACCCGCGGAGGCAGCCGCTAGGCTGAAGACATGACTGGAAGTGACCGTTCCGGGAAGCGGGGCGGCCGGCTGTGGCGGCTCCTGGGACGGAACGGGACCGCCGGGGACATCGAGCCCGGGGAAGCGGCGGTTGAGGACGAGGCCGCCGAGTGCACGCCGATATGCGACTGCGCCGACGGTCCCGAGGGACGCCCCATGGTCTTCGTCAGCGGTACGCTGCGTACTGTCAGTGAACGCACCGTCGCCGGGCTGCCCGCGCTGGAGGCCGAACTCGACGACGGGACGGCCGTGCTCGACGTCATCTGGCTGGGCCGGCACACCATCGCCGGCATCGAGCCGGGCCGGCGGCTGACGGCCTCCGGGCGCATCACCGTCTCGCGCGGCAGGCCGGTGCTGTTCAATCCCAGATACGAGTTGCGACCACTCGGAACGGAGTAGCGGGTGACCTCACCTGAAGAGCAGACCCCATCCCCGGAGCAGAGCCTGCCGGCCGACGAGGACGTGACGAAGGAAGCGTTCTTCGAGGCGTTCGGCGGCGTGCGCGGAATGGTGGAGACGACCGTCCCCGGGCTGGTCTTCATCCTCAGCTACACCGTCAACCGCGACGTCCAGATCTCAGCCGTCGCCGCGCTGGGTCTGTCGGCGCTCATGGCCGTCCTGCGGCTGGCCCGCCGGGACACCGTCAAGCACGCCTTCAGCGGCGTCTTCGGCGTGGCCATCGGCGCGGTCTTCGCGATGATGTCCGGCGACGCCCGCAACTTCTACCTGCCGGGCATGGTCTATACCCTGGTCCTCGGGCTGGCGTACGTCGTCACCTCCGCCTTCGGCTTCCCCCTGCTCGGGCTGATCCTCGGCCCGGTCTTCAAGGAGAACCTCTCCTGGCGCAACCGCAACCCCGGACGCAAGCGGGCCTACGTCAAGGCCAGCTACGTGTGGGGCGCGATCCTGCTGGGCAAGTCGGCCATCACCTTCCCCATCTACTTCTGGGGCGACGCCACCCAGCTCGGCTGGCTGCGCGTCGCCCTGGGCATCCCGCCCTTCCTGCTGGCGGTCTACCTCACCTGGATCATCCTGGTGAAGGCCCCGCCGCCGATCAACGTGATCGCCGAGATGGAGGCCGCCGAGCGGGAGGCCGAGGAACAGCGGGCCGCCGAGCGGAACCGGGCCGAGGCGGACCGGGCCCTGGACGAGCCCGCGGACGAGGAGCTGTCGCGCCTGACCGACCGCCCCGCCGGCCGCACCGACGGCCCCCGGCACGGCTGAGGCGGGACCCCGCCCGAGAGACTTGAAGAGGCCCCCGGAGCCCGCGTGCGAGGCCGCACGCGGGGCCGGGGGCCTTCTGTGCCTCTCTTGACCTCTACTCCCGCTGCCTGCGCCTGCCGCGGCGGTGGGCCGAGAGCAGCTCCTCCAGCCGCTCCTCCTGCGCCGGTGCCGCGACGAACAGCAACTCGTCGCCGGCGGCCAGGGCGTCGTCCGGGTCCGGGATGAGCACCTTGGTACCCCGGATGATGGTGACCAGCGCGGTGTCCTGGGGCCAGGCGACCTCCCCGACCCGGGTGCCCACCAGCGTCGCCTCGTCCGGCAGGGTCATCTCGACGAGGTTCGCCTCGCCGTGGCTGAAGCGCAGCAGCCGGACCAGGTCGCCGACGCTCACCGCCTCCTCCACCAGCGCCGACATCAGCCGCGGCGTGGACACGGCGACATCCACTCCCCACGCCTCGTTGAACAGCCACTCGTTCTTGGGGTGGTTGACCCGCGCCACCACCCGCGGCACGCCGTACTCGGTCTTCGCCAGCAGCGACACCACCAGGTTCACCTTGTCGTCGCCGCTGGCCGCGATCACCACCTGGCAGCGCTCCAGCGCGGCCTCGTCCAGCGAGGTGATCTCGCAGGCGTCCGCCAGCAGCCACTCGGCCTCCGGGACCCGGGCCACCGAGACGGCCTCCGGCGACTTGTCGATCAGCAGCACCTCGTGCCCGTTCTCCAGCAGCTCGCTGGCGATCGAACGGCCCACGGCGCCGGCTCCGGCGATCACGACTCTCATCGCAGCTGCGTCCCTCTGCTGGTTCGTCCGCTCACGCGGCGTGCTTCCTCGGTTCCACGGCCGGGCCCTCCGCACCGGGACGGCCCCGGAGCCGCCGCCGGCCGGCTCACTCTTCCTCCGGGCCCAGCATGCAGGCGGCTTCCACTTCGGCCTCCTGGTCGCTGTGCATCATCACATGCACCAGATCACCCTCCTGGAGCACGGTTCTGGAGGTGGGCAGCATCGCCTCGCCCAGCCGGGTGAGGAAGGCGACCCGCACGCCCGTGCGCTCCTGGAACCTGCTCACCCGGTGTCCCACCCAGGCGGGGCTGACGTGCACCTCCGAGAGCTGCACACCGCCGCTCGGATCCCGCCACAGCGGCTCCGCGCCGGCCGGCAGCAGCCGTCTCAGCATCTGGTCCGCCGTCCACCGCACCGTGGCCACGGTGGGAATGCCGAGGCGCTCGTACACCTCCGCCCGGCGCGGATCGTAGATGCGGGCGGTGACGTTCTCCACGCCGAACACCTCACGGGCCACCCGGGCCGCGATGATGTTGGAGTTGTCGCCGCTGCTGACCGCGGCGAAGGCACCGGCCTCGGCCAGACCCGCCTCCTCCAGGGTGTCCCGGTCGAATCCGCGGCCGGTCACCCGCCGGCCGCCGAACCGGGAGCCGAGCCGGCGGAAGGCCGTCGGATCCTGGTCGATGACCGCGATGGAGTGGCCGCGCTCCTCCAGGGTCTGGGCCAGAGCCGCGCCAACCCGGCCGCAGCCCATGATCACGATGTGCACGCGAGTCCTTTCCGGTCACTCTCCGAGCGATTACAGGATGGCAGAACGCCGACAAGGTCTCATCGGGAGGCCGGGCGAGCGGGCACTAGACTGGTCGGCTGTTGCCCTCTCGCGCCTTCCCGGCGCGCGTACCCACGCCGGGGGCACTGCCGTCCCCCTCTTCCGCGGACGCCTTTCCGGTACCCACCCGGAACCCGCCGCACCCCGCACGACCCGACCCCTGGAGTCCGCCCGTCATGCCAGCACAGCCCGAAACGGCCGCCCCCTCGCTGATCGGCGCGGAGTACGAGGTGGAGATCGGCCCGGTGGCGCACGGCGGGCACTGCGTCGCCCGCACACCAGGCGGCCAGGTCCTCTTCGTCCGGCACACGCTCCCCGGCGAGCGGGTCGTCGCCCGCGTCACCGACGGCCGGGAGGACTCCCGCTTCCTGCGGGCCGACGCCGTGCGGGTCCTGGAGGCGTCCAAGGACCGCGTGCCGGCCCCTTGCCCCTTCTCCGGCCCCGGCAGGTGCGGCGGCTGTGACTGGCAGCACGTCAAGCCCGGCGCCCAGCGGCGGCTCAAGGCCGACGTGCTGGCCGAGCAGCTCAGCAGGCTGGCCGGAATGACGGCCGAGGACGCGCGCTGGGACGGCACCGTCGAACCGGTGCCCGGCGACAAGGTCCCGGCCGGGGAGGTGCCCGCCTGGCGCACCCGCGTCCAGTACGCCGTGGACGACTCCGGCCGCGCCGGGCTGCGTCGCCACCGCTCGCACGAGGTCGAACCGGTCGATCACTGCCTGATCGCCTCCCGGGGCGTCTCCGAGCTCGGCATCGAACGTCACGAGTGGCCCGGCATCGCCACCGTGGAGGCGATCGCCGCGAGCGGCTCCAGCGACCGCCAGGTGCTGCTCACCCCCCGGCCCGGAGGCCGGCTCCCGCTCGTGGAGCTGGACCGGCCGGTGTCCCTGCTGCGGGTCGACGAGAAGGACGAGAGCGTGCACCGGGTGCACGGCCGCCCGTTCGTCCGCGAACGAGCCGACGGCCGCACCTGGCGGGTCAGCGGCGGCGGCTTCTGGCAGGTCCACGAGCGCGGCGCCGAGCTGCTGGTCGACGCGGTGATGCGCGGCCTGCTCCCGCGCAAGGGCGAGACGGCCCTGGACCTCTACTGCGGGGTCGGCCTGTTCGCCGGGGCCCTGGCCGACCGGATGGGGGAGGAGGGCGCGGTGCTCGGCATCGAGTCCTCCAAGCGGGCGGTGGCCGACGCCCGGCACAACCTGGCGGACTACCCGCGGGTCCGCGTCGAGCACGGCAAGGTGGACCGGGTGCTGCCGCGCACCGGCATCACCGAGGCCGACCTGATCGTCCTGGACCCGCCGCGCGCCGGGGCCGGCAAGCAGGTCGTGGGGCAGCTCGCCGCCCTCGGCGCCCGCCGCATCGCCTACGTCGCCTGCGACCCGGCGGCCCTCGCCCGCGACCTGGCCCACTTCCGTGACGCCGGCTACGTCCCCCGCTTCCTGCGCGCCTTCGACCTGTTCCCCATGACCCACCACCTGGAGTGCGTCGCCATCCTCGAACCGGCGGAGAAGACGACCTGACCTGCGGATCTGTGGTTCGGGTGGATTGCTCGACCTGTTCCCCTCCGGGTAGTGGGCCGAGCGCGGAGGCGCCCCTCACAGGCTTCCTGATCTGCGACTTCGCGAGGAAGACGCTTGCACCATCGATGTCCTCAGGGTGTCGTTCGGAGTTCTTGACGCTCGGCTGGCGCTCGAAGCGGGAGGCCTGGGCGTCCCGCTGCACCTTGTCGGCGCCGCGGGACGCCGACCCGGGCCCGGCGCGTCGGAGCTGAGAGCGCAACCCGTCCAAGCCACGGAACGTGGTGCCGAGGTCCGAGTCTTGAGTGGCCGCCGGTATCACCTCGCCACCTGGATACCAGCCAGGTAATGATTGCTGTATGGCGATGACGTCCTGGCCGAACTCATGGACAGCGAGGCGGAGATCCTGGACTACCTGAAGTGACCGAAGTACGCCACCTCCAGATCGACGTGGCTATCGCCCGCACGGTCAACCGAGCACAGCGTGCGTGACATGGGGCTTCTGGTGTCAGCCATCGAACGGCCCCGGACCAACGTGTTCGGGGCCGAGCTGTATCCCACGCTGTACGAGAAGGCGGCGGCACTGCTGCACTCCGTGGCCCGCAATCACGCGCTGATCGATGGAAACAAGCGCACTGCCTGGCTCGCCATGCGCGTCTTCCTGCGGCTCAACGGCATCAGTGCCAGTACCGCCCCGCCGCCCGCCTCCATCGCCGGCCCGTTCGTCGAGGAAGTTGCGCAGGACAACATCGATGTACCGGCCATTGCCAAGCGCCTGTCGGCCTGGTTCCCCGTTTCCTGACGGTCGTTCGACGCTCCGGGTGCGTGCACGCGGGCTGATGGGCCAAGAGAAGGAAACTCTGACCTGGCCTTTTTCGAGGCCCGCCCGGACGTCGCCTTCCCGGTGACCCACCGCCGTCGGGGCCGTCGGCGCGGAAGGCGCCCACCCGCTGGTGGACGGCGAGGTGCGCACCAGCGACGGCTCCTTCGCGGTCAGCGGTGGGTGAGGAGCAGGCGCCACGCCTCGCGGCCGCGCTCCAGGTACTCCGTGGTGAAGGCGCCGGGGTGCCGGTCCTCGATCTGGGCCAGCAGGGGCAGCGGGTCGTGCGGCGCCACGAGGACCATGGCCCGTCCCCGGGGTACGGCGGCGAGGGCGCCGAAGACCGTGGCGTGGCGCAGCGCGTGCGGGACGTTCCGCACGTCGAGCTCGGGCGCCGCGGTGTCGTCGGAGCCGCCGCAGCCGCATGTGCCGCCGCAGCCGCCGGACTCGGCCCCGGCGGCGTCGCCGTGGTCGGCCCCCAGGAGGTCGTGCATGCCCGCCAGGAGGTCGGCGAGGGAGATGTCCGGGGCGCCGGCGAGCAGCGGCAGGATCAGGGTGTTCTCCTTCTCCAGGTGCTCTTCGAACAGCACGTGGAGCGCCTGGCCGTCGGCCGCCGCGCGGACGGCGGAACCGGCCTCGCGGAGTCCGTCGACGAGCGCGAGGAGTCTGCGGTGCTCGGCGAGCATGCCGTCGATGAGCAGCCGGGCCGAGGGCAGGTCGCGGGCCACGGGGTAGAGGGTCTCTTCCTCGGCGGCGGCGTGCGGAAGAAGGTCCCGGTCGCAGAATCCGACCAGCTCGGCACGGATTCCGCCGGCCGTTGCCGGGTCGCGCTCCGCCGCTGCGACCAGCGTGGTGACCAGTCCGGCGAGTTCGCCGGCCAGTTGGGTGTGATGCGCTTCGACGGCTTCGACGGCCGCCGCGTCCCGGGGGTCCGATGCGATGGTGAGCGTGCCCATGAGGGTGTCCCTTCCGGCAGTTGCCGGCCCGTTCCGGTCGGTGCGGGCCGATGCCCGCAATATAGTACGGACTCTGCCGTGAAAAATAGTCGGGCCTCTCGTGGTGGATCGCGTCACGTGTCGGCCTGGCGATGCGGCGGTGCTTCGCAGTGGCTGTGCGGCCGGGCGGGTCCCGGGTCGGCGAGGCCGGCGTCGGCCCCGGGTCGCCTGCGGGGCGCGGAATCCGTGAGTGATGGCGTGGAGGGGTGAGCGCCCACTCGATGTGCACCGGCCGCTGATGGCCGGAACGGGCATGGTGGCGAGCCGAGTGCGTCCCTACGATGCACAGTAGTCCGGCTATTCGACCACTGTTCGAAATCCTGGACGCCATGTGTCATGGGCGTGTCATCCCGCATGGCGCGCCGACTCGCTTCCCGGCGGGAGCCGATCCCCGTCAACGAGGCCGGGCAGCGGCTCCCCCCCCCAC